>JAKLER010000046.1 GCA_022711615.1 Acidobacteriota bacterium
TCACGAACAAGGTGATGGCGCTGATCACGGCCGTCATCGGGATCCAGTTCGTCATCAACGGCACGACGGCGGTGGCCGTCCAGATCCTGCGCGCCGCGCGATAATCCCCGCCCGTGAACGGGACCGAAATCTCGATTCGCCCCGCCCGGCGCGAGGACGTCCCCGTCGTCGCCCGGCTCATCCGCGAGCTCGCCGACTACGAGCGACTCGCGCACGAGTGCTTCGCTGACGCCTCCGCCCTCGAGGAGCACCTCTTCGGGACGCGGCCGTACGTCGAGGTGATCCTCGCCGAGGTCGACGGGACGCCCGCGGGGTTCGCCCTCTTCTTCCACAGCTACTCGACGTTCCTGACGAAGCCGGGCCTGTACCTCGAGGACCTGTACGTCGTCCCGGAGCGGCGCGGGCTGGGACTCGGCCGCCGGCTCCTCGCCGAGCTCGCCCGCCTCGCCGTCGAGCGGGGCTGCGGCCGGCTCGAGTGGAGCGTCCTGAAGTGGAATGCGCCCGCCATCGGCTTCTACGAGCGGCTCGGGGCCGTCCCGATGTCGGAGTGGCAGGTCTACCGGCTCACGGGAGAGCCCCTTCGCGCGGTCGCCGGAATGGCGGCCCGCCCGGCGGGCGGCGCGTGAAGGAGCGGCGCCGGCGGCCCGGCTACGACACCGTCGCCCTCCCGAAGCCGGGAGCCGAGAAGCCCGCGCTCGAGGCGCTCGCGTTCGCCGCCCTCCCCGACCCCGCAGCCGTCCTCGACGGAGAGGGCCGGCTCCTCGCCGCGAACGCCGCGGCCCGGGCGGAAGGGGCACCCGCTCCGGAAGGGACGGGCGCTCCGCTCGGCCAGCTCCTCCCCTTCTGGAACGACCCCGAGTCCCGCGACGCCCTCCTCGCGGCGGCGTCCGGCTCCGCGCGCGCGACGGGCGTCGAGGCCCGGGTCGCCTTCGAGAGCGGCTCGCGCCGGAAGGCCTTCCGGGTCTCGGCCCGCCACCTTCCCGGCGATGGTCCGTCCCGGGTCGTCGCCGTCGCCCGGGAGCTCGCCTCGCCTGCGACGGGGAGGATCGAGCTCCCGACGGCGCGGCCGCCCGAAGGGACGTCCGACGCGATCGACCCGGTCACCGGTTTCGTGACCCGGACGGCGTTCCAGGCGCTCCTCGAGACGGCGATCGAGGAATCCGCCCGCGCGAAGCAGGCGCTCGCGCTCCTGTTCTTCGACCTCGACGACTTCAAGGCGCTGAACGACACGCACGGCCTCGCGGCCGGCGACGAGTACCTGCGACGCCTCGGCGAGGCCCTCCTCGTCGACCTGCAGCCGGGGCGGGTCTTCGCCCGGCTCGGCGGCGACGAGTTCGGCCTGATCGCCCCGCAGACGAACGCCGCCGAAGCGGCCCTCGAGGCGGACGGCCTCGTCCGGTTCCTGACGGAGTTCTCGCCGACCTTCGAGGGGAGGCCGCTCCAGCTGACGGCGAGCGTCGGCGTCGCGCTCCACCCGGCCCACGGCCAGAGGGCCTCCGACCTGATGCTCGCGGCCGACCTCGCGATGCACCAGGCGAAGGCGCGGGGACGGGCGCGCTTCATCCTTCACGATCCGGCCGCGCGGGAGCGGGAGCGGATCGGCCTCCTCCGCGGCCAGGCCGACCGGATCCGGACCGCGCTCGCAGGCGCCCGCTTCGTGCCGGTCTTCCAGCCGATCGCGGAGGTCGCCACGGGCCGCGTCGTCGCGGCCGAGACGCTCGTCCGCCTCCGGGAGGAGGACGGCACGCTCGTCCGCCCCGACCAGTTCCTCGACGCGGCCGAGCGCTTCGGCCTCGTCACCGCGATCGACCGCGTCGTCATCGCGGGCGTCTTCGACGCGCTCGTCGCGTCTCGCAGGCGGATCTCCCCCGACCTCGAGGTTTCCGTGAACCTCTCGGGCCTCGACTTCGAGGACGACGCCCTCGTCGCCGAGATCTCGCGCCTGGCGCGGCTGAAGGGGGTCCGCCCCTCGCGGATCACGTTCGAGATCACCGAGACGGCCGCCCTCCGCGACCTCGGACGCGTCCAGGACTTCACGAACGCGCTGACCTCCGAGGGCTTCCGCTTCGCTCTCGACGATTTCGGGGTCGGCTTCAGCTCCTTCCGCTACCTGCGCGACCTGCCGATGTCGACCCTCAAGTTCGACCAGAGCTACGTGAGGGACCTGCCGCACAAGATGGAGAACCGCGTCTTCGTCCGCGGCATCGCCGAGATCTGCCGGGGCTTCGGGGTGAAGACGGTCGCGGAAGGGGTCGAGACGCCGGAGATCCTCGAGATCCTTCGGGAGCTCGGCGTCGACCGCGCGCAGGGCTATCACGTCGGCCACCCGTCGCTCGAGCTCCCCGGCCGCTCGAGCGAGGCGACCTGAGGGGCGCCTTCGCACCGCGGGCCTAGGATGGGGGGCGGAGGTCCGCGCTGGCGAACGCTCGATCCCGCCCGATCCTCACCCTCCTGGAAGACGCGCTCGCGTGCCAGGCGGAGCGGCTCCGCGGGCTCGAGGAGCGCGCCCGCCGAGGAGGCGACCCGGCCCTCGTTCACGACGTCCGGGTCGCGCTGAGGCGCCTCGAGACGACGGCCCGCCTCTTTCGCGGCTTTCCGGAAGCGAAGGACGGCGACGCGCACCGGATCGCGGCGCGGGACGTTCGCCGGCGCCTCTCGTCGCTCCGTTCCGAGGAGGTCGGCCGCGCGCTCCTCGCGGAGCGGGTCGAGGACGAGTGCCTCCTTCGGGCGGTCTTCCCGGACGAGCTCCCCGCGCTCCGCGTCGACCCCGCGGAGATCGCGCGGCTCCGGAAGGACGTCGCCGGGTGGCGACGGCGCCTCGCCGCGGCCCTCGGAGGGCCCTTCGCCCCGCGCGCGCAAGCCGGCAGCGCCCTCCGGCGGCGCGCCGGCCGGCGCTTCTCCCGCCGCCTCGAGCGCCTGGCCGAGCTTCTCCCTCCCACCCCCGCCACGCTCCACGCCGCGCGAATCGCGGCCAAGCGGGCTCGCTACGCCCTCGAGCTCCTCGACCCGCCCGCGCCGGGGTCCGCGCCGCTCCTCGATCGCCTCCGGGTCTTCCAGGACGCGGCGGGCGAGGCGCACGACCTCCTCGAGGTCGCCGCCCGCGCGAGGGCCGCCGCGCGGGATTCGTCCGATCCGCGTCTCCCTTCCCTCGCCGGGTGTCTCGAAGAGGAGGCGCTCGGCGCCGCCGTGCGGGCCCGACGGCGAGGGGCCGCCCTGCGGGAGCCGCTCCGGTCCTTCCGGAAGGCGCTCCGGAAGCTCGAGACGCGGTAGGCTTGCCGCGAATGTCCCGTCTTCGAGAAGCCGCCCGCCTCGCCGCCGCCCTCGTCCCGCTCCTCGCCGTCGCCGCAACGCCGGCCCCTCCGCCCGAGCCGCCCCGGCGGATCGTCGTCGTCTCGTTCGACGGTGCCGGCGGTCTCGACTTCGTGCGGCACCGCGAGGCGCTCTCCCCCGACGGCTTCCTGCGGGCGGAACATGAGGGCGTTTCCGCGGAGAGGCTGCAGACCGTGACGCCGTCCCTCACCGCGGTCGCGCACGCCTCGATCTCCACGGGCGCGCTCCCGCAGGCGACCGGCATCGTCTCGAACACCTACTGGCCTGCGGGCGGGCCGCTGAAGGCCCGCGCCGACGGCTTCGAGGCGGAGCCGGCGGTCGAGACGCTCTGGGAGGCGCTCGCGCGCCAGGGACACCGCGTGGCCGCGCTGTCCTGGCCGGGAGTCTCCGGCGCGTCGACGCGCTCGTCGACGCCCGTCGGCCTGCGATGGGCGCCGCTTCGCTCGCGCGGATTCGTCTGGCGAGGGCCGGAGGAAGGAGCGGTCCTTCCCGACGCGGCGATCGCCCTCCCTCCGGAGGTCCGGAGCTACTCCCCGCCCCGGCTCGTCCGGATCGAGCCGCCCCGCGGACGGGACGGCGCCTCGCCGCGCCCCCTGCTGTTCGTCGTGGTCGACACGCGGGACGACGGCCGCCGGGAGTACGACGGCCTCGCCGCCCTCGACGAGGCCGGCGAGCTCGAAGGACGCCTCCGTCCCGGCGACTGGCTCGCGCTCTCCGAGAAGACCGACGGCGTTGCCCGGCGCGGCCGCTGGATCAAGCTGCTCCGCCTCGCGCCGGACGCGTCCCGCGTCGAGCTGTACGTCGGCGGAATCGGACAGACCGAGGCCTGGCCCGACGACTTCCAGAGGACGCTCGATCGGCGCTGCGGGTTCTGGCCGGGGCCGCCGGACGAGGCCCTCCTCTCGGGGCCCGAGCCCGACGTGAGGTCCTTCCTCGAGATGGCCGCACGCTTCACGGAGTTCTTCACCGCGGCCTACGAGGTCGCCGAGCGGCGCGGCGACTGGGACGTCCTGCTCGGCTACCAGCCGCTCCTCGACGAGGTCGGCCACTCCCTGATGCCCCCGGACCCGGGGACCGCCGGCTTCGACGCGGCCGGCGCCGAGCGGGCCGAAGCCGCGATGACGGAGGCGTGGCGGATCGCCGACCGCGCCGCCGCCCGCTACCTGAGGTTCCTGGAGCTCGGCGGCGACGTCCTCTTCCTCTCGGACCACGGCCAGCGTCCGGTCCGGCGCGTCGTCCATCCGGCCGAGCTCCTCCGCCGCCAGGGCTGGATCACGACCGACTCCCTCGCCGGCAGGCCGGTCGTCCGCCCCGACTCGCCCGCGGACGTCGCCGTTTCCGGCGGGACCGCCCTCGTCGTCCTCAACCGCGCCGGGGAGATGCCGGGAGGCGTCCTGTCGCCGGACGAAGGCGCGGGGGTCCTCGCCGACATCGCGAGCTACCTGCGCGACCTGAAGGACGAGACGGGGGCGCCCCTGTTCGAGACCGTCGCCCTGCGCGGCGAAGCGGCGACGCTCGGGCTCGACCATCCGAACGTCGGAGACCTCCTCCTCCTGGCCGGGAAGGGCACCGCTCTTCGGGGCGGCTTCCCGAAGCTCGGAGCCGAAGCGCCGGTCCTCCTCCCGGCCGACGTCGCGGGGCAGCACGGGTACGGACCCGACCCGGCCCTCGACGGCATCTTCTTCCACGTCGGCCGGGGGCTCGAGCCGGCCCGCCTGCCGCTCGTCCGCGCCGTCGACGTCGCCGCGCGCGTCGCCGCCCGGCTCGGCCTCTCCCCTCCGGGGGCGAGGTGACGCCGCCCGTCGTCTCCGTCCCGCTCCTTTCGAGCTCCGCGCGGCGAGGCGAGGCGCAGCGGCATCTCGAGCGCCACCCGCTCGGCGGCCTCCGCGGCGAGGCGCCGGGCGAGGACGCGACGCGCGTGGGCCTCCTCGGCGGCCTGCGGCACCTGCACGTCTTCTTCGAGGTTCGCTCCGAGCCGCCGCTCCGGGTCCGCTGCCGCCGGCTGCACGAGAACGTCTGGGAGGACGAGTGCGTCGAGCTCTTCTGGGCCGACGCCGCCGAGCCCTCCCGCTACCTCGAGATCGTCGTGAACCCGGAGGGGGTCCACTACACCGCCCGCGTCGCGAACCCGCACGCGAGCCGCGAGACCTGGAACGTCATCCGCGGCGTCCCCGTGCCGGGCCTCCGGGTTCGCGTCGAGGGGACGCCGGCGGACGAGCCGTCGACCCGCTGGACGAGCTGGCGATGCGGCATCTCGGTCCCCTGGGCCGTGCTGACCCCTCCCTTCGGCCGTCCGCGGCCGGGAGACGAGCGGCGCGGGAACCTCACACGGATCGCCCGCGGGAAGACGCTTCGCTACGAGACGCTCGCGCCGACGGGACGGGCGACCCCGCCCGATTTCCACGTCCCGTCGGCCTTCGCCACGTTTCGATTCGTCGAAATCCTGTAACCTCGGGCGCGATGGAGAGGCCTTCCGGTCCGGTCGTGGCCGTGGCGACGACGGCCGGCGCTCCCGCGGACCTCGAGCTCGTCGAGCGAATCCGGCAAGGGGACCAGGCCGCTCTCGACCTCCTCTACAGACGGTACTCCGCGCCGGTCTACTCGCTGGTCTGGAAGGTCCTCCAGAGCTCCGAGGAGGCCGAGGACGTCGCCCTCGACGTCTTCTGGCAGGTCTGGCGTCAGGCCGGACGCTACGACCCCTCGCGCGGCGCCCCGCCCGCGTGGATCTTCACGCTCGCCCGCTCCCGCGCCATCGACCGTCTCCGCGCCCGGAAGCGTCGCGAGGACCGGACCGTCTCGATCGACGACCCCGAGCTGAACATCGACCCGCTCGACGAGAAGGCCGCCCCGGACGAGGTCGTCTCCTTCCGTCAGAACCGCGACGCCGTTCGGGCCGCGATGTCGAAGCTCTCCGCCGTCCAGCGCGAGGCGGTCGAGCTCGCGTTCCTCCAGGGGATGACCCACGTCGAGATCGCCGAGAAGCTCGGGCAGCCGCTCGGGACCGTCAAGACCCGCATCCGGCAGGGCCTCATCCGCCTCCGCAAGCACCTCGACTGAGGAGCCGATGCGCCCCACGCACGGCGAGCGGCCCGGGCCGCTTCCCGCGGCCCTCCGTCCGGCCCTCCGGCGCTGGTTCCTGAAGAACCGCCGTGACCTGCCGTTTCGCCGGACGCGCGACCCGTGGGCGATCTGGCTTTCCGAGACGGTCCTCCAGCAGACGACCGTCGCCGCGGGGGCACCGCGCTTCGAGGGCCTCCTCGCGCTCTTCCCGACCGTCGAGGCGCTCGCCTCCGCTGGCGAGCGGGAGCTCCTCGCGGCCTGGAGCGGCCTCGGCTACTACGCCCGGGCGCGCAACCTCCACCGCGCCGCGCGCCTCGTGGCCGAGCTCGGAGGGGGCGTGCCGCGCACCGTCGAGGAGCTCCGCGCGCTTCCCGGCGTCGGGCCGTACACGGCCGCGGCCGTCGCGTCGCTCGCCTTCGGCACCCCGGTCCCCCTCGTCGACGGCAACGTCTCGCGGGTCCTCTCGCGGGTGGGAGCGATTCCCGGCGACGGCCGGACGGGCGCCTCCGGCGCCGCCGTCGCCCGGGCGGCCGAGGCCTTCCTGGACCGCCGGCGCCCCGCGGAGCACAACGAGTCCCTCATGGAGCTGGGCGCCCTCGTCTGCCTCCCGCGCGCCCCGCTCTGCCCCGGTTGCCCGCTGCGGCCCGCCTGCCGGGCCCACGCCCTCGGCCGCCCGGAGGCGTTCCCCGCGCCGCGCGCCCGCAAGGCCGCCGTCCGGCTCCGCCTCGCCGCCGGCGTCGCCCGCCGGGCCGGCCGCCTCGTCCTCGTCGACGACGCCCACCTCGTGCGCGGCCACCTCGTCGTCCCGCTGCTCGAGCTTGCCGCGGGGGCCGACGCGGCCCTCCGTCTCCGCGCGGCCTGGCCCTCACTCGCCGGCCGCCGCGCGAAGAGGCTCTCTCCCCTCGGAACCGTGAGACACGCGATCCTCGAGCGACGCTACGTCGTCGAGGTCTTCGCCGTCGAGGAGGCCGGACCGACGGACGAGAGAGTCCCGGTCCGGCCCGTCCACCCCCGCGATCTCGAGTCGGAGCCCCGGGGGGGCCTCCTGGGAAAAGTCCTCGCGCTCAGCGCTTCCGCGGGCTCTCCGGCTCCGCCGGGACGAGCGCGTCCCGCTCGAGCTCCACGGAAACCGACCGGTGGATGAAGCGGACCGAGACGATGAAACGGCTCTTCCCCTTCACCTTCGTCACCCGACCCGTCATCCCGAGGAACGGGCCCTCCGCGATCCGGACGACCGAGCCCTTCGTCAGGTCCGGCCACGGGACGAGCGGCACGCCCATCTCCTGGAGGCGTCGGACCTGGCCGAGGTCGGCCGCCAGCCCCTCCTGGTCGGGGACGGCGAGGACCTGGAGGCAGAGGTTCGTCTTCAGGAGCTCGAGCCGCTCGTGCTCGAGGTCCCCCCTGGCGAAGAGATAGCCGGTGAAGAGAGGCACGTACGCGACCCGCCCCCGGCGGTCGCGCGGGCTCCGCCGCTCGCAGAGCGGCAGGTAGAAGGGGATCCCCCGGCGCCGGCACTCGCGGGCGAGGAGCTTCTCCTGCCTCGACTTCACGTGGACGACCCACCAGGGGAAGCGCTCCGCCGGCAGGGAGAAGAGCTCCTCCGGGAAGAGGTCCGGCTCGGGCTTCAGGATCGGCACGACCTCACTTTACCAATCGCCCGCCCCGGCTATCCTCCGCGGGATGGCGAAGAGGACGGGAGACGCGACGACGGGAGGACGGGAGCTCCTGGCGCCGCTCGGGACGCTCGTCGCGCTCTCGATCCCCTTCTTCGTCCTGACGCTGGCGTCCGCGGAGGCCACCCGGGACGCGAAGCTCGCCGCCCAGGCGGCGGGAGGCGTCCTCGTCCTCCTGGGGCTGGCGTACGGGAGGCCCTCCGCAGGGCGCGAGCCCGCCGGCCGAGGAGCGCGCCTCGCGCTCGGGGCGCTCGTCGCGTTCCTGGCGCTCTTCGCGGCGTCGGCAGCAGCCGGTCTCCTGCGCGGACGGGACCCGCTCGACCTCCTTCCGCTCCTTCCCGCGCTCGCCCTCTTCGCCTGGGGAGCGACCCGACCCGGAGAGGAGAGCGCCGGGCGGGCGCTCGCGCTCCTCGTCGGCTGTGGCGCCCTCACGGGGCTCCTCGCCGCCCTCCAGCGCTTCGCGGGGCTCTTCCGGCTTCCGGTCGAGGCGCCCGAGCCGCGCTTCTTCGCGACGGCCCTGATCGGGAACCCCGGCGACGTCGGGGCCTCCCTCGTCGTCCCGGCGCTCCTCGCCGCGGCCTCGCTCGTCCGGGGCGAGCGGCGGCTCGCCGCCGCTCTCGCCCTCGCCGCGATGCTCGCCGGCCTCGCCGCGGCTGCCACGCTCGCGCCGCTCGCGGCCTTCGGGGCGGGAGCGGCGATCCTCGTCCTCGGCGACCTGCGGCGCCGGCTCCTCCCCGCGCTCGGCGCCGCCCTCCTCCTCCTCGGGCTCCTCCAGGCCGGGGGCGTCCTGTCGCGCGTCTCGGAGAAGCTCTCCTCCGGCGCGATCGACGAGCTGACGACCCAGCGCGACATCGGCGTCCTCGCGGCGCTCGAGACGATCCGCGCCCACCCCTTCCTCGGCGCCGGGCCCGGCGGCTTCTCCGCCGACTTCGCGAGGGCGCGGCTCGCCGCGGAGGAGAGGTTCGGCCGGCGCCTCGTCCACCGGTCCGCCTCGGCCCACTTCGACAACGCCCACAGCGACCCGCTGACCGTCGCCGCCGAAACCGGGCTCCCGGCGGCCGCCGCGCTCGCGCTCGCGCTCGGGGCGCTCCTCGTGCCTCTCGCGGCCGCCGCCCGCCGGGAGCGGTCCCCGGGCCGGCCCGAAGGCCTCCCCGCGGAGGCGCTCCTCGCTTCCCTCGCCGCGGTGCTCGTCCTCTCGCTCGCGAACTTCCCGATCCAGATCGTCCCGGTGTCGGGTCCGTTCGCGCTCCTCGCAGGCCTCGCGCTCGCGCGCGTCGGAGGCTCCTTCCCGCTCCCCTCCGGGCGCGCGGGGCGCACGGCCCTCGCGCTCCTCGCGCTCCTCCTCGCCTCGGGCGCCGCGGTCCGCCTCTCCGGCGGCCTCGCGCTCGCGCGCGTCGAGAACGCTCTCCGGCTCGCTCCGGGCACGTCCGGCGCGACGCGCGGCGAGCTCGTCGCCTCGGCGCTCGTCGAGGCCCGCCGGGCGGTCGCGCTCCGTCCCCGGTCCGCCACCGCCCACCTCGCCCTCGGTTCCGCGCGGGCCGCGGCGGCCGACCTCCCCGGCGCCGTCGCCTCGATGGAGCGCTCTCGCGAGCTCGAGGAGCGCGCCGAGACGCTGCTGAACCTCGGCCGCCTCGCGATCGCCCGTGGGGACGACCGCGCGGCCCGCCCCTTCTTCGTCCGGGGCGTCTGGCTCTTCCCGCGCCTCGCCGCAGCCATCCCGCCGGCCGGCGACCCGGACGGCGTCGTCGCCGAGGTCGCGCGCCTCGAGGCCGCGCTCCCGTCCGGCGGCGCTCCTCCGCCGCCCCCTCCGCCTCTCAGACTCCGCTGACCCGGAGGACCGTCGTCACCGTCCGGACGAGGACGAAGAAGTCGAGGACGGGGTTCCACTGGAACAGGTAGCCGAGGTCGTAGCGCAGCTTCACGTCGGGCTTCGTGGCGTAGGCGCCCATCACCTGCGCAAGCCCGGTCAGGCCCGGCTTCAGCAGGTGGCGCAGCCGGTAGAGCGGCTCCTCGGCCGCGAACGCCGCGACGAGCTCGGGGCGCTCGGGGCGCGGCCCGATCAGGCTCATCGACCCGCCGAGGACGTTCAGGAGCTGGGGCAGCTCGTCCAGGCGGGTCTTCCTGAGGAGGCGGCCGACGCGCGTCACGCGATCGTCGCCGACTCGCGCGAGGACCGGTCCCGTCTCCCTCTCGGCGTCCGCCCGCATCGTCCGGATCTTCCAGACGTGCAGCTCCCGGCCCCCTCGCCCGACGCGACGCTGCCGGATCCAGGCCGGGCCCGGCGTCTCGAGGACGACGACGAGCGAGACGACCGCGACCGGGACCGCCGCGAGGGCGGCGAGCGGGAAGCCCAGCACGACGTCGAGGAGCCTCCGGAGGGCGAACGCGGGCGCCGACGCTCCCCGGGCGGCGACCCGCGTCAGGGGGAGGTCGCCGAGGCTTCTCGTCGCCACGTGCGAGGCGACGACGTCCGCGAGGCCGGGAAGGAGCCAGAGCTCGAAGCCTCCCGCCGCGCTCCGCTCCACGAGAGCGGCGAACGCCTCGCGCTCGCGCGGGTTGCCCGAGGCGAGGACGACGTGGTCGGCCTGGCGCGGCGCGCCCGGCTCCCGGCTCACCGCGATCGCCCCGACCGCGTCGGGCTCCCAGCCGACGAGCGCGTACCCGGGCGCCTCTCCCGCTTCCAGGGCGGCGGCGGCGCGACGGGCGTCCTCCCCGTCGCCGAGGACGAGGACACGGCGGACGGGCGGCGGCGCCGCGCGGTCCACGACGCTCCGGAAGAGCGCGTGGAGAGCCCACGCGGCCGGGACGTAGAGGAGCGCGACCGTCCGGGGCAGGGCGCGGGAGAGGAGGAAGAACGCGCCGACCAGGAAGAGCGCCGTCAGGACCGCCGCGACGAAGAGGCCGCCCCTCTCGCGGAGGGTCTCGAGCGGCTCGGTCCAGGTCGCGGCGAGCGAGTGCGCGAGGAGCGCGGAGAGCCCGACGACGACGAGCCACGGCCACGGGTCGAGCGGGACCTTCTCCGCCGGGAGGACCCCGTCCGTCCCCGGCAGCGCGACGACCCGGCGGAGCCAGACGACCGCCGCGAACGCCGCGACGGCGCCGAGGAGGTCCCCGGCCGCGAGCAGGGCGCGCCGGGCCGGGCTCGCGTGCCTCACGCGCCCTCCGCGGCGCGGCTGAGGAGCCGCGCGAGCCGGCGCGCGATCTCTCCGCGATCGGCGTGCGCCACGGCGAACGCGCGCCCCGCCGCGCCGAGCGCCTCGGCGCTCTCCGCGTCCGCGAGGAGGTCCGACACCTCGCGCGCGAAGGCTTCCGGATCGGCCGCGGTGCGGAGCGGGGCGGCGACGCCGTCGAGGACCGCGCGGGCGGCGGCGGCCGGAGTCGCGACGACCGCGCAGCCGGCCTCGAGCGCCTCGTAGACCTTGTTCGGCGTCCCGGTCCCCATGTCGACGGGGACGGCCGCGACCCGCGCGGAGAGGAGGAGCGCCCTCATGTCGGAGACCGGGCTCACGAGCCGGGCCGCGGGCGTGCCCTCGGCGAGCCTCCGGAGCGAGGCCGGCGCGTCGGCCCCGCCGACGACGAGCTCCGCCCCCGGGACGCGCCCACGCACCCTCGGCCAGATCTCGCGCAGCAGGAGCTCGGCGGCCACGGCGTTCGGACGGTACCCCATCCTTCCGGTGAAGACGACGACCTGCGCGCGCTCCCGCGGAGGGGGCGGTCCGATCCGGGCGCCGATCGCGATCGCCTCCGTCCCCTCGGGGAGCGCCGCCGCGTCGGCCGGCGTCGTCGCGAGGAGGAGCCGCGCGCCCCGCGCGGCCTCCCGCTCGGCGCGCATCAGACGCGCCCCTTCCGCCCTCCAGTAGAGACGCCGCCAGAGCGCGGGGTCCCGCTCCGCGTTCTGCCGCGCCGCTTCCGAGAGCGCGTCGACGTAGTCGACCACGAGCGGGGCCCGCGGGAGGAGCGTCCGGAGGCGCGGCTGAAGGCGCGCCAGGAGGAGGACGACGAGGTCGAACCGGCCGCACCCCGCGAGCGCCCTCTCCCAGGCCCCGTCGAAGAGCGCGGTCTGGAGCGGCCAGCCCCGGACGAAAGCGCGGGTGAGATGGAACGGAAGGGCCGCGACCCGGATCGGGACGCCCCGCACCTCCTCGGCCCCGGCGACGGCGGCGACCGGACGATTCGGCGGCACGCCGCCGACGATCGTCACGCGCGCGCCGAGCTCCGCGAGCGCCTCGAGGTGCAGCTCGGCCCGGACCCGGTCTCCGGTGAAGCCCGTTCCCGGGAGGCGGGGGACGACGAGGAGGGCCCTCACCGCGTCGCGACCGCCCCGCGCGGCTCGGGGCCTCGGCCGGCGGCCCGCACGCGCCTTTCCGACGTTCCCTCCCGCGGCCCCGTCACACAGGCTCTCCCAAGCCGGGCGATTCTAGAGCCCGCCCGCCCCTCGCGCTCGGCCGGATGGGCGCGACGCGCACGACGGCGCCCGCCGGCGCCGGCCCGCAAGTAGACTCCACGCGGAGGCGTCGCGGGGAGAATGGGCTCACAGGACTCGGCCGCGGAGGCCCGGCGCCCGCGCCGCGAGCTCACGCTCCTGCCGTCGCTCGGCGCCTTCCTCGTCTCCGCCGGGCTGTTCCTCGCTCACGCGGCGTTCCTCTTCCCGCTTCACCTCGACGACCCGTACATCACGTTCCGGTACGGCCGGAACCTCGCCCGAGGCGACGGCCTCGTCTGGAACGTCGGCGAGGCGCCCGTCGAGGGCTTCACGTCGCACGCCTGGGTCGTCCTGGCGGCCCTCGCCGAGGCGAGCGGCTCTCCTCCGCTCCTCGTCGCGAAGCTCGCAGGCCTCGCCGCCGGGCTCCTCGTCCTCGCGGTCCTCGCCTTCGGGACACGCCGCCTCCTGCCGAACGCCTCCGACCGCCTCGCCGCGGCTCTCCTCCTGGCCACGTCCACGTCCTTCGTGTCGATGAGCGCCTCGGGAATGGAGAACGTGGCGTTCGCGGCCGCCGCGTCGCTGCTGATTCCCCTGCTGGGGCCCTGGGACGCGCCCGACGCCGCGGGCCAGGTCACCCCGCGACGGGCCGCCCTCGCCGGCCTCCTGTCGGGGCTCCTCGTGACGATCCGCCCCGCGGGGCACGTCTTCGTCGTCGTCCTCCTCGGCGCGCTCGCCTTCGCCGCCCGCGCGACTCGCGAACGCAGGCCTCTCGTCGCTGCCGGCGTCGCGGCAGGCGCCGTCCTCGTGCCGTTCCACGCCTTTCGCCTCGCGACCTTCGGAAGCCTCGTCCCGCTCACGTACCTGGCCAAGCACACGGGCGAGCCGTTCCTCGAGCGCGTCGCCTCGGGCCTGCGCTGGCTCGGCGAGCGGGGTGGCCCGCTCCTGCCGATCTTCTTCCTCGCGCTCCTGTCGGCCCTCGTGCTCCTCCGCGGCCGGGCGGCGCGCGCCTCCGCGGCGCTCCTCGCCGTCTTCCCCGCCTACGCCGTCGCGGTCGGAGGCGACTCGTCGGCGTTTCCCGGAGCCCGCCTCCTGCTTCCCGTCCTGCCGTTCGCGGCAGCGCTCGCCGTCGCCGCGGTCCGCCGCGTCACGGGCGGCGGCCTCCGCGCGGCGGCGTTCTCGGGGCTCCTCCTCGCGTCCTTCACGCTCGCCCAGGTCCCGGACATGACCTCGCTCCGGCGCGGCCTCGCCCTCGACCGCCGTTCGGGCGCGGCCGGCGGGCCGGCGCGCGCGGCCTTCGACCACCTCGCCGAGCTCCTCGACCCCAGGCCTCTCCGGCTCTCCTCCTACCTGGTCGTCGCGACGCCCCCGGGCGAGCGGATCGCGGTCCCCTGGGCCGGGCGTGTCCCCTACGAGACGGGCCTCGCCACGGTCGACATGCTCGGTCTGAACGACGCCCACATCGCCCGCCTCCCGAAGCTCGACCGGGGCGTCGACGTGAAGTACGACCCGGACTACGTCCTGTCGAAACGCCCCTGGTACGTCTGCGAGAACTTCGTCCTCGGAGGAGTCCCGGTCACGGCCCTCGCGCGCCTCTCCGACGACCAGCTCGCGCGGCTCGGAGCCTTCCGGGCCGGTCAGCGGGCCCTTCTCCGCTCGCCCCTCCTCGCCCGCGACTACGACGTCGATGCCGGAATCCCGAACAGCGCCGGGGGCTCGATCACCTGCTTCCGACGGAGGGAGCCGGCGCGCTGAGCGGCGGCTCCCCCCGGGGCGGCGGCGCGGCGCGCCCGGCGCTCGGACCTCCCGCCGGCCCGAGCCAGATCTCGAAGACGCCGGCCGCCGCGATCCGGCGCGCGCCGACCGGCCCGAGGCTCGCGAGCAGCGCCCGCCCCGCCCGCGTCGCCGGCGAGAAGACGTAGAGCGACGGCCCGCCGCCCGCTCCGTCGACGGCCTGGCTCGCCTCGGCCCTCAGCCGCTCCTCGGAGGGGGCGGCGTCGGAGTACCAGCCGGGATGGAGCGCCACGTCCGACGGGAAGAGAGTCACGCGGCCCGCGAGACCCTCCCGGGCGAGACGGTAGTCGAGCTCGGGCCCCCAGAGCTCCGCCGCGACGACCCTCGCCCCGCCGCGGACCTTCGGCCCGAGCGCGGCCGCGAGCTCCGAGGCCGGCGTCGGCCGGACCCACGCGGGGAGGGACAGGGCGAGGACGACGGCCGACGCCGCACCCGACGCGAGCGCCACCTCGCCCCAGCGCGCCCGGGCCAGCACGAACGCTGCCAGCGGCAGGAAGGCGAGGGCCGTCCGATCGGGCAGGAGCGCCGAGCCGCTGAAGGCCAGGAGCGGAAGGAGAAGGCCCAGCCCGATCAGCAGGGGCGCCGCCGCGGGCAGCCGCGCGCCCCGGCCGCCGACGATCGCGAGGCCGAGGACGACGAGGGCGAGCGGCCCCGCGTACCTCGCCGGCCCGGGCTCGACCGGAAGACCCAGCCCGAGGTTCGCGGCCGACTGGAGCGCCCGCTCCCCGAGCGGCCGAGCCTCGCTCCAGGCCATCGAATCGCGCGGCTGCCCCAGCGCGACGGGGAGCCACGCCGCGGCGGTCGCGGCCGCGACCACACCCGCGAGGGCGACGAGCCGGCGCCGCCGGCTTCGCGCCCACGCGGAGACGAGGACGCCCGCGACCGGCAGGGCCGCCAGGTAGTGCGTCAGGACCGCGGCGCCGCCGAGGAGGCCCGCTGCGAGCGCCGTCCGCGGACGCGGAGCCTCCTCCAGCTCGAGGATCCTCTCGAACGTCGCGAGCGCGAGGAGCGACGCGAGCGCGTAGCCGCGCCCCTCGGAGCCCGATGCGACGGCGAGGGGAAAGAGAAGGAAGAGCGCCGCGGCGACGAGCCCCGTGCGAGCGGCGCCGCAGCGCCGGCCGATCCGCAGCATCAGGGGCACGTGCAGGAGGGACGCGGCGACGGAGAGGAGGCGAATGACGACGTCGGCCGCCCCCGGCGCCGGGAACGGCAGGAGGAGCAGCCTCGCCGCGAGGTAATGGAACGGCGGGCCCGAGTCGAGACGGAGGGCCGCCAGGAGATCGGCGAGAGGCCGTCGCGCCAGCGTCAGCGTGAAGACCTCGTCGGCCCACAGAGGGCGGGCGAACGCCAGGAAGAGGCGCGCCCCCGCGCCGACGAGGATCGCGAAGACGAACGCTCGCCGAAGAGTCCGCTCTTCCGCGTCCTCGCTCGTCGTCCGCGCGCCCTCGTCTCCCTCCACTCCGCCGACTTTCGGGCCGCGCTCAGTCGAACGCAAGGGCGGTCGCGCATTCGGACCCGATCGGTCCGGATCAAATACAACCGGACCGATCCTGCCCTGTTTGAAAACACCATTTCCTCGACATGAGGTGCCCGCGGGACTACGATTTCGGTTCGGGGCAGACCCTCCTTGATTTCGAAACGCCGCGCTCAGCACGACTCCGTCCGCCTGGCTACGGCCGGGCTTTTTCGTGGCCCGACATCCCAACGGCGCTCCGCCGCCCGCGAGGTCCGCGAGCGGCCGGCGCGCCCCGCCTGAGGAGGCTCCATGCAGGTCCAGGTCTCGTCCCCCCCTCCGCCCCCGGCCACCGCCTGCGCGTGCGGCGAAGCGACCGAGGCGGAGAAGCTCGCGCGCATCGCGGAGGTCGTCGAGGAGTTCCGCGACAAGCCCGGGAGCCTCATCCAGATCCTCCACCTCGCGCAGGGGATCTACGGCTACCTCCCGATCCACGTGCAGCGGCTCGTGGCGGAGAAGCTCGACATCCCCGTCTCCGAGGTCTGGGGCGTCACGACGTTCTACTCGTTCTTCTCGACGAAGCCGCGTGGCGAGTACTCGATCCGCGTCTGCCTCGGCACCGCCTGCTACGTCCGCGGCGGCGTCGAGATCGTCAAGCGCCTCTCGCAGACGCTCGGCGTCGGCGTCGGCGAGACGACGCCCGACGGCAAGTTCACGCTCGAGGTGATGCGCTGCATCGGGGCCTGCGGCCTCGCCCCCGCGCTCCTCGTGAACGACAAGGTCGTGAGGCAGGTCAACCCGGACAAGCTGAACCGGGTCCTCGCCCTCTGCGAGTGATGAGGAAGCGGAAGATGACCCCCGAGCCGAACCTCACCCGCCCCGCGAGCAAGGCCGACCTCGACGCGATCGCCGCCCGCTGGCACGCCGAGCAGCAGGGGAAGAAGCACCAGCTCCTCGTCTGCGCCGGCGCCGGCTGCGTCTCCTCCGGCTGCCACGCCGTCAAGCACGCCCTCCTCGCCGCCCTGAAGGACGCCGGCCTCGAGAAGGAGACGGCCGTCCACGAGACCGGCTGCCTCGGCTCCTGCCACCTCGGGCCGACGCTCGTCGTCCAGCCCGACGGCGTCCTCTACACCGAGCTCAAGCCCGAGAACATGAAGGGCATCGTGAGGCAGCACCTCGTCCACCGCGAGGTCGTCGAGCAGCACTGCTGGACCGATCCCGAGACGAAGGAGCCCGTCCCGCACCTCTCCGACATCGAGTTCTTCAAGCGCCAGGTGAAGATCGCGACCGCCCGCTGCGGCTCGATGCCGTACGCCTCGATCGAGGCCTACATCGCCTCCGACGGCTACCAGGGCCTCTGGAAGGCGCTCTCGACGATGACCGGCGAGCAGGTCATCCAGGAGATGCGCGCCTCGGGCCTCCGGGGCCGCGGCGGCGGCGGCTTCCCGGTCGGCGCCAAGTGGCAGGCCGGCTTCAAGGCGAAGGGAGCCGAGAAGGTCGTCGTCTGCAACGCGGACGAGGGGGACCCCGGCGCGTTCATGGACCGCTCCCTCCTCGAAGGGGACCCGCACTCCGTCCTCGAGGGGATGCTCCTCGCCGGCTACGCGATCGGCGCCAGCCAGGGCTACGTCTACGTGCGCGCCGAGTACCCGATCGCCGTCGAGCGCCTCGAGGCCGCGATCCGGCAGGCGCGCGCGTGGGGCTTCCTCGGCCCGAACGTCATGGGGACGAAGTTCTCCTTCGACGTCGAGATCCGGATCGGCGCCGGCGCGTTCGTCTGCGGCGAGGAGACCGCGCTCATGCACTCCGTCGAGGGCAAGCGCGGCGAGCCGCGGCAGAAGCCGCCGTTCCCGTTCGAGCGCGGCATCTTCGGCAAGCCGACGATCATCAACAACGTCGAGACGCTCGCGAACGTCGCGGCGATCGTGAAGAACGGCGGGGCCTGGTACGCCTCGCTCGGGACGTCGAAGAGCACCGGGACGAAGGTCTTCGCCCTCGCCGGCAAGGTCGAGAACACCGGCATCGTCGAGGTCCCGATGGGGATCACCCTCGGCGAGGTCGTCCACGACATCGCCGGCGGCATCCCGAAGGGGAAGCGCTTCAAGGCGGCCCAGACGGGCGGCCCGTCGGGCGGGTGCCTGACGCGCGAGCACCTCAACACCCCGATCGACTACGACTCCCTCGTCCACCTCGGGACGATCATGGGGTCGGGCGGGCTCATCGTCATGGACGAGGACTCGTGCATGGTCGACGTCGCCCGCTTCTTCATGGACTTCGTCCAGGACGAGAGCTGCGGCAAGTGCGTCCCGTGCCGGATCGGGACGAAGCGGATGCTCGAGATCCTGACTCGGATCACGAAGGGGCAGGGAAAGGACGGAGACATCGAGCTCCTCGAGGAGCTCGCCGCGAACTGCAAGGAGACCTCCACCTGCGGCCTCGGCCAGACGGCCGGCAACCCCGTCCTCTCCACGCTCCGCCTCTTCCGCGAGGAGTACGAGGAGCACATCCGCGACAGGCACTGCCGCGCGGGCGTGTGCGCCGACCTCTTCAAGTCGCCCTGCCAGAACGCCTGCCCGGCGGGCGTCGACGTCCCGGGCTACGTCGCCCTCATCGCGGCGGGGCGCCCGCGCGACGCCTACCACCTCGTCCGCCGCGAGAACCCCTTCCCGGCGATCTGCGGCCGCGTCTGCACCCACCCGTGCGAGGACAAGTGCCGCCGCGCGCAGCTCGACGAGCCGGTCGCGATCTGCGACCTGAAGCGCTACGCCGCCGACTACGTCTTCGCGAACGACGAGCCGCACCGCGACCTCGTCTTCCCGAAGAAGGCCGAGTCCGTCGGCGTCGTCGGCGCGGGCCCCTCGGGCCTGACCTGCGCCTGGTACCTCGCGCGCCTCGGCTACGGCGTCACCGTCTACGAGTCGCTCCCGGTCGCCGGCGGCATGCTCGCCTCCGGCATCCCCGAGTACCGCCTCCCGAAGGAGGTCCTCGCGAAGGAGATCCGGCTCGTCGAGCAGGTCGGCGTGAGGATCCTCACCGGCGTCGAGGTCGGCAAGGACGTGACGTTCGAGGAGCTCCAGAAGCAGCACCAGGCGATCTACGTGGCGACCGGCACCCACTTCCCGAACAAGGCCGAGATCCCGGGCGAGGAGAAGGCCGGCATCGCGCACGGCGTGTCGTTCCTGCGCGAGGCGAACCTCGGGAGGAAGGTCGAGGTCGGGAAGAACGTCGTCGTCATCGGCGGCGGCTCCACCGCCTTCGACGCGGCCCGGACCGTCCTCCGCCTCGGCGCGGAGAAGGTGACCGTCCTCTACCGCCGACAGGTCGAGGACATGCCCGCCGACCCGCGCGAGATCCGGGAGGCGCGCGAGGAGGGGATCGAGATCCTCCCGCTCGTCGCGCCCGTCGAGTTCCTCGGGAACGGGCGGGTCGAGGGCGTCAAGTGCGTGAAGATGGAGCTGAAGGGCTTCGACGACGCCGGCCGGCGGAAGCCGAAGACCGTCGCCGGCTCCGAGTTCGTCGTCCCGGCCGACATGGTCATCCCCGCCATCAGCCAGCACTCCGACCTCCCGTTCATCGACCGGGACGAGGTGCAGCTCACCAAGTGGGGGACGCTCGTCGTCGACAAGGAGACGATGATGACCCGCAAGGTCGGAGTCTTCTCCGGCGGCGACGTCGTCCGCGGGCCCGACGTCGCGATCCAGGCGATCGCCGACGGCAAGCGCGCCGCTCGCGCCATCGACCGCTATCTCGGCGGGACCGGCGTCCTGAACAAGGGGGAGGAGATCCCGATCCCGCGCCCCACCGACGAGACCGACGTCGCCGAGCACGAGCGGTTCCCGATGCGCTTCCTCGAGCCCGACTCCCGCAGGAAGGGGTTCCAGGAGGTCGCCGCGGGCTTCCACAAGCTGAACGCCATCGCCGAGGCCATGCGCTGCCTCCGCTGCGACCGGCGGTAGGAAGAGAGCCATGACGAACCCCGTTCACCTCGTCATCAACGGCCGCGACGTGAGGGCCGAGAGCGACTGGTCCGTCCTCGAGGCCGCCAAGCACAACGGCGTCAAGATCCCCCACTTCTGCTACCTGGAGGGCGTCCACCAGATCGGCTCCTGCCGCATCTGCGTCGTCGAGGTCGAGGGGATGCGGAGCCTTCAGGCCTCCTGCACCGTCCCCGTCCGCGACGGCATGGTCGTGAAGACGAACACCGCGCGCG
>JAKLER010000460.1 GCA_022711615.1 Acidobacteriota bacterium
AGGGGATCCACGCGCTGAACCCGCGCCTCACCGAGACCGTGGACGAGAGGCACAAGTTCCGCATCTTCATCAACGCCCTGACGCAGCTCTGCATCGACGACCACAACCGGATCCGCACGAGCGACGCGAGGCTGCTCCGCCGGATCGTGCGGGACCGCCGGTACCGGAACTACTCGGCCGAGACGTCGATCCTGCGCTGGCCGAAGGTCCGCGCCGGCGAGGAGAAGCACATCTTCCCGTTCCAGGAACGCTGCGACGCGATGTTCAACTCGGCGCTCGCGTACGAGACGGCCGTCCTCAGGAACTTCGCCTATCGCTACCTCCTCGAGGTCCCGCCCGACTCGCCGGCTCAGGCGAAGGGGTACCAGCTCCGGCGCTTCCTCGAGCTGTTCGTCCCGGTCTGGCCCGACGACGTCCCGGCGACGAGCATCCTCCGGGAGTTCATCGGCGGGAGCGGCTTCTCCTACAAGTAACGGCCGGGCCCGGCGCACCGGAAACGGGACCGGGACGACCCCAATTCAGGCCGCTTCCTCGCTTGCCGCCCGATAGAGGAAAGCGTACCGTTCGCGCCCTGAAGAGCGGGCGGCTTCTCCGGAGTGTGCTGCAAGGGCGTCCGCTGTCCCGTGGAGGAGGTACGACGTTGCGAGCTTTCCTGATGTCCTTTTTCAGGCGGCAAGGGTCCCCGATGAGCACCGGACGCCTCACGGCTTTCGCGGTCCTCGGAGGCGGCGCGTTCCTGCTGTCGCCCGTGCTCTTCGGATCGGGCGGTGGCGAGGCGGCCCCCTTCAAGCCGTTCGCGCTCTTCTCCGACCCGCGCTACACGCCCCTCGAGATCGGGGCGCTCATGGCGGTCCTCGGCGTCGCGGTCGCCGGCCTCCTCTACGCGCTCTTCCTCGCCCGGCAGGTCCTCGCGGCCGACACCGGCACGCCGAGGATGCAGGAGGTCGCCGCCGCCGTCCGGGAGGGCTCGAACGCCTACCTCGCGGCGCAGTTCAAGCGGATCGGACCGCTGATCATCGTCCTGACGATCCTCCTCTTCGCGACGTACACGGGGAGCGAGAACGCCTTCCGCTGGGGCCGCGCGGGCGCGTTCCTCGTCGGCGCGCTCTTCTCCTGGGCGGTCGGCTTCGTCGGGATGCGCCTCGCGACGGCGGGCAACCTCCGCGTCGCCGCGGCCGCGCGCTCGAGCTACGGCGAGGCGATGCAGCTCGGCTACCGGACCGGCACGGTCACCGGCATGCTGACGGACGGCCTCGGCCTCCTCGGCGGCACGATCATCTTCCTGATCTTCAGCGAGAAGGCCTACGAGGCGCTCCTCGGCTTCGGCTTCGGCGGCACGCTCCTCGCGCTCTTCATGCGCGTCGGCGGCGGCATCTACACGAAGGCGGCCGACGTCGGCGCCGACCTCGTCGGCAAGATCGAGAAGGACATCCCCGAGGACGACCCGCGCAACGCCGCGACGATCGCCGACAACGTCGGCGACAACGTCGGCGACTGCGCCGGCATGGCGGCCGACATCTTCGAGAGCTACGAGGTGACGATCGTCGCCGCGATGATCCTCGGCATGGCCACGTTCGGCCACAAGGGGGTCATCTTCCCGCTCCTCGTCCGCGGCATCGGCGTCCTCGGCTCGATCATCTCGACCTACACGGTCAAGGCCGGGCCGAACGACACCTCCGACACCGCGCTCAAGAGCGTCCACCGCGGCTTCTGGATCGGCTCGCTCATCAGCATCGGCGGCTTCTTCGCCCTCGGCTTCTCGTACCTCCGCTTCGACGCGGCGTACCTCGAGGCGAACCCGATGGCGAAGGCGGGCTTCCCGAACGGCGACCCGACGGCGCTCGGCGGGCTGCTGAACTGGGGCATCCCCGGCCTCGACCTCCGCCCCGCGCTCACCTGCCTCATCGGCGTCTTCCTCGCGATCGCGCTGAACAAGGTCACCTCGTACTTCACCCACACGGGGCACGCCCCCGTGAAGGGGCTCGCCCGTTCCTGCCAGACCGGGCACGCGACGAACATCATCCAGGGCTTCGCCGTCGGCTACGAGTCGACCGTCATGGCGATCATCGTCATCGCGGGCGCGATCGGCCTCTCGGTCCTCTGCTACGCCGGGACGCCCCCGCTCTTCATCGCCTACGGCGTCGCGATGGCCGGCATCGGCATGCTGACGCTGACGGGGAACACGATCTCGATGGACGTCTTCGGGCCGGTCGCCGACAACGCGAACGGCATCGGCGAGATGGCCTACGACGTCAAGGAGATGGACGCGAAGGCCCCCGGCTCGGCCAAGCGCGCCCGCCAGATCCTCGCGGACCTCGACGCGGTCGGCAACACCACGAAGGCCGAGACGAAGGGAATCGCGATCGGCTCGGCCGTCATCGCGGCCGTCTCGCTCTTCTCGAGCTTCATCGCCGTCATCGCGGTCGGGAGCGAGGAGAAGATCAACGAGATGACGACGGCGCAGTACCTCGCCGAGGCGGGGCGCCTGACCGTCGCCGACCCGAAGGTCTTCATCGGCTTCCTCCTCGG
>JAKLER010000461.1 GCA_022711615.1 Acidobacteriota bacterium
GACGTCGACCGGCTCGGGGGCGTCGGTCATCCGGTCGCCGAAGAGCTTGGCGGGGTCCTGGAGCTCGTAGTCGGCGTCGGCCGGGGTCTGCTGAAGGCCATAGGGCTCGGGGCAGGCGTCGATGCAGAGTCCGCACCCGTTGCAGTTCGTCAGGTCGAGGACGATCGGCGTGAGCCCGGTCTTCGGGTTGATCTCGGTCCCCATCGAGATGCAGTGCTTCGGGCAGGCGCTGATGCAGCGTCCGCACCCCTTGCAAAACTCGGGGAGGACGAACGGTTTCGGTCTTTCCTTCAGGGCGGGCATGAGGCCTCCTCCGACGAGGAGTCTACCGGCCCGGGCCTGATGAAATTTCACCATTTCCCGGGTAATCGTTTCGGATCAGAGCATGGTATCAGCACACGCGCAAACGCGACAGCCCGCGAAGCGCGCGGCCGCGAGATGCCGGACGGCGGGATCTCAGCGGCGCCCGGCCGCGAGCTGGGCGTCGATCGCGCGGATCGCCTCGAGGGCGCCGAGCGGGAGCGAGATCCCCGACGGGCGCGCCGCGTGCCTCGAGGTCGAGAGGAGATGCTCGAGGGAGTCCGAGGCCGGCGACCCGAAGCCGCGGCCGAGCTCCGGCTCTCGAGGGTTGATCCTCACGAGGGTCCGTCGCGTGCCCTGCACCGCCCGCTCGGAGAACGTCCGGACGGAGGGAACGCTCGTCCCCGCGCCGAGCTCGAGGACGACGAGCGGGCCGGAGACGCCGTCGAGCCAGTCGCCGAGCGTCTCCATCTGGGCCGAGGTCCGCGCGTCGTCCCAGCCGAGGTCGCCGAAGAGGAGGATGTTCGGGCGGGCGAGGCCGCGGCAGCCGGGACACGTCGGGAACGGCTCGCGGGCTCTGCAGGTGGCCGGGTCGACGTCGACGACGACTCCCTCGGCCGAACGGATCGGCTCGCCGCAGCCGCGGAGGCACTGGAGATGGTGGATGGAGCCGTGGCACTCCGCGACGCGCCCGTCGGGGAAGCCCGCCTTCTGGAACTGGCCGTCGACGTTCGAGGTGAAGACGAACGCCCCGTGCCTCGTCCCCGAGGCCCAGCGCAGGAGCGTGCCGAAGCCCTCGTGAGGGACCGTCTCCCGGTAGAGGCCGAGGCGGTGGCCGTAGAAGCCCCAGGCGAGCGCGGGGTCCCGGAAGAACCAGTGCGGGCTCGCGAGCTGCTCGAAGCGGAGGCCGAGGTCGCGGAACGCGGGGTAGGCGCGCCAGAAGCCCTCGGGGCCGCGGAAGTCGGGGAGGCCGGAGTCGACGCCGATCCCGGCGCCCGCCGTGACGAGGATCGCCTCGGCCTCCTCGACGGCGCGGGCGGCGAGGTCGAGCGCGGGGTCGAGCGGGGCGTCGACGGGCACGGGGTGATTGTAGGGAAGGGGCCGTCCCGCGGCCGAGGTTCTCCTTGCGGGACGAGAAGCGCCTCCCTATCTTCGTCGTCATGCGCCCCTTCCTTACCCGGGCCCTCCTCCTCTCCGGCCTCCTCGCGTCGACGTCGTGCACGCAGGCTCCCCGCGTCCCCACGGCGTCGCCCGAGGCCGCGCCTTCCGGCATCGACCTCGCCGGGATGGACCGTTCGATCGCGCCCGGAGACGACTTCTTCGCGTGGGCGAACGGCTCCTGGCTGAGGAGCGCGGAGATCCCCGCCGACCGGAGCTCCTGGGGCTCGAGCGGGGAGATGGCCGAGCGGACGGCGAAGCGCGTCGCCGACCTGATCCGGGAGGCCGCCGCCTCGAACGCTCCCGCGGGGTCGGAGGCCCGGAAGGTCGGCGACACGTTCGCGACGTTCCTGGACGAGGCGACGATCGAGGCCCGGGGGCTCGAGCCCCTCCGGCCCGAGCTGGACCGGATCGACGCCGTCGCCGACGCGACGGGGCTGGCGCGCGCCCTCGGCGGGACGCTCCGGGCGGACGTCGACGCGTTCAACGCCACGGACCTCTACACACCGAACGTCCTCGGCCTCTGGGTCGCGCAGGACCTCGACGAGCCGGCCCGCTACGCCCCGTTCCTCCTTCAAGGGGGGCTCGGGATGCCGGACCGCGACTACTACCTCGACCCGTCGCCTCGCATGGCCCGGATCCGGGAGAGCTACCTGCGGCACGCGGCGAAAGTCCTCGACCTCGCCGGCGTCGCGGACGCGGGGGCGGTCGCGGAGAGGGTCGTGGCCCTCGAGACGCGGATCGCCCGGAACCACGCGACGCGAGAGGAGTCGTCGGACGTCGCGAAGGGGAACAACCGCTGGACGCGGGACGATTTCCCGAAGCGCGCGCCCGGCCTCGACTGGTCCGCCTTCTTCGACGCGGCCGGCCTCGGAGGCCAGCAGGCGTTCGTCGTGTGGCAGCCGGAGGCGGTCACGGGGCTCGCGGCGCTCGTCCGCGAGGTCCCGCTGTCGACGTGGAAGGAATACCTCTCCTTCCGTTGCCTCGAGTCCGCCGCGACGTACCTTCCGAAGGCCTTCGCCGACGAGGAGTTCGCCTTCTACGGAAGGGTCCTCT
>JAKLER010000462.1 GCA_022711615.1 Acidobacteriota bacterium
CAGATGACGAAGAGCGGCAGGACGATCGAGGCGATCGTCAGCGCCGAGCGCGTCTTCTTCCTCAGGAGGTTCTTCAGGACGAGCGGGAGGATCTTCATCGGACTACCTGCCGGCGGCGATCGCCGCGGCCGCGGCGATCCCGATCTCTCCCTTCTCGCCCTTCGCCCGGACGTCCTCCTTGAGGACCCCCTTGTCGAGGTGGACGAGCCGGTGGGCGCGCGCGGCGGCCTTCGGGTCGTGCGTCACCATGACGATCGTCTTGCCGAACTCGGCGTGGAGCCGCTCGAGGAGGACGAGGATCTCCTCTCCCGACTTCGCGTCGAGGTCTCCCGTCGGCTCGTCGGCGACGAGGAGCGCCGGGTCCGTCGCGATGGCCCGGGCGATCGCGACACGCTGCTCCTGGCCGCCGGAGAGCTGGCGGGGATAGTGGTCCATCCGGTCGGAGAGGCCGACGACGCCGAGGGCCGTCTCGGTCTGCTTCCTCCGCTCCTTCTTCGTCAGGCGCGTCAGGAGGAGCGGCAGCTCGACGTTCTCGAACGCCGTCAGGACGGGGACGAGGTTGTAGAGCTGGAAGATGAACCCGACGTTCTCGCTCCGCCACTTCGCGAGGGCGCCTTCGCCCATCGCGGAGACCTCGGCGTCTCCGACGACGATCCTCCCGCGGGTCGGCCGGTCGATGCCGGCGATCAGGTTGAGGAGGGTCGTCTTCCCCGAGCCCGAAGGGCCCATCAGGGCGACGAAATCCCCCTTCTCGACCTCGAGGGAGAGGCCGTCGAGGACGGTGAGGACCTGCGTGTCGCGCGTGTACTGCTTGACGACGCTCTCGATCTTGATGAGGGGTTCGGCCATCGCTTCCTCGTCAGTCCTTCTTCACGCGGACCTTCTGCTCCGCCCGCCACTTCATCTCCGTTCCGGCCGCCTCGGCGACGATCTCCTCGCCGCCGGAGACGCCCGAGACGACCTCCACCTGGCTCCCCGCCGCCGCGCCGAGCTCGAGCGGGCGGAAGAGGGCCTGCGACTCCTTCACGAGGAGGACCCCCTTCTTCCCGCCCACCTCGACGACCGAGGCCGCCGGGACCATCACCTTCGGCTTCGCCTCCGCGTCGACCTTCGCCTCGGGGTTCAGGAAGACGACGCGGCACGACATCTCGGGGAGGATCCGCGCGTCCCTGTCGAGGATCTCGATCTTGACCTTGACCGATCCCTTCTGCCGGTCGGCCGTCGGGACGATCTGGCGGAGGCGCGCCTCGTAGGGCTTGTCGGGATACGCGTCGAGCGCGACCTCCGCCGGCTGCCCGATGGAAAGCCGCCCGAGGTTCTGCTCGTTGATGTCGGCCTCCATCTCGAGCGAGCCGAGGTCGACGATGACGGCGAACGTCGCCCCGGCCGAGCCGGAGCCGCCGAAGCCCTGCGGGGAGACCGTCTCGCCGACGAACGCCTTCTTCACGGTGACGACGCCGTCGATCGGGGCGTAGATCTCCGCGTTGCGGATCAGCTCCTCGACGTAGCGGACCTGCGCCTCGATGGAGGAGACCTGCGCCTCGAGCGCCTTCACGCGGGCGTCGGCCCCGTCGAACGCCTGCTGGCTCCCGACCGCCTCTTTCAGGAGCTGCGCGGCACGCTGCCGCTCGGTGCGGGCGTTCACGAGCTCGGCGAGAGCCTGCTCGCGGGCGGCGGCGTACTGCTTCCGCTGCGCCTCGAGCTCCTGTGACTCGAGGCGGGCGACGAGCTCGCCCTTCCTCACCTTCTGCCCCTCCTCGAGGTTCAGCCAGGCGACGCGCCCGACCGACTTCGGGGAGATCTCGGCCTTGCTCCGGGCGACGATGTAGCCCGACGCGGTGAGGACGGTCGACGCCTGCGTCGGGGTGACGAGGGCGACGCGGGTGACGGAGACCTCGGGGGCGCGGAGGGTCACGCCGCGGCCGCCGAGGATGAGGAAAGCAGCGATCGCGACGACGATCGCCGTCGCGACGGCGGGAAGGACCCGGCGGCCCCGGTCGGGGCGCTCGTCGCGCCGGATCTTCAGGGCGGAGAGGTCCGCGGTGCGGTTGCTCGGTTCAATGAGGCTCATCTCGCTCTCCCGGAGGGACTTGCACACGCGGGCCGGCCGCGCGGGGCGACACTTCGGGGCTTCACCCTCCGGCTCTTCGCGTAATCTACGGGGTCGAGCTCTTCACGGTTTCAGCCAGGGCCCGGCCCGAACGCAGGGAGTCGAGGAAGGCATCCAGGTGCCGCTCCTCCGTCCGAAGGCTCCCGATCGCGGCGTGGAGCGCGTACTTTCCCTTCACGACGCCGTGGGAGAGGAACGAGCGCCCGTCGCGGTTCACCGCCTCGAGGACCCGCTGGTTCAGCGCGTCGCGCTCCGGCTCGGAAAGGCCGGCCGGGGCGAAGCGGAAGACGACGACCGAGAAGAGGACCTGGGCGAGGATCTCCACGTCGGGCTCGCGGCGGAGCCGCTCCTCGAGCTGCAGGGCGAGGTCGATGTGGCTCCGGCGCCGCTCGCGGAGCC
>JAKLER010000463.1 GCA_022711615.1 Acidobacteriota bacterium
CGCGCGCGCTCCGCTGCCACGGGCCGGCCGGTCGGGGCGTCTCACCGATCGTGCTCTTCACGTCGGGCCCGAGTATGACCCGTCGCCGCCGGTCCGTCCGGGCGGGCCGACGGGAGCCGCCAGCCGTAGCGCATGGCGCCCAGGCGGATGCCGAAGCAGAGGGTCGCGCCCAGGATCGACGCCACGGGCGCGGGGAGGTGCAGCGTCCGTCCGGCCACCAGCGCGCCCGCCCCGACGAGAGCGGCCAGAGCGTAGACGTCCGTCTTGAGGACCGCGGGAGTCTCCCCGACGAGCACGTCCCGCACCATCCCGCCGCCGATCCCCGTCAGCGTTCCGAAGAGGACGGCCGCGACGGGGCCCGCGTGATACGCAAGGGCCTTGTCGGTCCCGGAGACGACGAAGAGGGCCAGCCCGGCGGCGTCGAAGAGCAGGACGGGACTCCGCAGGCGATCGATCAGCGGATACCAGAAGAAGGTGACCCCGCCCGCGAAGAGGGACACCGCGATGTACCCCCAGTGGCTGAGGGCGGCCGGGGGAACGGCGCCGATCATGACGTCGCGGGCGATGCCGCCGGAGTTGCCCGCCGCGAAGCAGAGGACCATCACGCCGAAGAAGTCGAGCCTGTGCTGGACGGCCTTCGTCGCTCCGCTCAGAGCGAAGACGAGAGTCCCGGCCAGGTCGAAGGCGGCGAGGAGCGTGCTCGCCAGGGCGGGCTCGACGCCCGTCATGCGGCGAGCCATGCCAGCGCCGCGACGACCATCGCCTCGACGCCCGCTTCCAGGGTGGGGTGGATCACCGGCGCGAACCGGGGGTTGTGGTTGGTCGGGATCTCTCCGACCCGGCCGTCCGCCTTCTCCCGGGCGTAGATGTCCGGGTCGGTGCCGCCCACGAACCAGAAGACCGAAGGGCAGTGCCATTCCGAGCCGAAGCAGCCGAAGTCCTCGCTGGCCGTCGTCGGCTGGGCCTCCTGGACGCGGTCCGCGGGGAAGTGCTGCCGGAGGGCGTCGGCGACGCGCCGGGTCGCCTCGGGGTCGTTCCGGACGAGCGAGTAGCTGTCCAGGACGGTGATCTCCGGCTTCCGCGGCGCGCCGGAGGCCGCCGCCTCCGCGTCGACGATCCGCGCGATCGAGGCCAGCACCCGCGCGCGGACGCTCTCGTCGAACGTCCGGACGTTGAGCTTGAGGACGGCCTCGTCGGGGATGACGTTCTCCTTCGTGCCCGCCTGCAGCGACCCGACGGTCACGACGGCCGCGTCCGTCGCCGCGATCTCGCGCGAGACGATCGTCTGGAGGCGGAGGACCGTCGCCGCCGCCAGGACCACGGGGTCGACGCTCGCCTGGGGCATGGAGCCGTGCGCGCCGCGCCCGAACATGCGGACCTGAAGGCTGTCTCCGGCGGAGGTGACGACGCCGGGCCGCGAGCTGAGGTGGCCGGCCGGGCCGACCATCACGTGCTGCGCGAGGATCGCGTCCGGCTTCGGGAAGCGCCCGAACAGCCCGTCGTCGATCATCGCCCGTGCTCCCTCGCCCGTCTCCTCGGCGGGCTGGAAGACGGCGAGCAGCGTCCCGCGCCACGCGTCGCGGCTTCGCGCGAAGAGCGCCGCGGCGCCGAGGAGCCAGGCCACGTGCATGTCGTGCCCGCAGGCGTGCATGACCGGGACGGAATTCCCCTCGCGATCGACGGCGGTCTCGCGGCTCGCGTAGGGAAGGCCCGTGGCCTCCCGCACCGGAAGGGCGTCCATGTCGGCCCGGAGCATCACCGTCGGCCCGGAGCCGTTGCGGAGCAGCCCGACGACGCCCGTTCCGCCGACGCCCGCGACCACCTCGAACCCGGCGGCGCGAAGGCGGTCGGCGGCGAGCTGCGACGTCCGGTGCTCCTGCATCGAGAGCTCCGGATGCGCGTGAACGTCCTTGTAGGCGGCCTCCAGCTCGGGCAGCAGGTCGCGGAGCGGAGCGAGCATCCCTTCGCCGGGCGATGGCGCTGCGGTCATGGTGCGATTCTCCCTCCGGATGTCGCGTCGTGCGGCACGGTCGCGTCCGGAGCGGGCCGCCGCCGCCCTCCTCTCGGACGCGCGGTCGGGCGCTCTCCCTCCACGCCCGGAGTCCGCCCGGCCGGGGCGCCTTCGTGAACGCCCGCCGCGTCGCCGGCCTCGAGGGCGCCGGGGCCGTCCGGCGTCCTCGGCGCCGTCCGTGCCCCCCTCAGCGCTCCTCGGGCTCCTCGATGAGGTGGACCTTCCCGTCGGGGGCGCGCTTCCGGAAGGAGCCCTCGAAGACGGCCGTCAGCTCGGGCCGGAGGAGCCGGGCGGGACCCAGGACCCAGGGGTCAGGCGTGAAATCGTGTATTACGGAACGGGCCTCCTCTCAGAGGATGTGAAGCTTTCCCGGAATCCGCCCGAGACAACAGGCAATCGTCGTCACCCGGTTCCGTGTCGGATCACATCGGGCTTCCAACATGCGGGGGTCGGATCGGAGATTCTGTCGTCGGT
>JAKLER010000464.1 GCA_022711615.1 Acidobacteriota bacterium
TGCGCCGCTCGCTCGCCGTCGAGCTCCTCTTCCGCGGGAAGAGGCTCTTCGTCGTCGCGAACCACATCTCGTCCAAGTCGGACGACGACCGCGCCTTCGGCTCCGTGCAGCCCCCGCGGTCTCCGACAGTGGCGCGGCGCCTCGCGCAGGCGCGGGAGATCCGGACCTTCGCCGAGAGCCTCCTCGCGGCCGACCCGAAGGCCCGCGTCGTCCTCCTCGGGGACCTGAACGACTTCGAGCATTCCGAGGCGGTGCGGCATCTCTCCGCTGCCCCGTTCGAGAACCTCATCCTCAGAGTCCCGGCCGCGAGCCGCTACACGTTCAACTTCGAGGGGGCGTCGCAGGTCCTCGACCACGTCGTCGTCTCGCCCGCCCTCGCGAAGGAAGCCGAGATCGAGGTCCTGCACCTGAACTCGGACTGCTCGGACGAGAAGCGGACGAGCGACCACGACCCGGTCGTCGCGAGGTTCCGTCCGCGGTGACCCCGGCCGATCCGGCCTCCGCGGCCCACGAGGACTGCGCCACGGGGCGCCGTCACGAGCACGTCTTCGGCCAGGACCGGTCGCGACCCGGGGAGCGCGGGACGCGGATCGTCATCGCTCTGACCGTCGTCACGATGCTCCTCGAGATCGGCGCCGGGCTGAGGTACGGCTCGATGGCGCTCCTCGCCGACGGCCTCCACATGGGGTCGCACGCCGCGGCCCTCGGCATCTCGGCGTTCGCGTACGCCTGGGTGAGGCGGCACGCGACCGACCCGCGGTTCAGCTTCGGCGCGGGGAAGATGAACGCCCTCGCAGGCTTCACCGGCGCCGTCCTCCTCGCCGGCTTCGCGCTCCTGATGGCCTGGGAGAGCGTCGAGCGCCTCCTCTCCCCCGTTCCGGTCGCGTTCTCCCAGGCGATCGCCGTCGCCGTCCTCGGGCTCGCCGTGAACGCCGTCAGCGCGCTCGTCCTGACGCACGGGCAAGAGGCGCACGACGGGCACGACGACGGGCACGGTCGCCGTGGCGAGCCCTCTGGGGGACGGGCCGGGAGCTCCCACGGCCACGACCACAACCTCCGGAGCGCCTACCTGCACGTCCTCGCCGACGCCGTCACCTCGCTCCTGGCGATCGGCGCCCTCCTCGGCGGCGCGCTCCTCGGCTGGCGATTCCTCGACCCGCTGATCGGGATCGTCGGCGCCGCCGTCATCACCCGCTGGTCGGTCGGCCTCCTCCGCGAGAGCGGGCTCGTCCTCCTCGACCGCCAGGCCCCCGAGCCGCTCCTCTCGGCGATCCGGGAGGCGATCGAGCTGCGCGCCGGCGATCGCGTCTCCGACCTGCACGTCTGGCGCATCGCCCCGGACGGCTGGTCGGCGATCGTCTCCGTCGTCAGCGCCGACCCGCTCACGCCCGACGGCTACCGCGCGCTCCTTCCGGAAGGTCTCGGCCTCGCCCACGTGAACGTCGAGGTCCTCCCCTGCCCGCACGCGGACGACGCGAACGGGAGCGGCGAGCACCGAGGCGCGCGGCCGGCGGGCCGGGCCGGCTGAGGCCGGCCTCAGAACCGCAGGCTCGCTCCCCCGCTCACGGAAGCTCCCGGCATCGGGTAGCCGGGGCGATAGGCGTAGTCGGCGCCGGTCAGGTTCTCGCCCGAGAGGAAGAGCTCGAGGCCGGGCGCGAGCGGGTCGAGCGACGCCGTCACCTTCCCGTTCAGGAGGACGTAGGACGCGACCCGCCCCGGCCGGCCCGGGAATCGGAGGTTCCCGACGTCGCGCTCGTCGACCCACTGGACGTCGACGGCCGCGCGCACGCGGCCGACCGTCGCGATCGCGCCGCCCGAGACGGTCCAGCGGGGCGTGAAGGGGACGTTCCCGGGGGTCGTGTGCGTGAACGCGGCGCCCGCGTAGAGGCCGAGCGCCGGGAACGGCTCGACGCGGAGCGTCAGCTCGGCGCCCCGGGAGAGATAGGCACCGGTGTTCGCCCAGCGCGGGGGCGCGGGCGGCGGCGGGACGAAGCGGAGCGCGTCCTTCACGTCGTCGTAGAAGAACGTCACGTCGAGCTCCGCGTTCCCACCGAGTCTCGGCGCGAAGCCGATCTCGTAGTGGTCGACGAGCTCCGGGTCGAGCGCCCTCCACTCCTCGCCGCGGCCGTACCCCTCCGTGAAGACGGCCGTCCAGATGCCCGGCAGGTTGAAGGCGCGCGCCCACCGGGCGTGCGCCTCGCCGACGGGCGACGCGACGACGACGCCGGCCTGAGCCCCCCAGACGCCGCCGAACTCCCGGCTGCGGTTCCAGCGGAGCCCCGCGGAGGGCGTCACCTTCACCTCTTCGCCGAACGTCCAGGCGAAGGCCGCGTACGGCGCCACGTTCCGGAAGCTATGGTCCCCGAGCGGGACGCCGCTCGCGACCCTCTCTTCGCGCGAAATCCCGTGCGATGACTCGACGTCGAGCCCGGCGGTCAGCTCCCCGCGGCTCCCGATCGCGAAGGCGTCCCTCGCCTTCAGC
>JAKLER010000465.1 GCA_022711615.1 Acidobacteriota bacterium
GACGACGTAGACGACGGCCTCCGGATGCGCCTTCCGGAACGCCGCCACCTCCCGCCAGGCCGCCGAGCTCACGGGGCAGCGGGTGGAGTGCTTGAAGACGAGGGCCCACGGCTCCCCGAAGGCTCGCTCGAGCTCCTCGGCATCCCGGACAGGCTGCATGATCTCCTCCGCGGGAGAGGCCCCGCGCGACCGTTGTAGGCGAGCGGGGGCGGGCGGTCAAGCGAGCGGATCTCCCGTCCCGGCGCGCGGCGCCGGCGCGGCCTTCGATCTCGCGCGGGCGGGCGGCGTGAGGCAAGATGAGAGGTCCGACGTGTCGCCGGGGACGCCTCAACGCCGCGGACCGGGACGTCCCGCCCGCGCACGGCTCGTGCGGCACCGTCGGAACGAGGGGAGTGAGCGCAGATGTGCGGCATCGTTTCGGTCTGTCACGGACGAGAGGTGCCCGGCCTCGGCCACGAGGCGGGGGAGCTGCTGAAGCGCCTGGAGTACCGGGGGTACGACTCGACGGGGGCGGCCTTCGTCCGCGCCGACCGGAGCGTGAAGCTCCTCAAGAGGGTCGGCGCGCCGAGCCGCGTCGTCCCGGAGCTCGGGATCGACCGGGAGGCGGGGCAGCGGTTCGTCGGCCAGGTCCGGTGGGCGACCTACGGGGCCGTCACGGACGCGAACGCCCAGCCGCACCACGTGAGGTGCCGCGTCGAGCTCGTCGGCGCCCACAACGGCAACATCTCGAGCACCGACACGCTCCGGCCGCGGCTTTCCGCGGGCGGGCACGACGTCGTCTCCGACAACGACGGCGAGGCGCTCACCCACCTCGCGGAGGACGCCTTCGCCGACGGCCTCGCCGACCCGGCGCAGCTCCTCGCCGCGGGGCGGGCGGCGCTCGCGGCGGCCGGCCTCGACGTCGCGGTCCCCGAACGGGCGCTCCTCCTGATCGAGGCCGCGCGCCGCGCCGACGCGGGGGTCGAGGGCTCGTACGCCGCCGCCTACGCCGACCCGGCCTCGGAAGGGATCGTCGCGGTGAAGTCCGGGTCGTCCCTCTACGCCGGGATCGGGTCGGACGAGACGGGAGAGCTCGTCCTCGTCTCGAGCGACCTGACGTCGGTCCTCTCGCGGACCCGGATGCTCGTCCCGCTCGCCGAGGGGGAGGGGATCTGGTTCACCGAGAAGGCGTACGTCGTCTTCCCGCTCGCGGGCCCGATCGCGTTCGCCGCGCCGAGGCCCCGCCGCTCGAAGCTGAACGTGCGCGACACCGGCCTCCGGCCGCCGTTCGCCTACTTCATGGACCAGGAGATCGCCTCCTCGTCTGAGAACCTCGAGGAGATCGTCCGTTCCTACTTCCGGACGCCGGAGACGGAGGGGCTCTTCGCCGCGTTCGAAGGCCGCGTCGACCTCTGCAAGGCGCTCGTCGAGAAGCTCCTGAAGCTCTACGGGGCCGCGGACGAGGCGAGCCTCGGGCGCGGTTTCCGGGACCTCCTCGGGGAGCCGCTCCTGACGGAGCTCGCCTCCCGGGTCCGCGCACACCGGGGTCTTCTCGTCTCCTACGGTCCGTTCGTCTCCGACGAGAAGGCGCTCCTCGCCGACGGCGTGCGCCTCGTCCCCGAGGCCTCCGAAGCAGCGGCGCTCCTCGATCTCGTCCTCGTCTGGAAGAAGCGGAGGCGCGTCACGGCCCTCCTCCAGGAGCTCGTCTCGGCGATCCGCGCGACCCAGAAGGAAGGGGGGCGGGCCTTCCTCGTCGCCTCGGGGACCTCCTACCACGCCGCGCTGACGGCCGGCTACTTCTTCAACACGCTCGCCGGCGTCGCCGTCTTCCCGTGCAATCCCGGGACGTTCCGCTCCCTCTACCTGAACTCCCTGAAGCCGGCGGACCTCCTGATCGGCATCTCGCAGTCGGGGGAGACGAAGGACCTCGTCGACGTCTTCCAGGACGTCCGGGCCCGCGTCCCCGCCCTGCGTCGCGTCTCGCTCGTCAACAACGAGAACAGCCGGATCCCGCAAGAGCTCTCGGAGTTCTACCTCCCGATCCTCTGCGGGCCGGAGATCGCGGTGGCCGCGACGAAGAGCTTTCTGAACCAGGTCGCCGTCCTCTACGTCGTCGCGGCGTCCTTCTCGCTGAACGAGCGTCGGATCGTCGAGAAGCTCGCGGCGGCCCGCGCCCTCGTCTCGGAGACGCTCCGCCGCTGCGAGGCGGACGTGGAGGAGGCGGCCGAGCGCCTCTACCTCGAGCCGAGCCTCCACATCCTCGGCACCGGCCTGATCGGCCTCGCGCGCGAGGGGGCGCTCAAGATCCGGGAGGTCGTCCTGAACCACGCCGAGGGGTACGACGCGGCGGAGTTCAAGCACGGTCCGAACACGATCCTGGGGAAGAACACGCTCTTCTCGATCCACGACCTCGCCGGCGTCCTCGAGGCGTGGGAGGAGCGCCGTGGCGCGGGGCCGTTCCCCGGCGGTCTCGAGGCGCTGCGGCACCACCCGGAG
>JAKLER010000466.1 GCA_022711615.1 Acidobacteriota bacterium
CGATCGCCGTCGACTTGCCGGCGCCGTGCGGACCGAGCACCGCGAGGAGCTCCCCGGGGCGGACCTCGAGGTGGAGGCCGTCGAGCGCCACCGTCGTTCCGTACCTCTTCGTCACGTTCACGAGCGCGGCGACCACGCCCGGGTCCGACGGGCCGCCGGCGGGGCCGCTCCGGGCGGAGCGAGGAGCCGGCGGGAGCGCGGCCTCGCGCGCTTCGGCGCTCGACCCCCGCCGCGGAGAGCGCCTTCCGTTCAGGAGCTCGCCGAGCGCGGTCGATCGCACGAGGACGTGGTAGCTCGAAAGGAGCAGCGCCATCGTCACGACGAGGATCGCCGGGAGCTTGATCGACCAGTGGAGGGGCACCTCCATCAGCATCACCTGAAGGCCGAAGACGATCGGCGGATGCACCAGGTAGAGCCAGTACGACGCGTCGGAGAGGTACCGGCGCACGACGCTTTCCCCGGACAGGAAGCGGACCGCAGCCCCCAGGAGCCCGAACGTCCACGTCCAGATCGAGAGCGCGTACGCGGCCGCATAGGCCCATCGCATCGGCGCCCCGCCCTCGATCCCGCCGGTCGTCGCCGCCGCGGAGAGGTCCGGCCGGAGGCCGGCGATGGCGAGACAGACCGACGTGAGAGCCGCCGCCAGGGCGAGATTCGCCGGCCACTGCCGCGCGAGCGCCTCGAGCCGGTCGACGCGCCGGTTCAGCAGCCACCCGAGCCCGAACGCCGTACCGTAGGCGACCATCGCCGGAAGCTGCGGCGCGAGGCCGATGTCGGGCGTCGGGATCCCGAACCAGGCCACCCAGTCCGCCTTCTGCGAGAGGACCGCGACCGTCGGCGCCGCGAGGAGCAGCGGCGCGAGACGGCTCGCGAGCGCGCGGTCGGCCCACCGGTCGATTCTGGCCCGGAGCTTCTCCCCTTCGTCGAGCGCCACGACCCCGGCGCGCAGCGCGAGCGCCAGGACATAGAAGATCGCGAGGTCGTAGAGGAACCAGAGATGGACGAGCGGGACGCCCCGTGGTCCGGCGGCCCCGCCCGGGTCGCCGTCGGGAAACGTCCGCGTCAGCCCCCAGGCCACGGCCGCGATCGTCGGCGGCGCCAGGATCAGCCAGCCGGCGGTGAGCGGCACCAGGACTCGCCGGGCGCGGTCCTTCACGAAGCCGCGGACGCCGCGGCGATGGAGGAGCAGGCGGGCGAAGAAGCCGGCGATGACGAAGAAGAGCGTCATCCGGAACGTGTGGATGACGAAGAACGCGACGGCGGGCGCCGTTCCCTGCGAGACGTCCCGGGCCGGGACGACGAAGAAGAACGACATCGTCGCGTGGAGGACGATGCCGAGGAGGAGCGCCCCGGCGCGAACGGCGTCCAATGCGTGCAGGCGGTCGGGATTCGTCGGGCGATTCATGGCCGGCTCCTCAGAACGCGTCTCTGCGACGCGACGGAACGTAGAAGGCGAGGGCCAGAGACAGCAGGATCAGGGCGACCTCGACCGCCAGCACGGTCAGGATTTCGGGAGTCCAGGTCGCGACGGCCTCCTTCGAGCGCCCGGCGACACCCGTGAGCCGGGCGAGCCGGGACAGGAAGATCGTCACCGAGAAGTTCGTGAGGAGGATGCCGGCGATCGCCGCCGGCTCCGACCGGGTGATGACGGTGAGGGCCATGAGCAGGCAGAAGTTGACGAGCAGGAACGTCATCGTCGCGACGAAGAACGGGAGGGAGCCGTCCGGAGCCGGGGAGAGCGCGGTCACGGCGACGGCGCCGCCGGTGAGCGCCGTCCACGGCAGGAGGAAGGCGGCGAGCGCGGACGCGACCTTCGCGAACGAGTACTGCGCCGCCGACACCGGCAGGCTGAGGACGAAGAGGTCCGACCTCGTCTCGTGCTCCTTGAGGACGAGCATCGGCAGGGCGACGCCGAGAACGATGACCGTCGTGAGGAGCAGCAGGAAGCCGACGTTCGGCCCGGTCGAGATGCCGTCGCCGTCGCCGAAGCGCGTCAGGACGAGCGACGCCGCGCCGGCGATCGCGGTCCCGAGTATCAGCCAGCGGTAGTGGTGGAGGTCCCTGGCGATCAGCCGGGCGGTGAGAGATCCTCGCGAGCCGGTCATTCGCCGCGCTCCTTTCGCCTGTTCATGACGGTGGCGACGAAGATCTCCTCGAGCGTCATCCGCTGGACGTCCCGCACCACCGCGCCGACCCGCTGGTACGCCGCCGGCAGCGCCTCGTCGAAGGCGTTGACCGTGACGACCGCGGTGCGCGCGCTCCGCGCGACGTCGACGACTCCCGGCACCTCCGGGAGCGCGATCGTCGCCGGAAGCTCTAGGCTCAGGCGCCTCCAACGCTCGAGGAACGCCTCCTTGTCGCCCGAGTCGACGATCCGTCCACGATCGATGAAGACGATCTGGTCGCAGACCTGCTCGACGTCGAGGGTGTTGTGAGACGAGAGCAGGATCGAACGGTCCTCGT
>JAKLER010000467.1 GCA_022711615.1 Acidobacteriota bacterium
GCCAGAGGCGCGGGAGAGGAGGCGCTTCCATGACCCGAGCCCCGAAGACGAAGACCCGAAGCCTCGCGGGCGCGCTCGCGCTCGCCCCGCTCCTCGCGGTGGCCGGACTCGCGACCGCGGCCCCGGACGACCCGGCTGCGACCGCCGAGCCGCCGGCCGCGACGACCGCCGCGCCCGCGGCCGCCGTCCCCGAACGCGACCCGAACGCCGAGAAGGTCCCGCCGATGCCCCGCCGCGTCGAGGAGGTCGTCGTCCAGGCGGTCCGCGCCGACGCCGACACGCCGGTCACGAAGACCGACGTCCCGCGCGCGGAGATCGAGAGGAAGAACCTCGGACAGGACGTCCCGGCGCTCCTCGCCGACCTCCCGGCGATGACCTACTACTCCGACACGGGACTCGGGAACGGCTACTCCTACGTCTCGATGCGCGGCGTCGGCCCGACCCGGATCAACTTCACGCTCGACGGCGTCCCGCTGAACGAGCCGGAGGACGGGACGCTCTACTTCGTCGACTTCGGCGACCTCGGGAGCTCCGTCGAGAGCCTCCAGGTGCAGCGCGGCGTCGGGACGTCGGCCGCCGGCGTCGCGAGCTTCGTCGGGTCGGTCAACTTCGCGAGCCTCGACCTCGCCGAGGAGACCGGGACGACGGCCCGCTTTGCGCTCGGCTCGTTCGGGACGGAGCGGGCGACGGTCGGCGTCCAGACGGGGCGCCTCGGAGACTCGGGCTTCAAGGCCTACGTCCGCGGCTCGTACCAGGCGACGGACGGCTACCGCGAGAACTCCGAGATCCGGCAGCGGAGCCTCTTCGGCGGCCTCTCGCACGAGAGCGAGAAGGGATACTTCAAGCTCTTCGGCTTCCTCGGCCGCGAGCGGTCGCAGTCGGCCTACTACGCCGTCGAGCCGGAGGTCCTCGAGGAGGACCCGCGCTTCAATCCGCTCACGCCGGACGACCGGGACCGATTCGGCCAGCAGTTCGTGCAGGCGCAGTACACGCGCTTCCTCACCGAAACGACGAGCCTCGCCGGGCAGCTCTACGTGAACGACGCGGGCGGCTGGTACCGCCTCTGGAACTCGTCTCGGACGGCGCTCCGCGAGTACGGCCTCGACTGGACGAACCTCGGCGCGGCGGTGACGCTGAAGACGACGCTCGGGCCGATCGGCGTGACGTGGGGCGTCCACGGGAGCGACTTCGGGAGCCACAGGACGCGCGACGTCGTCGGCGGTGCACGGTCGTACGAGAACCGCGGATACAAGGACGAAGCTTCGACGTTCGTGAAGCTCTCGCGCGACGCGGGCGACTGGCACCTCTACGCCGACGCGCAGCTCCGCTGGGCCCGTTTCGCCTACGACGGGAGCGTCGCCGTCGACCCGGTCTCCTGGACCTTCTTCAACCCGAAGCTCGGCGTCCGCCGCGACCTCGGGAAGGACCTTTCCCTCTACGCCTCCGTCGGGATGACGAGCCGCGAGCCGGGGCGCGGCGACCTCCTCCTCGGCGAGGAGAACATCTCCGTTCCCCACGACCTCGGCGCCGTGAAGCCGGAGAAGGTCGTCGCGTTCGAGCTCGGCGCGGCCTGGAAGGGCGGCCCCTTCGCGGCCCAGGTGAACCTCTACGACATGGAGTTCCGCGACGAGATCGCGCTGACGGGCGAGCAGTCGGAGGTGGGGCTCTCGATCCGCCGGAACGCCGAGCGGAGCTTCCGGCGCGGCCTCGAGTGGGACCTGGCCTTCCGCCCGCGCGAGGAGCTCGCGTTCCGCTTCACGGGGAGCTGGAGCTGGAACCGGATCCGCTCCTGGACGCAGTTCTACGACGTCTACGACGAGTCGGGCGAATGGGCCGGGACGACGAGCCGGACGTTCTCGGACGTCGAGCCGGTCCTCTCGCCGCCGTTCGTCGGGAACCTGATCGTCGAAGGCTCGCCCCTCCCGGGCCTGACGCTCGGCGCGACGGCCCGGTACGTCGCGAAGGCGTGGCTCGACAACACGAACGCGGAGGGGATCGCGACGCCGTCGTGGTGGAAGGTCGACCTCTCGGCCTCGTACGACCTCTCGCGCTTCGTGAAGACGGGGAGCCCGAAGGTGAAGGTCGTCGTCGAGAACCTCTTCGACGAGGAGAAGATCTGGGCGAACGGCTACAGCTGGCTCTACGCGACGCGCGACGGGGCGGGGCGGGAGACGCTCGGAGCGATCCCGTACTATTTCCCCATGGCGACGCGCAGCGTGACGGCCGTCCTCGACCTGGGGTTCTGACCTGAACGCGCTCGAGGTCGCCGGCTTCCTCACGGGGATCCTCGCCGTCTGGCTCACGGCGAAGGAGAGCCCGTGGTGCTGGCCGACCGGGATCGTCAACGTCGCGCTCTACGCCGTCGTCTTCGCGCAGGCGAAGCTCTACGCCGACATGGGGCTGCAGGGGGTCTTCCTCGCCGTCTGCGCCTACGGCTGGTGGGAGTGGCTCCACGGCGGCGA
>JAKLER010000468.1 GCA_022711615.1 Acidobacteriota bacterium
GCGAGGAGTAGCCGGTCCCGAAGTCGTCGATGGAGATCGAGAGGCCGCGGGACCGGAGCCTCCCGAGGAGAGCCGCCGCCGCCTCGACGTCGCGCGCCAGGATGCTCTCGGTCAGCTCGAGCTCCATGAGCTCCGGCGGGACGCCGGTCTCCTCGAGAATCCCGACCAGGCGCCCCTCGAAGTCGGGCGAGCGGAACTGGGCCGCCGAGACGTTCACGGCCACGACGACCCGGGGCAGCCCCGCGTCGAGCCACTGGCGCAGCTGCGCCGCCGCGGCGCGCAGGACCCACTCGCCGAGCGGCACGATCAGGCCGCGCTCCTCGGCGACCGGTATGAAGACTCCCGGCGGGACCAGGCCGCGCACGGGGTCCTTCCAGCGGACGAGCGCCTCGGCTCCGACGACCCGCCCCGTCTCCACGTCCACCTGCGGCTGGTAGTGAAGGAGGAGCTCGCCCTTCGCGATCGCCTGACGAAGCTTCGTCTCGATCTCCAGCGACTCCATCGCCCGGGCCGTCATCTCGCGGCGGAAGAACTGGAGCGTCCCCCCTTCTCCCGTCTTCGCGTGCCGGAGCGCCGCGTCCGCGCTCCGCATCAGCGACAGGGCGTCCTCGCCGTCCTCCGGGCAGACGGAGACGCCGAAGCTCGCCGAGATCGGGACCGACCGGCCCGCGACCTCGAACGGCGACGCGAAGACGGCCTGGACCTTCCGGGCCGCGATCTCGCATCCGGCGGTCCCCTTCACGCTCACGAAGCCGACGGCGAACTCGTCCGGCCCGATCCGGGCGAGGATGTCCCGCGTCCGCACCGCTCCGGCCAGCCGCCCCGCGATCGAGCGGAGGATCTCGTCGCCCACGGGGCCGCCGAGCGACTCGTTGATCGCCGAGAACCGGTCGACGTCGAGCGTCACGAGGGCGAGCGCGTGCCCCTCGAGCCGGGACGACGCGATCGCGCGGGCGAGCTGCGCCTCGAGGCCCGCGCGGTTCACGAAGTGGGTCAGGGGGTCTCGCTGGGAGAGGAACTCGATCCTCTCGATCGCCGCGATGCGCTCCGTCAGGTCGGTATAGATCGCGACGTAGTGGCTCGTAGCCCCCCGGTCGTCCTTCACGGCGGTGATCGAGAGGAGGACCGGATAGACCTCCCCGTTGCTCCGCCTGTTCTGGATCTCCCCGCGCCACAGTCCCGTCCGGGCGATCGTCGCCCACATCTGGCGGTAGAAGGACCGATCGTGGTGGCCCGAGCCGAGGAACCGCGGGGTCCTCCCGAGCACCTCCTCCGCGGAGTAGCCGGTCATCGTCTCGAAGGCCCGGTTCACGAGCAGGATGCGCTGGTCGGCCCCCGCCAGGAGGACGCCGTCGCCGCTCCCCTGAAGGACGTGGGACCAGAGCCGCTGCCGCTCCTCGGCGAGCTTCTGCTCCGTCACGTCCCGCACGACGCCGAAGACCCCGACCGGGCGGCCGGAGTCGTCGCGGACGAGCTCAGAGGTCGCGTTCAGCCAGCGGACCTCGCCGGAAGGGTGGACGACGCGGTACTCGTGCCCTCCGGCCGCCTGCCCGTCCCAGTTCTCCGAGGTCAGCGCCTTCATCCGCTCCCGGTCGTCCGGGTGGACCCGCTCGAGGAACGAGTCGTTCGAGGGCGCGAAGGTCTCGGGCGTCTCACCGAAGAGCAGGTAGTGCCCCTCGGACCATGTGACCTGCCGCGTCTCGAGGTCGCCGTAGAAGCTCCCGGTCCGTCCGATCTTCTCCGCGTCCGCGAGGCGCCGGGCCGTGATCCTCAGGGCGTCCTCGGCGCGCCGCCTCTCGTCTTCCCGGTCCCGGGCCGCGAGCGCGAAGCCGACGTCCTCGGCCAGCCCCGAGAGGAGCGTCACGATCTCGTCGTCGAAGTACCCCATCTGGCCCGCCCCGACGGCGAGCGCGCCGCGCGCCCCCGCCGGACCCGGGATCGGGAACGCCGCGAGCGACTCGAGCCCGAACCGCCGGGCCGCCTCGTGCCAGACGGTCGTCGAGGCGTCCGAGAGGTAGTCGTTCGCGACGACGGGAGCTCCCCGTCGGATGGCGTCCACGGTCGGCCCGTGACCCGACGGCGCCTCCGGGTCGAGCGTCAGAGGGGCCTCGTCGATGATCGCGGCCGCCGGACCGGCGACGGCGAGCGCCCGGAGCTCCCCGTCGAGGCTGGTCTGCGAGATCCACGCGAGGCGGAACCCGGCCACCTCCACCGCGATCTCGCAGACCTGGCGGGTGAGCTGCGCCGGGTCGGCCGTCCGGACGATCGTCGCGTTCGCACGGGAGAGGAGCTCGTAGAGCTGGTTCAGGCGGCGTATCTGGTCTTCCGCGCGCTTCCTCTCCGTGATGTCCCGGATGACGTACTGGATGAATGGCCGGCCGTCGACCTCGATCCGCCTCCCGCTGAAGTCGACCGGGAGGAGGGAGCCGTCCTTGCGCCGGTG
>JAKLER010000469.1 GCA_022711615.1 Acidobacteriota bacterium
ACGGCCCGTCCTCCGGAAGGACGGGAGCGCCCGCGAGACGAACTGGGGCGAGGCGCTCGACGCGGTGAAGGCCGCCGTCGACGCGGCCGTCGCGAAGGACCCGGCCTCCGTCCTCGTCCTCGGCTCCGCCCGCCTCGCGACCGAGGAGAGCTGGCTCCTGGCGCAGCTCTTCAAGGGGACCGTCGGCGCCCCCCAGGTCGAGTTCCACCCCGACCTCGGCCCCGAGCGGAGGATCAAGAACCCGACGGTCCCCGGCGGATGGCTGATCGGGAAGGAAGCCGCCCCGAACTCCCGCGGCGCCGAGGCCGCGGGGGTCGCCCGCGCCGGGAAGGGCTCGGCCCTCGCCCGCCTCCTCGACGGCTCGTACACGCCGGACGTCCTCCACGTCGCCGACGCGGAGCTCACCTCGCGGGCCTCCGACCCCGAGTTCGTGAAGGCGCTCCGCCGCGCGAAGACGCTGATCGTCCACGGCCGGCGGACGAACCCGCTCACCGACGCGGCCGACGTCCTCCTCCCGGTGGCGAGCCTCGCCGGAAAGGAGGGGACGTTCGTGAACGTCCTCGGCCTCGTCCAGCGGTTCCAGATCGCGATCGTCCCCCCGCCGATCGTGAGGACCGACCTCGAGGTCCTCCTCCACCTCGGGAAGCGGTGGGGCGTCTTCGACACGAAGTGGACGGCGAAGGACGTCTTCACGCGGATGCGCGACTCCGTCCCCGGCTACGCCGGCCTCGAGTGGGACGAGCCCGCCCTCGTCGGGACCGAGCCCCCCGTCTCCCCGGTCTCCGCCTACGACGCGCTCCTCGAGCGCCGCCTCCAGAACCCGGCCGAGGTCCTCGCGCTCGCAGCCGAAGCCGCCGGAGCGGCTCCGGCCGGAGGGGAGAAGTGAGCGACGCCACGTTCGCCCTCGTCGCCACCGGGGCGAAGATCCTCTTCGTCTGGGTCATCGCGCTCGCCACGATCCTCCCGAACCTCGTCTGGGCGGAGCGGCGGGTCGCCGGGATGATCCAGGACCGCCCCGGGCCGAACCGGGTCGGCCCCTTCGGCTTCTTCCAGATCATCGCGGACGGCACGAAGTTCTTCATGAAGGAGAGCGTGACGCCGCTTTACGTCGACAAGCTCCTCTACAACCTCGCGCCCTGGATCACCCTGATGCCGGGGCTCGTGACGTTCGCCGTCATCCCGTTCGGGGCGACGCTCCCCGTCACGATCGGAGGTGTGACGCGCGAGGTGCCGCTCGTCATCGCCGACGTGAACATCGGCATCCTCTACATCTTCGCGTTCACCGGCCTCGGCATCTACGGGATCGTCCTCGCCGGATGGTCGGCGAACAACAAGTACTCGCTGATGGGAGGCCTCCGCGCCTCGGCCCAGATCATCAGCTACGAGCTCGCGATGGGCTTCGCCGCGGCGGGCGTCTTCCTCGCGGCCGGGACTCTCCGGCTCTCCGGCGTCGTCGAGTGGCAGCAGCAGCACGTCTGGAACGTCGTCCCGCAGTTCGTCGGCTTCCTCGTCTTCCTGATCGCCGCCTTCGCCGAGACGAACCGGCTCCCCTTCGACCTCGCCGAGGCCGAGGAGGAGCTCGCGGGCGGGTTCCACGCCGAGTACTCCTCGTTCAAGTTCGGCATGTTCTTCATGGGCGAGTACGCGAACCTGATCGCCGCGTCCGCCCTGCTGGCGACGCTCTACTTCGGCGGCTGGTCGCTCCCGGGCGTCGCGTTCACGGGAGTCTGGGGCGCGCTCGCCTCCGTCGCCGTCTTCTTCGCGAAGACGATCGGATTCATCTTCCTCTTCCTCTGGGTCCGCTGGACCTTCCCCCGATTCCGCTACGACCAGCTGATGGACCTCGGCTGGAAGTTCCTCCTGCCGCTCTCCTTCTTCCACCTGATCGCCGTCGCGGCGTTCGTCGCCGCGAAGTGAGGGGCTGAAGCCGATGTCGCTCGAGCTCGTCGTCTTCGCGATCGCCTCGGGGCTCGCGATCGTCTCCGCCCTCGCGATGGTCGTCGTGAAGACGCCCGTGAGGAGCGTCGTCTCGCTCCTCGTCACCTTCTTCGCGCTCGCCGTCCTCTTCGTCCTCCTCGCGGCGCCCTTCATCGCCGCGATCCAGGTCATCGTCTACGCCGGCGCGATCCTCGTCCTCTTCCTCTTCGTCGTCATGCTCCTGAACCTGACGAAGGAGGCCGAGGCGACCGACCGGCGCCCGATCCAGAAGCTCCTCGGCCTCGTCTCGGTCGTCGCGCTCGGTGGGCTCCTCCTCGGCGTCACGCTCCGGGCGGGGCCGCCGCCCGTGCCGGCCGCCGGCGGCCTCATCCCGGCGAAGGACGAGATCCCGATCCTCGGGAGGCTCCTCTTCTCCGACTACCTGCTCGCGTTCGAGGCGCTCTCGGTGCTGCTCCTGCTGGCTTCCGTAGGCGCGCTCGTCCTCTCCAAGCGGAG
>JAKLER010000047.1 GCA_022711615.1 Acidobacteriota bacterium
GCGCGCCGTCGAGAAGGTGGCGGGAGCGCCGCTCGAGGAGTACGCGAAGGGCGCCCTCTTCGCGCCTCTCGGCATGGAGCGGGCCTCCTTTGGCTGGGCCCCGGAGCTCGACGCCGCGCTCGCGACGGGGCACGACGAGGCGGGGAAGCCGAAGGAACGGGCGCGTTACCGCCACGCGAACGCGGCCTACACGCTCGTGACGACGGCCCCCGACTACGCCCGCTTCCTGACGGCGATCCTCGACCCGCAAGCGTTCGGGCCGAAGGCGCTCTCGAGCGCCGGGGTCGCCGGGATGCTGAAGCACGCCGTCCGCGCCGACGCGCGCGACCCGATCGAGCGCCCCGGCCGCGCGCGCGGCGGCGCCGTCTCCTGGGGCCTCGGCTGGGGGATCAACGAGACGGCCGGCGGCGACGTCGTCTACCACAGCGGTGCGAACCAGACGGGATTCCGCTGCTACAGCCAGATGTCGCCGTCCCGCGGGACGGGGATCGTGATCCTGACGAACGGCCTCGGCGGAGGCGCGCTCTGGACGCGCCTCGTCGCCGCGATCGGGGACCTCTGAGCCTCAGAACGACGTCGACTTCGCCGCGAGGAACCTGCGGAGGACGCCGAAGAAGGCGTCGGGCTTCTCGAGGTAGACGACGTGGCCGGAGCCCTCGATCGGCTCCCAGCGCGCGTCCCGGAAGACGGTAAGGAGCTTCCTCTGCACCCACGGCGGGATCGTGCGGTCCTCGGCGCCCGGCACCACGAGGACTCGGCCGGGGAACGCCGCGTAGCCCGCGAGGTTCGCGTCGAGCGAGGCGAAGAACGGGTCCTGCGCGAGCGTGAGGCGGATGAGCGCGTGCGTCCGGTCCCGGTACCGGTCGTGGAAGCGCGCGCGGAGGGCCGGAAGGCTCTCCTTCATGGCCGCCACGAACGCCTCGCCGAAGATCTTCTCGTACATGTAGTGCGTGTAGAGCTCGAAGACCTCCGGCCCGCCGCGGTAGAAGCGGAGGGAGATCTCCTGGTACATCGAGAAGAGCTCCTCGTGCGAGAGGAGGATCCCCGAGAGCGTCAGGGTGTGGAGCCGGTCCGGGAAGAGGCGCGCCACTTCGGCCGCGACGAAGCCTCCGTACGAGACGCCGACGGCGTGGACCTTCGCGATCCCGAGCTCGTCGAGGACGCGCGGGAGGTACCCGGCGAACTCCGGGATCGAGCAGGGCTCGTCGGGCGCCGACGAGAGCCCCTGCCCGAGGTAGTCGTAGAGGACGACGTCGTACGCGTCGAGGAGACGCGGGAGGACCACGTACCAGGCGCGGGTGTGCATCGCGAGGCCGTTGAGGAGACAGACCGCCTCCCTGCCGCCCCTCCCGAGGAACTCCCACCGGATCCGGTTCTCCCCGGCCGCGAGGAACCCCTCGCGGTCGGGGACGAGCTCGCCCATCAGCCCGCCGGGGTGAGGACCGTGCAGACCGACGCGCAGACCGGCCCGCCGATGTTGAAGGTCGCCGCGGCGCGCGCGTTCGGGACCTGCAGCTCCTTCGGCACTTTCCCGAGGAGCTGCCAGGCGCACCAGCCGACCATCGCGATCCCGGTCGCGCCGATCGGGTGTCCCTTGGCGATCAGGCCGCCCGAGGTGTTGATGCCGCACTCCCCCTCGACGCGGGCTTTCCCCTCGCGCCAGTAGCGGGCGCCCTGCCCCGGCTCGGCCTTGCCGATCACCTCGGCGCCGATCGCCCCCATGACGCTGAAGCAGTCGTGGACCTCGGCGACGTTGACGTCGGCGGGAGCCAGGCCCGCGCGGCGGTAGGCCGCGGCCATCGCCGCGTTCGCCGCCTTCGGGCGGAGGACGTCGCGCCCTTCCTTCTTCAGCGGGTCGGTCGCCTGGCCCCAGCCGGCGAGGCGGACGCAGTCGGCCTTCGCGACGCCGAGCTTCGCGAGCCCCTCCTCCGTCGCGAGGAGCATCCCGGCCCAGCCGTCGGAGATCTGAGAGGCGTCGTACGTCTTGAGCGGGAGCCCCTCGACGACGTACCGGTTGATCCCCTCGATCTTCATCGCCGCCTCGAGGGTCACCTCGTTCCTCTGCATCTGGGCGAAAGGGTTCTTCCGGGCGTTCTCGTACTCGGCGACGGCGATGGCGGTGAGGTCCTCCTCGGAGACGCCCCAGCCGTCCATGTAGGCCTTCATCACCTCGGCGAAGAGGTGCGGGAAGACGAAGGTCTTCCCGGGGCGCTCGTCGGGGTGGGAGTAGAAGCCGAGGACCTTCCCGATGAGCTTGCCGTCCATCTTCCCCTCGGCGTCGCGCATCTTCTCGAAGCCGACGGCGAGCCCGACGTCGCCGTCGCCGAGCATCAGCTTCTGCGCGACGGCGAGGATCGCCTGCCCGCCCGTGGCGCAGGCGTTCTCGACGCTCTCGATCGGCTTCGCCCCGAGGCCCGGCGTCATCGCGAGCAGGCCCGAGAGGAGGCCCTGCTCGTTGAGGGTCAGGTTGCAGACGGCGCCGATCGTGGCGAGGTCGACGGTGGACGCCTCGGCCTTCACCGAGCGGCACGTCTCCTCGGCGGCCGTCCGGATGATCTCGGGCACGGTCGCGCCCATGAGCTTCCCGAACTTCGACTGCTGGTACGCGGCGATGTAGATCGGCTTCACGGGGTCCCTCCGTTCCGCTCGGGTTCGCGGGCCGGGCCCTCGGCCGGGAGCGGGTGCCGGGCGAGGAAGGCGAGGAGGCGGGAGAGGGTCTCGCGGGGATTCTCGACGACGAGGCCGTGCCCGCAGCCGGCGACGACGGCGAGCTCCCCGCGCGGGAGGGCCGCCGCGAGCGACTCACCCCACGGGCGCGGCATCGCGCGGTCTCCGTCCGCGAGGAGGACGAGGACGGGGCAGGCCACGCGCGGGAGGAGCGGCCTCACGTCGAGCCCCTCGAGCGCCCCGAGGAGAGAGGCGAGACCGGAGAACCAGGAGTCGGGGAGGAGCGAGACGAGCGCGCGGCGGGAGGCGATCTCGTCCGCGTGGGCGGCGGCCCACTCCGGAGAGAACGCGAAGGCCGAGACGAGGTCGTAGACCTTCTCGCGCGACCCCCCCGCGAGCGCCTCGCGGCACGCGACGGCCATCCGGTCCGCCTCGACCCACATCTCGGGCGAGACCCTGTCCGCGACGGTCATCGCGACGAGAGAGGCCACGCGTTCCGGCGCGAGCGCCGCGAGGTGGAGGCCGGCGAAGGCACCGTAGCTCGTCCCGGCGACGTGACACTGCGCGACCCCGAGGTGATCGAGGAGCCGGAGGAGGTCCTCCGCGTGCCCGGGGAACCCCTCGGGCCGATCGCCCGGCGAGCGGAGCATCCCGCGAAGGTCGCACCGGATCACCCGGTACCGTTCCCCGAGCGGCGGGACGTACGCGTCCCACGCCGTGTAGCTCATCATCCCGCCGTTCAGGAGAAGGAGCGGCTCGCCCTCGCCGTCGACCTGGCGCGCGAGGAGGGCGGGAGCGTTCACGAGGCGCCCCTGCCGGCGAGGTAGGCGTCCCGAAGCTCCCCCTTGACGACCTTCCCGTAGGCCGTCCGCGGGAGGTCCCCGACGAAGACGACCTCCTTCGGGAGCTTGTACCGGGCGAGACGCGGCTCGGCGAACGCGAGGAGCTCCGCTCCCGTGGCGCTCGCGCCGGGGCGGAGGACGACGAAGGCGACGCCGACCTCGCCCCAGGTCCGGTCGGGGACGCCGACGACCGCCGCGTCCATGACAGCCGGGTGGAGGAGGAGCTCCCCTTCGATCTCGGCCGGGTAGACGTTGACGCCGCCGGAGATGAGCATGTCCTTGCGGCGTCCCGCGATCGTGAAGAAGCCGTCGGCGTCCTTCCGCGCGAGGTCGCCCGTGCGGAAGAAGCCGTCGTCGTCGAGGGCGGCCGCCGTCGCCTCGGGGTTCCTCCAGTATCCCTTCGTGACGTGCGGGCCGCGGAGGCAGAGCTCCCCGACCTCGCCGGCGGGCACCTCGGAGCCCGACTCGTCGACGAGCTTCGCTTCGGTCATCATGAGAGGCCTGCCGATCGACCCCTTCTTCGTGATCGACTCCTCGACCGACATCGCGAAGCAGTTCACGCCCACTTCGGTCAGGCCGTACCCCTGCTTGAAGACGATCCCTCGAGCCTGGTAGGCCTCGATGAGATAGAGCGGGAGCGGCGCGCCGCCGCTGATGAGCCAGCGGATCGAGGAGAGGTCGGCCCGCTCGAACGACGGGTGCTCGAGGAGCAGCTTCCAGATCGTCGGAACGCCGAGGACGACGGTGCAGCGCTCCCTCGCCACCGTCGCCCAGATCTCCGCCGCGTCGAACCCGGCGTGGAGGACGACCGTCCCCCCCGCCGCCAGGATCGGCGCGAAGAAGGCCCCGAGCCCGCCCGCGTGGTAGAGGGGCGTGATGACCGGGCTGACGTCGTGCTCGGTCAGGCCCCAGCAGAGCGCGGTATTCCAGGCGTTCCAGGAGGTCATCCGGTGCGGGACCATGACCCCCTTCGGCTTCCCGGTCGTGCCGCTCGTGTAGAGGAGGAGATGGAGGTCCTCGCCGTCGCAGCGCGTCCGCTCGAAGGGCGCCTCCGGGAGCGCGGCGAGCCCCGCCGCGAAGGAGAGGTCGCCGTCCGCCGCGGGGGCGTCGAGGGCGATCCGCCGCGGCATCTCCGCCTCGGCGCGGAGGGCGGCGACCGTCTCTGCGAAGTCGCCCCCGTAGACGAGCGCCGAGACGTCCGCGTTCCGGACGATGAACGCGAGCTCGTGAGGCGTCAGCCGCGTTCCGAGCGGGACGAGGACGAGCCCCGCCTTCGCTGCGGCAAAGAAGAGTTCGACGTACTCGACGCGGTTGTGGGCGAGGAGGGCGACGCGGTCCCCCTTCACGAGGCCCAGCCCGTCGCGGAGGAACGCCGCGACGCGCTCGGCGCGCGCGTTCAGGGCCCGGTAGGTGAACCGCTCGCCGGTCGGGACGAAGACGAGGGCGCACCTATCCGGAGAGAGGCGCGCCCGCTCGCCGAGGAGGTCGGCATGGATCACGGGGCCTCCGGCGCGACGGCCGGCCCCGGAAGCGGTCCGTCGAGCAGCTTCCCGAGGGCGGCCGCGAAGGCGGCCGGGCACTCCTGCTGCGGGACGTGCCCGCAGCGCGGCAGCTCGGTGACGCGCGCCCGCGGCAGCTCGGCGCGCATCCTCTCGGCGTAGGAGAGCGGCAGGAGCTGGTCGGAGGCGCCCCAGAGGAGGTCGATCGGGACGTCGAGACCTCCGAGCTTCCCGTCGAGGACGAAGGGCTCCATCTCGCCGCTCGTCGCCGCGAGGCGCGCGAGGGGGCCCGTCGCCGCCTGCCTCACGACGTCGTCGAGGACGAAGTCGGGGACCCGGATCGAGCCCGGGTCGCGGAGCTTCTCCACCGCGGCCCGCGCCTCGGCCCGGTCCTTCGGGAGGAGCGTGATCCCCTCGGCGGCGTGCTTCAGCGGGCCGCCGTTGACGAGGACGAGGCGCTCGACACGCTCCGGGTGCTCCTTCGCCCAGAGGCAGGCGAGCCAGGCCCCGAGCGAGTTGCCGACGATCGTCACCTTTCCGGCGGGGGCCGCCGCATCGACGACGGCCGAGAGTCCGGCGAGGAGCGTCGGGACGGAGATCGGGCCGGCCGCGGGCGCGCTCGCGCCGTGGCCGGCGAGGTCGGGGACGACGAGCGTCCGCCCGGGGAGAAGCTTCGGGGCGACGAGCGACCAGGCCGAGGCCTGGTCGCCCGCGCCGTGGAGGAGGACGAGGACGGGCCCGCTCCCCCCGCGGTAGTAGGACTGCTCGCCCGCGGGCGACGCGACTCGGGCCCTCTCGAGGCCCGACTTCGCGAGCGCGCGGCGGCCCGCCGCGGCGTACGCCGCGAGGGGCCTCATCCGCGCCCAGAGGAACGCGGCGACCGCCGCGAGGACGAGGAGGGCGGCCGCGGCGAGGAGGAGCTTCACGGGCTTGTTCATCGCGATCTCCGCGCCGCGGCCCGGCCCTCAGGTCATCCGGATCGCGACGCCGGCCTGGTTGTACCCCACGCCGGAGCCGATCATCACGACGAGGTCGCCCTTCTTCACCTTCCCCTGCTCGAGGGCGTCGTCGAGGGCCATCGGGATGCAGGCCGAGCCGGTGTAGCCCCACTTCTCCATGATCGTGTGGGCCTTCTCGACCGGGAGGCCGAGGTCGTTCATGACGAGCTCGATGGAGGGCTTCCTCACCTGCGTGAAGATGACCTGGTCGACGTCGGAGAGGGCGAAACCGCCCTCGTGGGCGAGCCGCCGGACGAGCCTCGGCCACCCCTCGTGGTTGATCTCCGGGGGATACCTCTCGACCATCCGGACGGTCGTCTTCCCGGCCGCGACGTTCTCGACCGTCGCCGGCTCGGCGGTGCCGCCCGCGAAGATGCCCCAGCACTTCGCGTACTCGCCGCCCGCCTGCATCGCGGCGTTCAGGAAGCCGGGCTCGTCGCCCCCCTGGAGGACCGCGGCGCCTGCCCCGTCGCCGTAGAAGAAGACCATCGGGTCGTTCGGGTCGGCGAGCTTGTGCATGAGGTAGACGCCGACGACGAGGACGTTCTTCAGCGCCAGGTTCGTCGCGATGAGGCCCGAGGCGGCGGCGACCCCGGTCGGGAACGACGCGCAGGCGCACCCGACGTCGAACGTGCCGGCGTTCTTCGCGCCGAGCTTCCCCTGGAGGACGACGGAGGTCGCCGGCGTGACGTAGTCGGGCGAGTCGGTGCCGAGGATGATCAGGTCGAGGTCGAGCGGGGAGAGGCCGGCCCGCTCGAGGGCCTGCCTCGCCGCGGGGAGCGCGACGTCGGACGTCGCCCAGTCCTCGGGGGCGTAGAAGCGGGTCCGGATGGCGCTCGAGGCCTCCATCTTGTCGACGAAGTCCGGGAGCTGCGGCCAGCGCGGCTTCAGGGCCGAGTTCGGCACCTCGATCGGCGGGACGAACCGCCCGGTCGAGACGATGCGCGCGTAGCGGGCCACGGCGCTAGGTCCCCGTGACGAGGCCGCCGTCGACCGAGAGGACGGCGCCGTGGACGAACGCCGCCTGGTCCGACGCGAGCCAGACGTACGCGTTCGCGATGTCCTCGGGCTCGCCCATCCGGCCGATCGGCGTGTGGGCGACCATCCCGTCGAGGACCTTCTGCGGCATCGCCTTCAGGATCTCCGTCGCCACGAAGCCGGGGCAGACGGCGTTGACGCGGATCCGGAACTTCCCGAGCTCGCGCGCCCACGTCTTCGTCATCCCGATGACGCCGCTCTTCGTCGCGACGTAGTTCGTCTGGCCGAAGTTGCCGTAGAGGCCGACGACGGAAGAGGCGTTCAGGACGACGCCGCCCCCCGCCGCGATCATGTGCGGGGTCACGGCGCGCGTGCAGTGGAAGACCCCCTTCAGGTTCACCCCGATCACGGCGTCCCACTGCTCGTCCGTCATCGTCGCCTGCACCGTGCCGTCCTTGTACTTGACGAGCTGGGCGTCCCTCACGATCCCGGCGTTGTTGACGAGGACGTCGACCCGGCCCCACTTCGCGACGACCTCCGCGACGGCCGCGTTCACGGACGCCGCGTCGGCGACGTTGACCTTCGCGACGAGGACGTCGGCCGCGCCCGCGGCCTTCAGCTCCTCTGCGAGAGCCGCCGCGTCCGCGACGTCCCAGGCGGCGACCTTCGCCCCTTCCTTCGCGAAGCGGAGGGCGGTGGCCTTCCCGATCCCGGCGGCCGCGCCGGTCACGACGACCGCTCGGCCCGCGAGTCCCGTTTCGATGCTCATGGCTTCCTCTTTCCTGCCGCGGCGCGCAGGCCGCGGGCGAGGCCCCGCGTCGCGCGGGGCGTGGATCCGGCGGACGGCAGGGCCGCCCGCCGGATGATTCCGACCGACCGCGCCTCCTAGAAGGCGAACCTCACGCCGAGCTGGAACTCCCGCGAAGGGAGCGTCGCGCTCGGCTTGCCGTAGTTGGGGTTCGCGACGGCCGCCGCCGCCGGGTTCGCGAGCGTCGGGCCGCTGAGGAACTCGGCGCCGTCGATCGAGGCGACGTCGTAGTTCGTCGCGTTGAGGAGGTTGAACGCCTCGGCCACGAGCTCGAGGGTGCCGGCCGAGCCGATCTCGAACGCCTTCGTGAGCCTCAGGTCGAAGCTCCGGTAGACGGGCCCGTCCATGCCGAACCGGTCGAAGCCGGGCTTCCGGTCGCTCGCCTTGCCGTCGCCGTTGTAGTCGTAGCCGTATCGGCTCGTCCAGGGCTGACCGGAGCCGTAGTTGAAGATCGGCGCGAGGGTGAGCTGCCACGGGAGGCGGAAGACGCCGGAGAGGACGAAGCGCACCCGCTCGTAGGAGCGGGCCCGGCCCCACTCGTTCGGAAGGTTCGCCGGGTCGCTCGGGTAGCCCGTCGGGAACTCGGGGCTGAAGTCGTCGTTCCGGTTGTACTTGCTCGCGAACGTGACCGAGCCCGTGACGAGGTGGCCGCCCTTGAGGCTGCCGTTCAGCGCGAAGGTGAGCGCCTTGTATTCGGATTCGCCGTCGTTCGAGTAGACGTTGACCTGGTTGTAGGCCTTGTTCGGACGGGTCGGATTCGCGTTCCCGTTCCAGTTGACGTCGTGGACGATCAGCTCCTTCTTCCCCTTGACCCAGACTCCCTCGACGTCGAGGTAGAGGCCGGTGTGCCAGAGGCGGGAGGTGAGGCCGGCGCTGACCTGGCTCGCCTCGGGCGCGACGAGCTCCTGGTCGAGGAGCGTGATGTCGATCGCGAGCGGGAGGCCGGTCGTCGTCGGGTTCTTCGGGTCGAGGGCGAAGGCCGGCAGGCCGTACAGGAGGCCGTTCACCCGCGTGTAGAGCTTCCGCCCCGTGACGCCGTTCTGCTGGAGCTCGGTGAACGACGGAACCAGGAGGTTGCGGCCCACGAAGAGGCCCCAGCCCGCTCGCGCGACGAAGCGGCCGTCCTTCTTCACGTCCCACGAGAGCCCGAGGCGGGGCTGGACGTTGTTCGAGTCCCGCTCGCGCGGCTCCGGGACGAGGGGATGGGTGAAGCCCGTGTTGTTCCCGTTCGTGTCGAGGTCGTAGCGGAGGCCGGCGCTCACGGTCAGGTTCGAGAGCGGCCGCCAGTCGTCCTGGACGAAGGCGGCGATCCGGTTCGTCCGGATCTCGACGTCGCTCGAGCCGACGCCGTAGCCGTAGGCGATCGGGAAAGCCTTCGTGTCACCCGCCCAGAGGAAGAGCCCGCTCGCGTAGGTGTCGATGATCGAGCGATCCTTCACCCACTGCCAGCCGGCGCCGACCTTCACGTCGTGCGTGCCGCTCCCGCCGGTCAGGTGGAAGTACAGGGTGTCGCGCAGCTCGAGCTGGTCGCCCTCGCCGAGGAGGTCCCCGAGGATGTTCCCGCCCGTCTTCAGCGTGATCCCGTTCGTGTACCAGTCGGCGACGTCGTCGGAGTTCGTCGGCTCGAAGTACTTGCGGTGGCCGAACTGCGCCCGCAGCTCGTTCGTCGTCCTCGGGCCGGCGACCCAGGTGTGCCCCGCCGTGAAGTTGTAGTTGTCGCGCTGGAGCTCCTGTCCGTAGGAAGCGTCCTGCACCCCGCCGACCCGGAAGTTGTCCTGGCGATACCGCTCGTAGTCCGCCTTCACGAGGAGCGACTGCGCGTCCGTGAGGGCGTGGGTCACGGAGCCGAACGCGAGGATCTGGTCGGTCGGCACCTCGAGGTCGGCGGCCTGGCTCTTGAAAGCCCCCTGCGGCCGGAAGAGGGTGGGGCGCACCTCGTCGACGAGCTCGCCCGAGAGGAAGAAGTGGGTCTTGTCCTTGACGATCGGGCCGCCGAGCGTCGCGCCGTACTGCCCGCGGCGGAAGTCGACGGTCGACTCCTGCTCGAGCGCCCCCTTCGCCCGGAGCCCCTCGGCCCGGTAGAACGCGAAGAGCGAGCCCTTGAGCTCGTTCGTCCCCGTCTTCGTCAGGACCGTCAGCGCGCCTCCCGCGGAGCCGCCGACCTCGGCGTCGAAGCGCGAGTTGACGACGCGGAACTCGGCGATGGCGTCCTGCGAGACGCGGGTCTTCGCGAGGCCGAGCGCCGGGTCGGTGTAGTCGACGCCGTCGACGAGGATCGTGGACTGGGAGGCGTTCCCACCCGAGCCGATGACCGGCCCGCCCGTGACGAAGCGGAACTCCCCACGCTCCCGCTGGACGCCCGGCGCGATGAACGCGAGCTTCTCGAACTCGCGGTTCGCGACGGGGAGCTCCCGGATCTGCTCGGGGACGATGTTCGTCGAGGAGTCGATCTTGTAGACGTCGACGAGGGGGGCCTCGCCGACGACCGTCACCGACTCCGCGAGCGCCTTCGCCCGGAGGACGACCTTCAGCTTCGCCGTCTGACCGATCCGGAGCGTGAGCGCCTGCTCGACCGGCTCGAAACCCTGGAGCGAGACGCGGGCGACGTAGCCCGCCGCCGGCGGGACTGCCGGGAACCGGGCCGCCCCCTTCGCGGAGGTGACTGACGTCCGGGCGAAACCGGTCTCGGCGCGCTTCAGCTCCACGGTGACGCCGGGGAGCGCGACGGCCGTCTCGTCGACGACGTCGATCTCGACGGTCGCGTCCGCCGTCTGCGCCCGGGCGGGACCGGCCCCGGTCAGGGCCGGCAGGAGAACGGCCCCGAACAGAGCCGCGGCGCGAAGGAAGGGGTTTCGGGTCAGCCTCGTCATCTCGATCCTCCCGGGCGCCGTCGCGCCCTCGTCAAGCGTGTGGCCTGCCGCGGCTCGCGGGGAGCGGGCGAAGCGATAGAGCCGGTCCCGGGCCACGCCCGCGCTTCGTCCGCACCGCCTTCAACAAAATACCGAACACTCGGTATGTTTTTACGAACCGATTCTGGGAAGCCTCGGAGGAGCCTGTCAAGAGAAATCGACCGCAGGGCCGGCGCGATTCAGCCCGCCCCGGGCTTTCGGCGTCCGGGTCGGCTGGCGACCCGCTCCGCCAGCTGCAGGTTTCGCCGGATCTGCTCCAGCATGCGCGCCTCGAGGCCGCCGTGGCGCTCCGAAAGGCGTCCGCCCCGCCGCTTGGCGCGCTCGAAGGCGCTGCGGGCGGCCTTCGCGTCGCCGACGGCGAGGTACGCCAGGCCGAGGTGCGCGAGCGCCGTCGGGGTCTCCCCGAGCTCCGCCGCCCGCGAGAGACACTCCACGGCCCGGCGGAACTCCTTCCTCTTGTAATGGACCCACCCCTTCGCCGCGAGCGGGAAATGCCGGAGCTCGCGGGGAGAGAGGCGGAGGGCCTTTTCGGCGTCCTCGAGCGCCTCGTCGAGCCTCTCCCCCATGTCGGCCAGGGCGGCGGCTCGCTGGAAGTAGGCGATCGAGCGGGCCGAGCTCGTGGTGACGGACTGGAGCATCTCGCCCGCGACCTGGGTCCCTTCCCGGAACTTCCCTTCGGCCCGGAGCGTCTCGAGGAGCGTCGACCAGGCCGCGGCGGCGATCTCCTCGTCGGGCTTCTGCGAGAGGACGCGGCGCGTCGTCGCCACGGCCTCCGCCGTCCGTCCGACGGAGGAGCAGACGAGGGCGTAGGCGATCTGGACCGCCGGGTTTTCCGGGTCCGCCTTGATCGCCCGCCGGTAGAGGCCGATCGCCTTTCGCGGGTCTCGCGCCGCCGCGGCGGCGGTGCGCCCCCCCCGCTCGCCCGTCGTCCCGGCGAGACCGGGCAGGGCTCCCGCGCCGGCCGGGCCGAGGAGCTTCTTCGCCTCCCGCAGCTCGATCCGGTTCGGGCTGAGGTCGAGCGCCGCACGGAATCGCTCCGCGGCCTTCTGGGTCCAGCCCCGGTCGAGGTAGCAGAGGCCGAGCTGGAAGAGCCCCTCCTCGTCGTCGGGGTCGAGCTGGACGGCCCGCTGGAGCGCGTCGATGGCGTCGGCGAGACGTCCCCGTTCGTAGGCGATCGTACCGAGGAGCGAGAGCGCCTGGGGGTTCTCCTCGATCGCGACCGCCCTCTTCAGCAGCGCCTCGGCCTTCGCGAGCTGCCCGGCCCCGGCGTGGATCGCGCCGAGCGCGAACGCGGGCAGGAACGCGTCCGGCCGGAGGGCGAGCGCCCGCTTCAGGGCGTCCACGGCCTTCTCCGGGCGCCCCAGGTCGTTCTCGAGGACCCCGGAGTAGACGAGAGCGTCGAAGTGCTGGGGGCGCTGCTCGAGGACGTGCCGGAGGGCCGAGGCCGCCTTTCCGGAGTCGCCGTCGTTGAACCAGGTCTCGCCCAGGAAGAACGCGAGCTCGGCGTTGCGGCGGTCGAGCTTCCACGCCTCCTCGAGAAGCGCCATCGCCTTGTCGGGGTCGAGCGCGAAGAAGGCCAGCTCGGCCTCCCCGAGCAGGTCGACGAGGCGCTCCCGGCCGAGCCCCTTGTGCTCCGCGAGGATCCGCTCCTTCCGCTCGAGGAAGCGCTCGCGCTTCTCGAGGACGGTCATGTGCTGGTCGACGCGCTCCTCCCAGAGGTCGACGAACTCCTGCTCGACGAGGAGCCCCTTCCGCTCGAGGAGGTCCTTCAGCGCGAGGAGGCCCGTCTGGACGACGAAGCCGTTCTTCTCCTGGCGGTGGAACCCCTCGAGGAGCGCCTTCAGCGTCTCCGCGCTCCGCTTGACGATCTCCTCGAGGACCGAGACCCTCTCGAGGAGGTGCTCGTCGAGGGAGATCCCCTCCCCGGACGGCCCCTCGTCGTACGACTCGCTCGAGCCGGAGACGACGAGGAGCTTGTTCTGGCACTTTCGGCAGAGCTCGGCGTCCAGCTCGTTCGACGCCCCGCAGACCTGGCAGATCAACCCGCGACCTTCTCCCCGCCGGGCCCCGAATAGCGGTAGAAGCCGCGCCCGGCCTTTCTGCCGACCCAGCCGGCGTCGACCATCTGGACGAGGAGCGGGCAGGGACGGTACTTGTCGTCCCCGAGCCCCCGGTGAAGGACGTTCAGGATCGCGAGGCAGGTGTCGAGGCCGATGAAGTCCGCGAGCGTGAGCGGCCCCATCGGGTGGTTCATGCCGAGCTTCATGATGGTGTCGACCGCCTCGGGCGTGGCGACGCCTTCGAAGACGGCGAAGACCGCCTCGTTGATCATCGGCATCAGGACCCGGTTCGAGACGAAGCCCGGGAAGTCGCGGCACTCGACCGGCACCTTCCCCATCTCCTTCGCGGCCGCGACGACCGCCTCCGTCGTCGCATCCGAGGTCGCGATGCCGCGGATCACCTCGACGAGCTGCATCACCGGGACCGGGTTCATGAAGTGCATCCCGATGACGCTCTCGGGGCGCTTCGTCGCGGCGGCGAGCCGCGTGATCGAGATCGAAGAAGTGTTCGAGGCGAGGATCGCCCCCGACTTCAGAAGCCCGTCGAGCCGCGAGAAGAGGCCGCGCTTGACCTCCTCGTTCTCGACGATCGCCTCCACGACGAGGTCGGCGTCCGCGAGCGCGGCGAGGTCGCTCGCGACGGAGATCCGGGCGAGAGCGGCATCGGCTGCCTCCGCGGCGACCTTCCCCTTCTCGACCTGGCGTCCCAGGTTCTTCCGGACGACCGCGAGCCCCTTCTCGGCCAGGGCCGCGTCGACGTCGGTAAGGACCACGGCTTTCCCCGCCAGCGCCGCCACGTGGGCGATCCCCGCCCCCATCTGACCCGCTCCGATCACCCCGATGCGCTCGATCGCCATCACCGCTCCTCCGCCGGTCCGCGTCCCGCGCGGGTCCGGCCGGCGGAGCGTATCAGGCGAAAATCGCCTCAGGAGGCCGCGCTCGTGGGGCGTACCGCCGCCGCCAGGGCCGTCCCGATCCCCAGAAGCGACGCGATCGACCACGCGAGCGGTCCGACGACGGGAACGAGCGACACGCCCCCGAGCAGGGCGAGCCCGACTGCGAGGGCCGCAGGATCGCCGAAGAGCAGGCTCCCCCTCGCGGCCGTCCGCGTCAGGCTCCTCCCGAGGGCGACGAAGACGGCGGCGATCCCGAAGGCCTTCGCGAGGGCGAGCGCCGAGACGAGCAGGCCCACGGCGAAGAGGCCGGCGGTCGCAGGAAGGACGAGAAGGAGGAGCGCGGAGACGAGAAGGGCGGAGAGGACGGCCGCGGCGCCGATCGCCGTCACGGCGGTCAGCCGGCCCGGCACGAGCGCGGAGGCGCCGGTCAGCGGGCGGGGAGCGAGCCGCAGGAGGACGAGGCCGACGATCAGCCAGGCGAGGAGAAGGGCAAGCCGGAACGCGAGGAAGAGGCCCCGGACGGGCCGCACGGCGAGCGGGGACGTCTTCAGCTCCGCGGCGAAGGCGGCCTCGAGCGCTCCGACGGTCAGGAGCCGGCCACCGACGGGGGCCGGACCGGGGCCGCTCGCCTGGACCTCTCCCCCGAGGGCGAGGACGTCTCCGCCGACGGCCGATCCCGGACCGAGGTGAACGTCCCCTCCGAGCGCGACGACGTCCTTCTCGACCCGTCCGGCGATTCGGACGTCGGCCCCGATCGTCACGATCGTTCCCCGCAGCACGCCCTCGACGCGCGCCTCCCGCCCCAGGGCGACGAGGTCGCCCGAGCGTATCTCTCCCGCGGGGACGAAAACGGGCTCAGCCGCAGCGCCGGTCGCGCTCGCGAGGAGGAGCGTCAGGAAAAGGAAGGAGCGGCTCCGGGCCATCTCCGGCCCCGGCTCAGCTTCGAGGGCGGGCGACCGGAAGCTCCGGCCGGCGGAAGCGGGCCAGCGCCCCGAGGAGAGAGCCGGCCACGAGCGCCGCCCCACCTCCGAGGAGCGCCACGGCGCCGGGCGAGACGGCCCCCGCGGCCCGCTCGGTCCCCTCCGCGAGGAGAGGGAGGGCGGCGACGAGGGTGGCGACCGGGCTTCCGAAGGCGACGGCGAGAAGCTCCGCCCAGACCGTCACCGCGGTCGCGGGGCCGAGGCTCCAGAGCGGGGTCAGGGCGAGCCCGAGGCTCCCGGCCAGGAGTCCGAGACCGACGGCGACCGGGAGACGCCAGAAGGACGGCCGGGCGACCTCCCACGGGGCGAACGGCCTCGCCGCCACGACCCGGGAGGCGAAGTCGGCCGGCAGCTCCTCCCGAACCGAAGAGCTAACCATCTCGTCCAGAAACACTTCCATTCGCCGATCGAGCTCAAGCTCGGCTGGCGTCGGGTTCCCGTCGGAGGTCCTCGCGTGCATCGTCATCGTCCCGCTCTCTCTATACGGCGCCTTTCGGCAAAAGATCTCGCAGGGCCTGGCGGGCCCGGAAGAGCTTGTTCTTGACCGTCCCGAGGGGCATCCCCTTCAGCTCGGCGATCTCCTCGTAGGCCAGCTCCCCGTGATGGCGGAGGCTGATCAGCTCCCGATAGTCGTCCGGGAGCTTCTCGATCGCGAGGTCGAGCGCTTCCCGGAGGCGGGTCCGGGAGAGCTCCTCGAACGGGTCGGGTTTACCGTCGACCGGGTCGATGGGCCGGCGGTCCGACTCGTCGTCGGACGGGAGCTCGAGGGGAATGGCCCGGATCCTCCTCCGACGCAGGTGGTCGATCGCGGCGTTCCCGGCGATCCGGAACGCCCACGTCGAGAACCGATAGCGCGGGTCGAAGGAGTCGAGCGCGGAATAGAGCTTGAGGAAGACCTCCTGCGTCACGTCCCGCGCGTCCTCGGGGTCGCCGAGGTATCGGGAGACGAAACGGAAGAGCCGGAGCTTGTAGCGGTCGACGAGGAGCGTGAAGAGCTCCTCCTCGCCCCCGAGGATCCGGGCGACGAGGTCGGCGTCGGTCGGCGCTTCCGGGGCGTCCACCCCGCGATCCTGCCACAGGCCCGAACGAGGGAACTGACGCGGCGCGCACGAATCCCACGCGCCGCGATCGCGCGTGGGACGGCCGTGCGTCGCGGCACTCCGGACCGGAAGGTGATTGCATGAGACACCACACGACCCTCCCGATCCTCCTCCTCGCCCTCTCCACCGCCGCCCTCCCGGCCGCGGGCCAGCCGCTCCCGAACGCCACGGTGGCGACGTTCCCGGCCAACCCCGCGCCCGGCGACGAGATCGTCCTGAAGCTCTCCGGGCAGTGGCCCGACGGCTGCGTCCCCGAGACGGGCCGGACGAAGCTGACGACGTCCGGGACGAAGCTGCACGTCAACTTCAACTACTCCGGCATCCCCGGGCCGTGCACCGCGGCCGTCACCCCCTGGACGCTCGACGTTCCGGTCGGCCCGCTCGCCGCCGGGACCTACACCGTCGAGGTCACCCGGACCCGGACGTTCAGCGCCCCCGAGGCGGTCGGCAGCGGCACGTTCTCCGTCCTCCCGCTCGCCGCCGCGACCGTCTACGTCCCGGGCTTCTTCGCTCCCGGCGCGACGGTTTCGATGGCGAGCACCCTCGCCGCCTACAACAACACCGACAAGAACGTCACCGTCGCGTTCACGGGCGCCTGGGACGGGCTCGGCGCCGCGCAGCCGCCCGCCGACGCCGCCGTCGGTCCGAACGGCGCCGCCGTCCTCGACTCCCACACGCTCCGCGCGGGACAGCACGTCCAGATGCTCGCGATCACGGCGCCCAGGCGCGTCGCGCTCCGCGCCACGCTCGAGCGCCTCGAGACGGTTCCCGAGGGGCTCGCGAAGGTCCCCGAGTCCCTCGGCCGCCTCGAGCTCCCCGTCTTCGCCGAGCTCTTCCCGGCCGGCATGACCGCCGTCGCCGGCGACGTCTCCCTCTCCGCCTCCGAGTGCGCCGAAGGCGCGACGAACCGCCGCCGCGTGAACCTGACGCTCTTCAACGCAGGCGACGCGGCCGCCACGTTCCGCGTCTCGGCCGTCTCGGCGACGGCCGGCCCCGGCGGCCCGGCCGCGGAGAAGGAGTACGCTGTTCCCGCCTCCTCGATCGTCCAGTTCAACGACCTCCCGCTGGAGGGCCTGCCGGTCTGCGCGGCGGGGGGAGCGTGGTTCCGGATCACCGGCGACCAGCCGTTCCTGGCGTATCTCTCGACCGTTCGCCCGGAGACCTTCCCCGGGGTCCTCCCCTACGAGATCTTCCCCGCGAAGCTCGATCGCTGACCGTCCCTCCCGCGGCGCAGCCGCCGCGTCTCCCACCCCCGCGGGGGCCGGCACCGCCGGCCCCCGCTTCTCGTTTCGGGGGGAGCGGACCTAGAAGATGCTCGGCCGCTCCGCTTCGGGCATCACCATCGGGCTTCCGGACGCGCATCCGAAGGCGGCGTGGAAATCCGGGAGGGCCGAGAGGGGGCCGAGGACGCGGAAACGTCCCGGGCTGTGCGAGTCGGTGTTGAGCCGGACGCGGAGCGCCTCGTCGCGGATGTTGTTCCTCCAGACCGACGCGTAGTTCAGGAAGAAGCGCTGGGCCGGGGTGTACCCCTCGACCTTCTCCGCCGCGTTCGGGTCCTTGCCGAGCGCCTTGCGGAGGGCCTCGTAGGCGACTTTCAGCCCGCCGAGGTCCGAGACGTTCTCCCCCAGCGTGAGCTTCCCGTTGATCGCCTGATCCGCGAGGGGCCGGTACCCGTCGAACTGCTTCACGACGAGGGCCGTCCTCGCCTCGTAGGCCTTGCGGTCCTCCTCGGTCCACCAGTTCTTCAGGTTCCCGTCGGCGTCGTAGCGGCTCCCGGAGTCGTCGAAGCCGTGCGTCATCTCGTGCCCGATGACGACGCCGATGCCGCCGTAGTTCACGGCGTCGTCCCCGTCGGCCCAGAAGAACGGAGGCTGGAGGATCCCGGCCGGGAAGACGATCTCGTTCATCGTCGGGCTGTAGTAGGCGTTCACCGTCGGCGGGGTCATCCCCCACTCGGTCCGGTCGATCGGCTTGCCGAGCTTGCCGAGGTTCCGCTTCGCCTCGAACGCGTTCGCCGCGACGACGTTCTCGAAGTAGGAGCCGCGGGAGACCTCGAGGGCCGAGTAGTCGCGCCACGTGTCGGGGTAGCCGATCTTTACGCCGAAAGCCGCGAGCTTCCTCTGCGCCGCCTTCTTCGTCTCGTCCCCCATCCAGGGGAGGGCCGCGATCCGGTCCTTCAGCGAGGCGCGAAGGTTCTCGACGAGGACCTTCATCCGCTCCTTCGACTTCGGCGAGAACGCGCGCTCGACGTAGAGCTGGCCGAGGGCTTCGCCGAGGGCGCGGTCCGTCGCGGCCTGGACCCTCTTCCAGCGCTCCTCCTGCTGCGGCACGCCGTTCAGCGTCCGGCCGTAGAAGGAGAACGCCTCCTCCTCGAACCTCGTCGGGAGGACGTCGGCCGAGGCGCGGACGAGGTGCCAGCGGAGGTAGGCCTTCCACGCGTCGAGCGGCTCGGACGCGGCGAGCGCCGCGAACGCCTTCGCGAACTCGGGCTGGCGGACGTTGAGCTCCTTCAGGCCCGCGATCCCGAGCGCCTCGAAGTAGGCCGCCCAGTCGTACCCGGGGGCCTCGGCGACGAGCTCCGCGACGCTCTTCCTGTTGTAGTTCCGCTCCGGGTCGCGAAGCTCGACCCGCGTCCGCGCGGCCGTCGCGAGCTTCGTCTCGAGGGCCATCACCGTCGCGGCCTTCGCCTTCGCCGCGTCCGGGGCGTCGCCGAGGAGCTCGAGCATCCGCGCCACGTGGGCGGCGTACTTCTCGCGGAGCTCCTTCGATTTCGCGTCGTCCTTCACGTAGTAGTCGCGGTCGGGGAGGCCGAGACCGCCCTGGGAGAGCATCGCGAGGTAGCGGGTCGTCTCCTTCTGGTCCTGCCCGACGAAGAACGCGTAGCCCGCCATCAGCCGCCGCCCGTGGAGGTCGGCGACGAGCTTCGGGAGGTCGGAGCTCGACTTCAGGGCGTCGATCTTCGCGAGCCAGGGCTCGAGCGGCTTCGTCCCGGCCGTTTCGATGGCGGCCTCGTCCATGCCGGAGGCGAAGAAGTCGCCGACCTTCTGCTTCACGCTCCCCTTCGGCCAGTCGGCCTTCGCCGAGGTTTCCTCGAGGATCGTCTTCAGGACGGCCCGGTTCCGGTCGGCGAGCTCCTCGAAAGAGCCCCAGCGCGACTTGTCGGCCGGGACCGGGTTCGCCTTCAGCCAGCCCCCGACGGCGTGCTGGTAGAAGTCTTCGCACGGCTTCACGGCCGGATCGAACGAGGCCGGGTCGACCGGCTTCGGGCCTGCCGGGGCGGACGGAACGGCCGGACCGGCCGCGGCGGCCGTGAACGAGAGGGTCAGGACGGGGATCGCCAGGGCGGACATCGAGCGCATCGCTCCTCCTTGTCGAGCCGACTGTACGACGTGCGCCGGAGCGGGGTTTCGACGAGGGAGATCGGCCGGCGCCCCCGACCTCCCGTACGATCGGGCCGGTGGCTTCCGGCCTCCCCGCCTTCGCCTTCGAGCGCGCGACGAAGCGCTACGGCGACCTGCTCGCCCTCTCGGAGCTGACGCTCGAGGTCCCGCCGGGAGTCGTCTTCGCGCTCGTCGGGCCGAACGGAGCCGGGAAGACGACGGCGATCGGCCTCCTGACCGGGCTCCTCGCACCGACCTCCGGGCGGGCGGCCGTCTTCGGCATCGACGTGGCGGAGGACCCGGTCGGGGCGAAGCGGCGGCTCGGATTCGTGCCGGACCGCCCGTACCTCTGGCCGCGGTGGACGCCGCGCGAGACGCTCCGATTCGTCGGGGCGGTCTTCGGGGCGCGGGGAGCCGCGCTCGAGGAGAGGATCGGGATCGAGCTCTCCTCCTTCGGCCTCGAGGAGGCGGCCGACCGGACGAACGAGACGCTCTCCCACGGCACGCGACAGAAGGTCGCCCTCGCGCAGGCCTTCCTCCACGACCCGTCGCTCTTCGTCCTCGACGAGCCGATGGTCGGCCTCGACCCGCTCGCCCAGCGGGGCCTCGTCGAACGGCTGAAGGAGCGAACGGCGAAGGGTGCCGCCGTCCTCCTGACGACGCACCACCTCGCCCTCGCCGAGGAGGTCGCCGACGAGGCGGGCGTCCTCGTGAAGGGGAGGCTCGTCGCGCGCGGCGCGCCGCTCGCGATGAGCGCGCGCGACTCGACGGGGCGGCTCTCGGAGCTCTTCTTCGACCTCGCCGCGG
>JAKLER010000470.1 GCA_022711615.1 Acidobacteriota bacterium
GCGCAGCGTGCCGCCGTCCAGGCCGTGGCGGAAGCGCTCGAACGCGGCGGCGAGGCCCGCTTCCTCCTCGACGGCGTCACCGGCAGCGGAAAGACGGAGGTCTACCTCGCCGCGCTCGAGAAGGCGATCGCCCTCGGCCGGCAGGGAATCCTCCTCGTGCCCGAGATCGCCCTCGCGCCCGGGCTCATCCGGCGGGTCGTCGCGCGGTTCGGCTCGCGCGTCGCTCTGCTCCACAGCGGCCTTTCGGACGGAGAGCGCTCCGCCGCCTGGGAGCGGGCGCGACGCGGCGACGTGGACGCCGTGGTCGGCCCTCGCTCCGCCGTCTTCGCTCCGCTGCCCCGGCTCGGGCTGATCGTCGTCGACGAGGCGCACGACGGCTCCTTCAAGCAGGCCGAGGCGCCGCGGTACGACTCCCGGACCGTGGCCCGGGTTCGGGCGCACGGCGAAGGGGCGGTGCTCGTCCTCGGGACGGCGACGCCGTCCATGGAGGACGAGCAGGCCGCCCGAGACGGACGCCTTCCGCGCCTCGTCCTTCCGGCGCGTCCCGGCTCCCGCGAGCGGGCCCGCGTGGAAGTCGTCGACCTCCGCGGCGAGGCCGCCCGTCCCGGCGACCATGGCCGCGTCCTCTTCGCTGCCCGGACGGTGGAGCTCCTCCGCGGGGCATTCGAGCGCGGCGAGCAGGCGATCGTCCTCCTGAACCGCCGCGGCTTCTCGCCGGCGCTCCTCTGCCGGTCCTGCGGCCACGACTTCCGCTGCGCCTCCTGCTCCGTCGCCCGGACCTATCACCGGCGCGGGGAGAGGCTCCTCTGCCATTACTGCGGCGACTTCGTCCCCAGGCCGCGCGCATGCCCCGCATGCGGCTCCGACGTCCTGATGCCGGTCGGGTTCGGCACCGAACGACTCGCCGAGCGGTTCGAGGAGCTCTTTCCGGAGATCGCGTATGCGGTCCTCGACCGGGACGCCGCCGCGCGCCGCGGCGGAGCGGTCCGCGTCCTCGCCGACTTCGAGTCGGGCGTCGCGCAGGCGCTCCTCGGCACGCAGATGGTGGCGAAGGGGCACGACTTCCCGAATGCCACGGTCCTCGCCGTCCTGGACGCCGACGCTCTTCTCTCGTTCCCCGACTTTCGCTCCGCGGAGCGGACCTTCCAGCTCGTGACCCAGGCGGCCGGCCGGGTCGGCCGGGGCGAGCGGCCGGGAGTCGTGGCCGTCCAGACGGCCCGGCCTGAGCACGAAGCGATCGCGGCCGCCGTCGCCCAGGACCACGCCTCTTTCGCGGAGGGCGAGCTCCGGTTCCGGCGCGCCTTCGGCTACCCGCCGTTCTGCCACCTCCTCCTCGCGCTCTGGACGTCGAAGGAGCTCCCGGAGGCCGAAGCGGCCGCGCGTGCCGGCCGGGCGGCGATCGCGGGGCTGCCGAAGCTCCGGCTGCTCGGACCGGCGCCGGCGCCGCTGGAGCGGCTCAAGGGGCTCTACCGGGTCCAGCTCCTCGTCCGGTCCGACTCCCGAGATGCGCTGGCGGCGGCCGGCGAGCTCCTCCGGTCGCTCCCGGAGCCGCCCCGGCTGGACCGGGACCCGCAGAGCCTCCTCTGACGGTCCGGCCGTCGCGGTCTGGTACATTCCGGGGGTGAGTTCCGATCACCGGTTCGAGGAGCCGCTGGAGCGGCTCCGAGCGCGCATCGACGGCCTGCGGGAGAGCCCCGGGAGCCCCGCCCGGGACAAGGCGATCCGCAAGATCTCCGACAGGCTCGTGAAGCTCTCGGGGGAGATCTACGCGAACCTCACTCCCTGGCAGAAGACGCTCGTCGCGCGCCACCCGGCCCGCCCGTTCACGCTCGACTACGTCCGGGTCCTCCTGCGCGACTTCGTCGAGCTGCGCGGCGACCGGGCCTTCGCGGACGACCCCGCGATCGTGGCCGGCTTCGGAGTCCTCGGCGGCCGGACGGTCGCCGTCGTCGGCCACCAGAAGGGGCGCGACACGAAGGAGAAGGTCCGTCGGAACTTCGGCATGCCCCGCCCCGAGGGCTACCGGAAGGCGCTTCGCGTCATGAAGCTCGCCGAGAAGTTCCATCGGCCCGTCCTGACGTTCATCGACACGCCGGGCGCGTATCCGGGGGTCGAGAGCGAGGAGCGAGGAGTCTCGGAGGCAATCGCCGTGAACCTCCTCGAGATGGCGCGCCTCCGGGTGCCCCTGATCGCGACCGTGACGGGCGAAGGCGGATCGGGAGGCGCTCTCGGGATCGGCGTGACCGACGCGATCCTGATGCTCGAGCACTCGGTCTACTCCGTCATCTCGCCGGAAGGGTGCGCCGCGATCCTCTGGAAGGACCAGGCGAAGGCGCGCGAGGCGGCGGAGGCGATGAGGATGACCGCCGCCGACTGCAAGGCCCTCGGGATCGCGGACGAGGTGATTCCGGAGCCTCCGGGCGGCG
>JAKLER010000471.1 GCA_022711615.1 Acidobacteriota bacterium
CCGCCCGCGAGCACTTCCAGGACCGCTTCCGGCACCTCGTCGTCGACGAGTTCCAGGACACCGACCCGGTCCAGGCCGAGATCGTCCTCCGGATCTCCTGCCAGGACGGCGAGCAGGACGAGGAGCATTGGGACGGCCTCGTCCCCGCTCCGTCCGCACTCTTCCTCGTCGGCGACCCGAAGCAGTCGATCTACCGCTTCCGCCGCGCCGACGTGGAGGTCTACAGGCAGGTCGCCGACCGCCTCCCCTCCTCCGACCGGCTCTCGCTCGTCACGAACTTCCGCTCCTCGCCCCGCATCCTCGACTTCGCGAACGGCCTCTTCGAGAGCGTGTTCGAACCTGCGCCGGGCGCGCCCTGGGAGGTCGCGCACGCGGCGTTCGCGCCCGACCCGGAGAAGCTCGCCCGGCCCGACGACGGACGGGTCCTCTTCCTCGCGGCGCCCGAGGTGCCCGACCTCCACGACGGCGGCGAGGACGGGAGGTCCGCCGCCGAGGCCGAGGGCGGCGACGACGGCCTCGACGCGGAGGTGAAGCTCCAGGAGGCGCGCGCCGTCGCGAACCTCCTCCTTTCGCGCTGCTCCGAGGGGGGCTTCCGCGGGACGGCCGTCCTCCTCGGCTCGAACGACGCGATCGACCTCTACCAGGAGGTCTTCCGCGGGGCCGGGATCCCGGCCGTCCTCGAGGGGGGCGTCAGCTTCTACCGGCGCGAGGAGACCGCGGCGGTCGTCGCCGCGCTCCGCGCGATCGACGACCCGGCCGACTCGATCTCCACGGTCGCCGCGCTGAAGTCCTTCCTCTTCGGCCTCACCGACGTCGAGCTCCTCGACGCCTCCGAGGCGGGCACCCTCTTCGACGACCCGTCGACCGCGCCGGCGGACGGCCCCGTCGGCGAAGCGCTCGGGGCCCTGGCGGCGCTCCGAGCGCGCCGGCACGCGCGTCCCCTGGCCGAGACGCTCCTCGACCTCCTCTCGTCGAGCTCGGCCCTCGCCGCCGTCGAGAACGGGGCCGTCGTCAACCCCCTCCAGGCCGCGGCGAACCTCGACCGCCTCCTCGTCCTCGCCCGCGCGCTCGACGCGGAGGGGCTCCCGTTCCGCGAGGCCGTCGCCCGCCTGGCGCTCCGCCTCGAGGAGAAGGTCTCCGAGCCGCGCGCGTTCGAGGAGGACGAGGACGCCGTCCGCCTCATGACGCTCCACAAGGCGAAGGGGCTCGAGTTCGACACGGTCGTCGTCGCGAGCCTCGGCTTCCGCGACCGCGAGCGGACGGCCGGCCGCCGGACGCTCGTCCACACCGGCCCCGGCAGGCCGCTCGCGCTTTCCGCGTCGATGCGCGGGCGGACGGTCCGGACTCCCGGGTTCCGCTCCATCGCGCTCCTCGACGACGCCCGCGAGCTCGCCGAGGAGAAGCGGCAGCTCTACGTCGCGCTGACGCGGGCGAAGAGGACGCTCGTCCTCTCCTGGTTCCGGAGGCGCCGCCGGCTGAAGTCCGGGGAGGTGTCGGACACGATCGGCAGGAGCCTCCTCGCGCCGATCGCGTTCGCCGAGCCGCTCCCTGCGCGCCTCGCCCCCCTCGTCGAGGTCGTCCTCCCAGACGTCTCCGCTCCCCCTCCTCCGGGGAAGGCGCCCGCCCCGGCGTTCACCGTCGACCTCGACGCCGAGAGGACCGCCGCCGAGGCCCGCCTCGCGCGGGCCCGGGCCACGGCCACCCGCCCGCTCCGCCGCTCCGGCGAGAAGGACGCCCCCTGGACGCCGCGTCCGCCGGACGGCGAGGACGCCGGATCGCCCGAGGACCTCCCGTCGCTCGAGCGCCGCGACGAGGTCCACGAAGCCGCCGTGCGCCTCGGCACGGCCGTCCACGAGGCGATGGAGGCCCTCCTCGACCCCGCGCACATGCCCCCCGCCTCCGCGGCCGAGGCCGTCGCGACCTCGGCGCTTCCGCTCGATCCGGCCGCGCGCGCCGAGGCCGTTCGGCTCGTCGAGCGCCTGATCGACCACCCCGTCGTCGCCCGCGCCCGCGCCGCTCGGCGGCGCTTCGTCGAGCTGCCGATCCTCTTCCGCGACGACGCGCTCGAGAACGCGCCGCTCGTCGAGGGGAAGATCGACCTCCTGTTCGAGGAGGAGGACGGCTGGGTCGTCGTGGACTGGAAGACCGACCGCCTCCCGACGCCGGCCGTCCGCGCCGAGCGCGAGGCGCTCTACGCGCCGCAGCTCGCGAGCTACGCCCGGGCGGTGGTCGCTCTGCTCGGACCGGGGACGCGCGTGAAGGAGACGCTGCTCGCCTTTGCGCGAGGCTGACGGGCCCGGCCCGCCGGCTCCGCCTCCTCAGCGCCCCGCCGGCTCCTCCGGGCGGGTCCCCTGGTGCTTGATGACCAGCCCCTCGGCGATGAAGATCGTCTCCTCCGCGACGTTC
>JAKLER010000472.1 GCA_022711615.1 Acidobacteriota bacterium
CGAGGCGCGTCTGCGCGCGGCGCACCCCGACGACCTCGCGGCCCTCCTCCGGTAGGGCGGGTCACTCCCCGTCGAGGCAGCTCTCGAGGACGCGGGTCGTCCCTCCGGGGCGGACGTCGAACGTGACCGTCAGCGCGCAGCCCGACTCGGGGTGCGCGAGCCGGGCGCGGTAGGCGCCGGGAGGGAGCGGGAGGCTCGCCGGGAGCGGGCGGGGGCCGGCGACGCGGCGGCCCGCCTCGTCGACGACCTCCTCGAGGACGCCGCCCGGGACGAGCGCGACGAGGAGCCGGCCGGCGGCGGCGGGCGTGCCGGCGGCCGAAGCGGGGCGGCCTCCGCGCGCGTCCGTCGCCGGCGCGAGGCCGCCGGCCTCCGTCTCCGGCTCCGGCGCGGAGACGACGACGTGGAGCGCGAAGGCGAGCGCGGCGGCGAGAGCGGCGATGCCGAAGATGAGGACGACGCGCCCGAGGAGGAGCTCGCGCGTCAGGAGGCGCGCGGCGGGCGCCAGGGCGGGAGCGTCCCCGCCGGGGGCGCCCGCCGGGGGCGCCGCCGCCTCCGGGAACGGCGCGTCGGCGCCGGCGCCGTTACGCCGTGGCTCGGCCGGGGGGACGTGGTCGAACGGGGCGAGCTCGGCCTGCTTCTGCTCGAGCTCGCGGTGGACGGGGCGCACCTCGTCCAGCGCCTGCCACAGCGCGGCGACGATCTCCTCCCACGAGGAGGGGCGGTCCTCGCGGCGGCGGGCGGTCATCCTCTCCACGAGCGCGAGGAGCTTCGGCGCGGGGCCGCCGCGGGCGGGGGGGAGATCGAGGCGCGGCCAGGAGCGGGTCAGGTGCGCGTTCACGATCTCCGGCAGCGTCGTCGCGGCGACGGCCGGACGGCCGGCGAGGAGCTCCCAGACGGTGAGGCCGAAGGAGTAGACGTCGGCGCGGAAGTCGAGCGTCTGCCCTTTCGGGAGGCCGAGGAGCTGCTCGGGCGGGGCGTAGGAGAGCTTCCCGAGAAAGGCGCCGTGCTGCGTCAGGCCTCCGGCCGCCGCCGAGGCGAAGAGGTCCTTCGCGACGCCGAAGTCGATCAGCTTCGGGGCGAAGCGGCCCTCCTCCATGGCGACGAGGACGTTGTCGGGGGCGACGTCGCGGTGGACGATGCCGCCGCGGGCGACGGCGGCGAGCGACTCGGCGATCGGGATCAGGATCGGGATCAGCTCCCAGGCCGGCCGGAGCGCGAACTGGGAAAGCGGGGCGCCGCGGACGAGCTCCATCGCGAGCCAGCCGTAGCCGTCGAGCGTCACGCCCCAGTCGTGGAACTTCGGCAGCGCCGGGTGGGAGAGGCGCCCGAGGAGCTCGGCCTCCCGCTCGAACCTCTCCTGCGGCCGGAATTCCGGGTCGAGGTCGGCGAGGCTCGTGATCTTGAGCGCGACCTCGAGGCCGTCGGCGTCGCGCAGGGCGCGGAAGACTCCGGAGAGACCGCCTCTTCCGAGGCGCTCGAGGATGGTGTAGCCGCCGACGAGGTTCGGGCGGACGTTCACGGGAGCATCTTCTCAGGAGTCGGCCCGGGGACGGGGCGCGGGGCGAGGCCCCGCGCCCTCATCGCGGGGCCGGGGGGGCGGTCGGCGCCGGCTCGGCCGGGAGCGGGACGGGGGCGGCCGTCTCCTGCCGGAGCTTCTCGATCTCGGCCTGCTGCCGCATCCGGTCGGCGGCGCGCTCCCGCTCCATCTGCTCGAGCTGCCGCTGGAGGGCCTCCTTGTCGGCCGCGAGCGCGTCGAGCGCGCGCTGCATCCGACCCTCGAGGTCCTTCCGGCGGGCGTCGGCGTCGCCGAGGCGCCGGCGGAGGTCGGAGACGGCCTGCTCGCTCGCGCCGGCGGTCTTCTCGAGCTCGCCGAGCTTGCGGGCGACCTCGGCCGACTCCGCGGCGAGCGCGTCGCGCTCCTGCCGCATCTCCTCGACGCGGGTGCCGAGCTCCTTCCGCACTCCCTGGACGCTCTCGTCGGCGGCTCGCGTGACGTGCGCGACGGTCTGGCGCGTGCGCCAGACGTTGTACCCGAGCGCGAACGCGAGGACGACGAGCGCCGCCCCCGTCAGCAGGAGCCCGATCTTCAGCGAGCGGGTGGCGCTCGTGATGGTGTCGGCGACGACCTCGCGGACGAAGACGGTCCCCTTCTCGACGAGCCCGGAGTCCCCCTGCTCGCGGGCCTTCGAGAGGGCGTCCTGGATCATGACCATGACCGTCTTCGGCCCGACCGGCTTCTCCCCGGACGCGGTCAGGACGCTCCGACGCCGCGAGCCGGTGTCCTCGGCCCGTCGGCGGGAGGCGGTGTCGTCGGCGCGCGCGGGCTCGACGGCAGGGAGGGGCGGCGGGGCGGTGAAGGGAAGCTCGGCGGAGACGCGCCTCACGGTGAAGA
>JAKLER010000473.1 GCA_022711615.1 Acidobacteriota bacterium
GCTGGCCGGCGAAGGCCAGGTCCCCGGCGTTTCCCGGGCGCATCGACTCGCGGAACCCGTCGAGGGCGGCCTGGAACTCGAGGCGGGCGCAGGATGCGTCCCCGGCCAGCGCGTGCGCCTTTCCCCGGTGAAAGCGATCGCTTGCTTCCTGCCGTGGGTCGGCGGGGGGACAGGTGGCCTCGGCGGCGGCCGCGACGACCGGCACGTTCGTCGCCGGGGCGGGAGCGGGCGCCGAGGAGCATCCGGCGGCGAGGAGCGAAGCGAGGATGCCACCGGCCAGGGCGCGCCCCCGGTTCGCGGCTCGGGTGCGGGCCCTTTCGGTCGTCTCTGTCGCCACTGTCCGCGTCACTCCGCCTGGACGTTGAACCGGAGGGAGAGCAGGAGCTTCTGGAGGTCGGCCGGGCTCGAGAGGTCGATGGAGAAGCTGCTGTCCGTAGGCAGCGGGCTTCCGGCTCCGTCGGAGAACTTCAGCTCGATCGTCACTTGTCGGCTCCTTCCCAGCACCTGGCGCGGGACAGTGAGGTCGAAGGACCGAGTGACGTCCTTCTTGTGGTTGAGGTTCGAGGCGAGGAGGTCGTCGATGGAGGGGCCGCCGCCCTTTCGGCCGGCGTCGGGGCGGGCCGTCGCGCCGGCGGCCGCCTTCTGCGTCGAGAGCTTCCGGAGCTTGTCGAGCTCGGAGAGGATGTCGACGCTCGAGCGGACCTTCACGTGCTTGACGGCCGGCTCGTCGGAGGCCGGGGCGGGGCCGGCCGACTCGCCGAAGCTGATCTCCGCGGCCGGCTCCTCGGCCGGTCGGTCGGCGGACGCCGGCGCGGCGGCCGGCTCGGGCGCGGCCGCTGCAGGGAGCGGCTCGACGCTGCCTTCGGGGCCCCGGGCCTCGGGCAGGGGCGGCGTCGCCGCCCCGCTCCGGGCCAGCTCGGAGAACCGGGCGAGGCGGTCGAGCGTGGCCGAGGACGAGGGGGCCGTCCGGACCGTGGCGCCCGGAGGCGGCGGCGGTACGGCCGCTTCCGTCGGAACCACCGGAGCGGCCGGCGTCGCGGGGCTGGCGAAGACCGTGGGGCGCCGGGCTTCGCCGGTCATTCTCGAGCGGAGGGCCCTGAGGGTCAGCTTCGAGATCCCCTTGAGCGTCTCGAAGACCCCCGTGCCGTTCGCTGCGGAGGCCTCGAAGAAGTCGATCTTCCCGTCCGGGTTCAGCGCGGCGTTGAGCTCGTCGACGGTCAGGATGTTGGAGAGGTCGCGCTTGTTGAACTGGAGGACGAGGGGGATCTCGCCGACCTCCAGACCGATCTCGGCGAGGTTCTCCCGGAGGTTCCGGAAGCTCTCCTTGTTCGGCTCGAGCATCGGCCGCTGGGAATCGGCCACGAAGACGATCCCGTCGACGCCCTTCAGGACGAGCTTCCGGGTCGTGTTGTAGAAGACCTGCCCGGGGACCGTGTAGAGCTGGAGGCGCGTCTTGAAGCCTCCGATGACCCCGACGTCGATCGGGAGGAGGTCGAAGAAGAGGGTCCGGTCGGTCTCCGTCTCGAGCGAGACCATCTCGCCGCGGGCCGTCGGCGCCGTCCGTCCGTAGATGACGTGGAGGTTGGTCGTCTTCCCGCACAGGCCAGGACCGTAGTAGACGATCTTGGCGGCCATCTGCATGGTGGCGTAGTTGAAGAAAACCATCTCTCCGTCGCGGGCCCGGCGGCCTCCTCAGTCAGATCGGGGCATTTTAGCATCGGCAGCGCCGACGCACCGGCCGGCGAGCCGCCGCTGCTCGTCGAGCAGCGCCTCGAAGAGCGCGACCCGGCTCTCGTCCCACGCGTGAAGCGCGCGGCGGTGCCGCTCGAGCGTGGCCTCGTCCCCGCGCGAGACGGGCCCCGTCAGGGCGGCCTCGGGCCCGGAGCGAAGCGCCTCGTGCAGGGCGGCCCGCAGCAGCGGCGCGAGCGCGGAGAGCGCGGCGTCGGGGCCGATGCCGGTCGCCGAGAGGGCGTCGCGCGCCGCCGCGACGAGCCCCGTCAGGCCGTTCGCCCCGAGGGAAGCGGCGAGGTGGTAGAGCGGGCGGGCGCCGGACGGAAGCGGGAACGGACGCCCTCCGAGGGCGCGGACGACGGCTTCCGCAGCCGTGCGTCCCTCCTGAGATCCTTCGACGGCGAATGCGGCGCCTCCGAGGCGGGTCGCATCCTCCGGGGAGCCCGTGAACGTCTGGAGGGGATGGCAGGCCGCCGTGGCGAAACCGCGCGCGGCGAGGGGGGCGAGGACCTCCGGGCCGAGCGCCCCTGAGAGGTGCACGGCGGCCGCCCCGGCCGCGGCCGCGGGGAGGACGGCGGCCAGGTTCGCGGCGAGAGGCGCGAGGGCGTCGTCGCGAACCGCGAGTAGGAGGATCGGAGCTCGGCCGTCGCCGCCG
>JAKLER010000474.1 GCA_022711615.1 Acidobacteriota bacterium
CTGGCGTGGCGGAAGACGCGCCTGGCCGGCGGACGCTCGTACCTCCAGCCGGTCGTCGTCCCGGCCGACGCGAAGAACGCCGTCGCGTTCCTTCGCGATCGCTCGCGGAGACGGGCGGTGACGATGCAGGTCACCCGCGACGGCGGGGCGAGCTGGTCGGCGCCGGTCTCCACGGACCTGCCGAGCCCGGACGCCCCCGTCGACGTGCTGCCGATGTCCGACGGCCGGCTGCTGATCGCCTACAACGACTCCCCGAGCGGCCGGAGCGTCCTGAGGCTCGCCGCCTCGTCCGACCGCGGTGCCACCTGGGAGCGCCTCGCGACGCTCGAGGACGAGCCGAGGGGGCGGTTCGCCTATCCCTACATGATCCGCGCGCGCGACGGCCGCCTGCACCTCGTCTACTCGTGGCAGATGAAGCGCATCCGGCACGTCACGTTCAACGAGGCGTGGCTGCGCGCGCGGGAAGCCGCGAGATGACGGCTGCCGTCGCCTCGCTCGTCGGCACCGCGCTTCTCCTGGCCGCCGCCTTTCGGGGAGGGGCGGGCCTCGTCCGGGGGACCGCTCCCGGCCGACGGCCATCGCTCCTCGTCCTCGCCTTCGCGACCGCCTTTTCGATCGTGCCCGTCGCCGGGCATCCGGTCCACCGGTGGCTTGCGACCTTCTATCCGATCCTCGGCGTGCCCCTGGCCGCGCTCCTGTTCGACGTCACCTGGAGCGGCACGACGGGGCGCCCCGTGTTCCGCGATGCCGACCGCAGGGCGTTCTGGGCGTTCGGATCGGCCGCCGGGCTCTTCCTCTATCCGATGTCGCTCGGCCTCGGCCCTTTCGATCCGTATGCGCTCGGGTGGAGCTTCTCGTGGCTGTTCCCCTCGATCGGGGCCGTCGCGGCGGTCCTGATCCTGCGCGGCAACCGCTTCGGCTACGCGCTGCTCCTGGCCCTCGCCGCCTGGCACGGCGGCCTCCTCGAGTCGACGAACCTCTGGGACTACCTGGTCGACCCCGCATATTTCCTCATGAGCGTCGGCGCCCTTTCGGGCCGCGCATTCCGGCACGCGGCTCCGGCCGCTCCCCTCAGCCCTTCGCGATTCGCGCGACGAGCACCAGAGTGAAGTCGTCCTCGAAGGCCTCGGTGCCCGTGAATGCGCGTGCCACGCGGACGACTTCTCCGGCCAGGGAGGTCGCGCCCCGCGAGAGTCCCGCACGGACGACCTCGGCGAGCCTCGCGAAGCCGAGCTCCTCGCCCTCCGCCCGGCGGGCCTCGCTGACGCCGTCCGTGTGGAGCACGAGGACCTGCCCGGGGGCGAGCGTTACCTCACGCGAGCCGTAGGCCGCCTCCGCGAAGACCCCCAGCACGGGGCCTCCCTCCGCGAGCTCGACCGGCTCGCCCGCCGGCGCGACGACGAGCGGCGGCACGTGGCCGCAGTTCGCGTACTCGAGCCTTCCCGTCGAGGGCTCGAGGAAGGCGAGGAACCCCGTCACGAAGCCGTGCGGACGGCACTCGTCGCGCAGGAGGCCGTTCAGCCGCGTCGCGATCTCCGCGACGCCGGCCCCCGACGCCACGTGAGCCCGGAGGAGCGCGCGGAAGGTCGCCATGATGAGAGCCGCCGGCACCCCCTTGCCGGCGACGTCGGCGATCACGAGGCCGACCCGGCCGTCCGGCAGGCGGAGGAAGTCGTAGTAGTCGCCCGCCAGCTCCGAGCTCGGGATGTAGACCGCGGCGACGTCCCAGCCATCGAGGGCCGGCGGCGCCTGCGGGAGGAGCCGCGACTGGACCTGGTGAGCGACCCTCAGCTGCGCTTCGAGCTTCTGCTTCTCGAGGAGTCCCCGGTGGAGCATCGCCTTGTCGATCGCGACGGCCGCCGCCTCGGCGAAGAATCGGAGCGCGTCGAGGTGCTGCTCGTCGAAGGCCCCGAGGCGATCGCTCTCGAGGTTGAGGGCGCCGATCGACCTCCCTTCGACGGTGATCGGCACGGCGATCTCGGCGAGGGTCGACGCGCGGCCTACGACGTACCGGGAGTCGAGGCGCACGTCGGACGCCACGACGCACTCCCCCGTCCGGATCACGTGGCCGGTGATCCCCTCGCCCCGGAAGAGCATCGGGTCGGCCTCGAGCGGCCGCGCGGGGAAACCGCGCTGCGTGACGCCCGCGATCATCCCCCGCCGACGCTCGCCGGCGAGGACGTCCTCGTTCAGGACGAAGATCCCCGCCGCGTCGTACTCGACGATGGAGCGGACCAGGTCGAGGAGCCGGTCGAGCGTCTCGCCGAGGTCGAGCGTGCCGCGGACCTTTCGCGAGAGATCCAGGAGGAGCCGGTACCGCGCTTCGGCCGTGAGCCCCTCGGCGCGCTCGGGGCGATCGGGCGGGGGGGCTTCTCGGTTCAT
>JAKLER010000475.1 GCA_022711615.1 Acidobacteriota bacterium
CGCTCGTCCACGCGGACCCGCTCCGCGGAAGCTTCCGCTTCGCCGACGGGGTCGTCCGGCTCCGATTCGCTCGGCATCGGCCGATGATCGGGACTCTGCCCCGCCGTTGTAAAGCGGAAACGGCCGGAGTCAGCCGTTTCCGGCGCCGGGCTCCGCGTCCGCGGGGCCGTCGGGGAGCGGGAAGCCGCGATGGCGGAGGAGCCCCCGCACGGCCTCGCGCAGGCGGACCGGCTCGATCGGCTTGACGAGGAGCTCGTTCGCGCCCGACTGGATGCCGAACGCGTAATGGCTCCGCTCGAGCCGGTCGGAGGCGAGGAGGACCGGCAGCGCCGCGAGGTTCGGCTGCGACTTGAGGACGCGCGTGACGTCGAAGCCGTCCATGCCGGGGAGCGCGACGGCCATCAGGACGAGGTCGGCCGGCTCCCGAACGAGCGCCTCGAGCGCCTCCGGACCGCTGCCGGCCTCGAGGACGCGGCAGGGCCCGATGCCGAGCCCGGCTTTCCACGCGGCCCGCTCGGCCGGCGCGGAGGAGACGATCAGGACGGTCGGCGGCCGGGCCGGCGCCATCGGAGGGGCCGGCTTCGCCGGAGTCGGAGCCGGCTTCGCCGCCGCGGGACGGGGAACGACCGAGGGGCGCGTCACCGGGGCCGAGGCGTCGGAGGGCGAGGGACGACGGGGCTTCTCCGGAGGCGCCGGGAGGATCACCGCGCCCAGGACCGACTCCAGCTGCGCCATGAGCGGGTCCCCTCCGACGGGGCGTGCGAGCGCCCCCTCGCGGGGCGTCGGGAGGCGCTCGGCGCTCGCGAGGTCGGCTTCGAGGTCGACCGCCGTCGCGTACCTCTTCGCGGGGTCCTTCCGAAGCGCCTTCAGGACGACCTCGCGCAGGTCCGGAGAGACGTCCGCGAACTTCGGAAGGAGGTCCGGGACGGGGTCGTTGATCTGCATCATCGCGACCGCGATCGGGCTGTCGCCCGTGAACGGAAGCTGACCGGTGAGGGCCTCGAACGCGATGATGCCGATGGAGTAGATGTCGGTCCGCGCGTCGACCGTCTTGCCGGATGCCTGCTCCGGCGACATGTACTGCGGCGTCCCGAGGATGATCGAGTCGAGAGTGAAGCCGCCGCCGAGGTTCCAGCGCGCGAGGCCGAAGTCGACGATGGCGACGGCGCCCTGCTCGTCGACGACGACGTTCTGGCTCTTCAGGTCGCGGTGGACGATGCCCAGCTCGTGGATCGCGGAGCAGCCCCGCGCGATCTGGCGGAGGATCGGCACGGCCTTCGGCGGCGGGAGCCGGCCCTCGTCACGGATCATCGTCCAGAGGTCCTTCCCCGGGACGACCTCCATCGTGATGTAGGGGTACTCGCCGCTGATCCCGAAGTCGTACATGCGGGCGACGTTCGGGTGCTTGATCTTCCGGTTCAGGTTGATCTCCCGCTTGAAGCGGGCGAGGACGACCTCGTCCTCCTTCGCGATGTCCGGCGAGAGCACCTTGATCGCCACGACCTCGTCGAGCTCGAGGTCCTTCGCCTTGTAGACGATCCCGACGCCTCCCTGCCCGAGCGTCTCGATCCACTCGTAGCGGGGGACGCCGTCGAAGAACTTCCGGCGAATCAGGTCGGCTTTCATCGGGCCCGTCCGGCCCTCCGAGCATAGAGGGAATCCCGTACGGGATCGACCGACGATGATCGGCCCGGGTCGCCGGCGCCGTCGCGGCGGGCCGTCAGACGGCCCTCATCACCAGGCAGGCGTTCGTCCCCCCGAAGCCGAAGGAGTTCGAGAGGCCCGCGCGCACCCGGGTCTCCCGGGCGACGTTCGGCGTGTAGTCGAGGTCGCATTCGGGGTCGGGAGTCGTGTAGTTGACCGTCGGCGGCAGGACGCCGCGCCGGATCGCCAGCGCGAGGACGCCCGCCTCGTAGCCGCCGGCGGCCCCGAGGAGGTGCCCCGTCATCGACTTCGTCGAGGAGACCGGCACGTTCCGCGCCCCATCCCCGAAGAGCCGCTTCAGCGCGATCGTCTCGATCCGGTCTCCGTGAGGTGTCGAGGTGCCGTGGGCGTTGACGTACCCGACCTCGCCCGGCTCCATCGCGGCGTCCTTGAGCGCGTTGCGCATGACGCGGAACGGACCGTCGCCGTCGTCGGAGGGGGCGGAGATGTGGTGGGCGTCGCCCGACATCCCGTACCCGGCCACCTCGGCGTAGATCGCGGCTCCGCGCCGGATCGCGTGCCCCATCTCTTCGAGGACGAGGATGCCCGCCCCCTCGCCGAGGACGAAGCCGTCGCGGTCCCGGTCCCACGGGCGGGAGGCCGCGGCCGGGTCGTCGTTCCGCGTCGAGAGCGCGCGCATCGCGGCGAAGCCGCCGACGGCGAGCGGCGAGACCA
>JAKLER010000476.1 GCA_022711615.1 Acidobacteriota bacterium
CCTCACCGGGAGTCGTGGCTCGGCGGGGCCGGCGAACCCGACGTGACGGGCGTCAGCCCGGCCGGCGGGTGCCCTGCAGCGGATGCCGCCACCGAAGGCCCGGAAACCGCGCGAAGTCGCGGTCGGTCGTCACCCATTCGCATCCCGACTCGACCGCAAGCGCCGCGAGCCAGGCGTCCGGGACGAGGTTTCCCCGCACGCCGCACTCCCGGCAGAGGCGCGTGAAGATTTCCCAGTGCCTCGGGCCCGGCACGATCTCGACGGCATTGGCGCGGTCGCGGACCTCGTGGACGAAGGCGAGCGCGCTCTCGAGCGGCGTCGGCTCGCGGAAGACGTTCGGGTGCGTGACGACGCGCAGGAAGCCGCTCAGGACGAGGTCGGAGACCCCGTAGGCGGAGTCCGCCCCGAGGGTCGCCTCCAGCCACTTCCGGTACTTCGTGTGGTCGGGGGCGTCGCGGCGGTGGGCGTGGACGAGGACGTTAACGTCGAACAGGAGCACGCGGCTCCTCCATGACGTCGAGGAGCGCCGCGCTGTCGTCCAGGTCGACGCCGGGCCGGAGCCCCTTTCCGCCGAAAGTCGTCAGCCGCACCGGTGAGGCCTTCTTCCCGGTGCGTTTGCCCGCTAGGGACTCCCGGAGCGCGTCCTCGATCACCCCGGTCAGGGTCGTTCCCGTCTCGAGGGCCCGGCGACGCGCCTGGTCCAGCAGGGGATCGGGGAGGTGGATCGTCGTCCTCATGCATCAAAGCATATCAAGTAGGCATCACGATGCATCAACGGAAATCGTGGCTCGGCGGCGCCGGCGGACGGTGCCTCGGGTACGGCGGCGAAACGGGCTTCCTCAGCTCGGGGATCGGCTCGTCGAGGCTCATCCGCTCGAAGCGCTCGGCGCGGACGGAGAGCGTTCCGTCCTTCTTCTGGAGGCGCCCTTCGACGACGAGAGCGGGGGAGCCGACGACGAGGGAGCGGTGCTCGCGGAAGAGGTCGGGGCGGAGGATGGCCTGGCACATCCCGGTCTCGTCCTCGAGGGAGAGGAAGACGAAGCCCTTCGCGGTGCCGGGGCGCTGCCTCACGACGATGACGCCGGCCGTCTTCACCGTCGCGCCGTCGGGGGCGCGCATGAGGTCGGCCGCGGAAAGGACGCCTTCGCGCTTCAGCTGCGCGCGGAAGTGGGCGATGAGGTGCGGGCCGGCGGTCAGCTCGGTGGTCTGGTAGTCGGAGACGGTCTCCTCGAAGCGGCTCATCTCGGGGAGGGGCGAGGGGACGTCGTCCTCGAGCGTGTCGTAAAGGGGCCCCATGTCGCGCGCGGCGGAGGCGGCCTGCCAGAGGGCCGTCCGGCGCGAAAGCCCGCGCTCGCCGGTGGCGGCGTCGGGGAGCGTCGCGAAGGCGCCGGCGTGGGCGAGGGCGGAGAGCTCGTCCTCGCGGAGTGAGGCCCTGCGGGCGAGGTCCTTGACGCCGTCGAACGGCGCCCGCGCGGCCTCGCGCTCGATGGCGTCGGCCGTTGACGCGCGCAGGCCGCGCACGTAGCGCATCCCGAGGCGGACGGCGAGGGAGGGCGTGACGACGGCGGGAGACGGGCGCGGGAGGTGCTTCGGCCACGGGCCGCGGAGCCGCTCGACACGGCAGAGGCGGCCCGAGCGGGTCACGTCGATCGGCAGGACCTCCGTCCCGTGGTGCTGAGAGTCCTTCACGAGCGTCGCGGGGTGGTAGAAGCCCATCGGCCAGGCGTTGAGGAGGCCGGCGAGGAACGCGGCGGGGTGGTGGACCTTCAGCCAGCCGCTCGCCCAGGCGATGAGGGCGAAGCTCGCCGCGTGCGACTCGGGGAAGCCGTAGAGCGCGAACGACGTGATCGACCGGACGATCTGCTCCTGCGCCTCGCCGACGATGCCGCGCTCGGTCATCCCGGCGCGGAGGCGCCCCTCGATCACCGCCATCCGCTCGCTCGAGCGCTTGAAGCCCATCGCGCGGCGGAGCTCTTCGGCCTCGCCGCCCGAGAAGCCGGCCGCGACCATGGCGATCTTCAGGAGCTGCTCCTGGAAGAGCGGGACGCCGAGGGTCCGCTTCAGGATCGGCTCGAGCGACGGGTGCGGGTACTCGACCGGGATGCGCCCCTGCCGGCGGTCGAAGAAGGGGTGGACCATCCCGCCCTGGATCGGCCCCGGCCGGATGATCGCGACCTGGACGACGAGGTCGTAGAAGCAGCGGGGGGCGTTCCGCGGGAGCGAGGCCATCTGCGCGCGGCTCTCGACCTGGAAGAGCCCGACCGTGTCGGCCGCGTTGAGGATCTCGTAGACGGCCGCGTCGTCGTGCGGGAGGTGGGCGAGGTCGACGTGGACGCCCTCGGAGGCGCGGATCGTCGGGACCATCTCGGCG
>JAKLER010000477.1 GCA_022711615.1 Acidobacteriota bacterium
GCTCGGAGTCCTGCTGCTCCACCACCACAACGTCAGGGCTTCGCGGATCGAGGTTCTGACGGAGCGCAACACGCCGCCGACGGTCTCGATCGCCGCCCCGACCCCGCAGACGGCGTTCATCCCCGCCGGACTCGGCCTCCACTTCCACGCGGAGGGGTCCGACCCCGACGCCGGCGACACGCTCTCCTATCTGTGGGACCTCTGCGACGGCCGGAAGAAGGCCGGTGCCCTCGTGTCGGCCTCGTTCCCGCGCGCGGGGTCGTGCACGGTGCGCGTCACGGTGACCGACGGCGCGGGCGCGACCGCGACGGCCCAGGTCGTCGTCACGGTCGAAGAACCGGAGCCGGACCTCGGCCTCTCCAAGCTCCTGCCGGTCGTCCTCGACGTGCGGGGCGTCGGCGGTGCGCCGTTCACGACGGAGCTGACGCTCGTCTCGCGGATGCCGGCGCTCACGACGGTGCTTCTCCGCTACACCGCAGCCGTGGGCTCGGGCACCGGATGGGCCGGCGTCGGCCTTGAGGGGAGGGGGACCCGCGTCATTCCGGACGTCATCGCCTACCTCAGGAGGCAGGGCCTCCCGATCCCCGACGATGGGACGAACCAGGTCGGCACGCTCGAGGTCATGCCCCTCGGAGCGACGAAGCCCTCGGACTACTTCGTCGGCGCGAGGACGTCGACGCCGGGAGACGGCGGGAGCTTTGGCCTCTTCTACGCGGACGCCCGGACCGCGACGGCGACCGCGGTCGTCGCCGGCCTCCAGGAGAACGACGCGATGAGGTCGAACCTCGCGGTCGTGAACGCCGGGGCCGAGCCGGTGACGCTCGCGATCCGCCTCCTCGGCCCGCTTGGCGAGGATCTCGGAGCGCTCGAGGACGCGACGCTCCCCGCCTGGGGCTGGAAGCAGTTCGACCGGCCCCTGCTCGGGAAAGCCGCTTCCGGACGAGCCCTCGTGGCGCGGATCGCGGGGAGCTCCCCGTTCTCGGCCTACGGAGTCCTGAACGACGCGGGGACCTCCGACGGCTCGTACATTCCGCCGCACCTTCCGGGCGCCGCCGGGCCGGCGGACCTGATGATCCCGGTCGTCCTCGACGTCCAGGGCCTCGGCACGAGCCGTTATGCGACGGAAGTGACGCTCGCGAACCTCGGCACGACGCCGCTCGCGCTCACCCTCGCGTACGGCGCTACGGCGGAGTTCGGGGGCGGCTCGGGCTCGGTGCCGCTGACGCTCGCGGCGGGAGAGCAGCGGATCCTCCAGGACGTTCTCTCCTTCCTGCGCGCCGGAGGCCTCGAGATTCCGGGAGACGGGGCCAACGTCGCGGGATCGCTCCTGGTGAAGGCGCCGGCCGGCGCTTCGTCCGGCGCTCTCGTCGCGGGAGCGAGGATTCACACGAGGTCGACCCTCCGGCCGGGGACCTTCGGCGTCTACTACCCCGGCCTGAGCGCGGACGAATCGGCCGACGGCCCGGTGTCGGTGAACGGCCTGCGGCAGGACGCGTCGATGCGCTCCAACGTCGCGCTCGTCAACGTCGGAGACGCCGGCGTCGCGACGCTCCGAATCACGTTCTTCAGCGAGTCCGGGCAGCCGCTCGAGCGCCCCGAGGAACGGACGCTCAACGCCGGTGAGTGGCTGCAGCTGGGTCAGCCCCTCGCCACGCGGGGCGCCACCGCCGGATCTGCGAGGATCGAGAGGATCCGGGGGAGATCGCGGTTCCTCGCCTACGGCGTCCTGAACGACGCGGCGACCTCGGACGGGAGCTACCTGCCGATGTCACGGTGACGACCCGGCGCCCCCCGCGCCAGCGCAACGCCCCGAACTCTTCCGGCGACAGCCGCTCGAGGTGCTCCCTCGTTCCGCCTTCGCGACGGTAGGCGCGCCAGAGGCCGCCGGCGAGATCGGCGCATTCCTGGTCGAGAGGATCGACCCGGACCCCGGCCGCTTCCCGAGAATTCTCCAGGCGCCATTCGGCCTCCCGGACCACCGCGCGGCGTGTTCGGCAGCCGCGGAATCGGGCCGGTCTCTCCGCGGTCGAAGAGCGAGAAGTCATCTCATCGTCCGGCGGAACGACGGCGCGGGCGAGATCCGCTGCGGGTCGGGTGCGATACTTCTCGCGTTGTCGCGCACCGTCCGGTCCGCCCTGCTCCTCGCCGCGGCCCTCCTGCCGCTCGCGGTCCAGGCGGGCGCCGTGATCGACCTCCTCGACGCGAGCCGCGAGGCCCACCCGGCGACCCTCGTCGAGCTCCTCGTCCACGGCCACACCCACGGGAGGAAGGTCGTGTCCCACGCCCACGCGGCGCCGGGCGACCGCGATCGCGGGCCGCGGCTCGGCGCGCCCGACCAGGTGGCGACGCTCCCGACGACGGCCGGCGCGA
>JAKLER010000478.1 GCA_022711615.1 Acidobacteriota bacterium
CGCTGCGCCCGGAACTTGCGGGCCTGCGACGGGAGCGAATCGAGCTCCGGGTCGAGCGGGTCGCGGAGGAGCGCGAAGGCGTTCGGCGGGGCGCCGCGCTCCTTCGCCTGGTAGGCGAGCTTCACGCCGTTCTGCTTCTTCTCGTGTGCCAGGGCGGCCCAGCCGTCGAGAAGGTCGTCCACGAGGCTCTTCACCTTCTTCCGGAGGGCCTCCAGCTCCTCGGCGCTCTTCTGCGGGTCGTGCCGCATCGCCCGCTCCGCCATCTCCTCGGCGACGTAGGCGAGGTCCTTCCGCACGGCCTCCACTTCCCCGGCCCCCGCCGCAGGCGCGAGCACGGGCATCCCGTGCCGCGCGAGCGAAACCGCCACGGCGGCCGCGGCCCTTTCGAGGGCGCGGGCCGAGAACGGCGTCACGCTCGTCGCCTCCACGGCCCGGTAGAACGACGCGTGGTACGCCCCGAACCGCTCGTAGTGCGATCGGTCGCGCGGGCGGTGGACGTTCTGGAGCGTCACGACGAGCCCGGGCCGCGCGTCGTCGCGCCCGACGCGGCTCGTCGCCTGGATGTACTCCGACGTCGTCTTCGGCTGCCCGAGGACGACCATCAGCCCGAGCCGCGTGATGTCGAGGCCGACCGAGATCATGTTCGTCGCGAGCGCGACGTCGACGTGCTCCTTTTCGGTGAACGGCAACGCCAGCCGTTCCTTTGCCCGGGCCACCTTCGCCGTCGACTCCCGCGACGTCAGCTCCACGACCTCCTGCTGGATGGCCCGATCGTGGAACTCCCCTCTGCCAGCGCTCGGCCGACGTCTTTCCGACCGGCGCGCCGCCTGCGCGGCCACCTCGTCCTCCACGATCCGGCGCGTGCCTCCCAGCTCTCGAAGGCTCGAGAAGTAGCCGAGGAGCGTCAGGTACGGGTCGGCCGGGTTCTTCTCGCCGAGGGCCGCACCGCCCGTTTCCTCGAACAGACGCTGCGAGGCACCGAGCAGCGCGAGGTACGTTCGCAGCAGAAGCACCTTCAGGCTCCGCCCCTGCGCCGAGAGGCCGACGTATGTCCGCGGCTCCTTCTCGGATTGCGAAACCGTACGCGCGAAGAAGGAGTCGCGCCGATCCGGCCCCGGCGGCGGGAAGACGTAGACGGCGCTCCGTCCGAAGAGCGCCCGTACCTGCGCCTCCGCCCGCCGGATCGTCGCCGTCGAGGCGACGACCTTCGGCTTGACCCGCTTCCCCGCCTCCTCGCGGGACGCGAGCCGGTCGACGGCGATCTCGTAGAGCCCCGCCATCGTCCCGAGCGGGCCCGAGATGAGGTGCAGCTCGTCCTGGATGATCAGCTCGGGCGGCAGGAGCGGCTCCTTCTCCCCCTTCCCGAACAGCCGCCCCACGTCGCCTACCCACGGCAGGCTCGCGAACTTGTCCACGGTGGCGATGAGGAACGCCGGGCGCCGCGCGTAGATCGGCTCGTCCACGGTCAGGATCGGCAGCGGTCGGTCGCCCCGGAACTCGCACTTCCGGCTCACGCAGACGACGCGGAGGTCCGTCGGCCGGTCGGAGCTCGGCTGGAGCGAGAAGGAGTCCTTCGTGAACGGCGTCCCGCACCAGGGGCAGGTCTCGAGCGGGATCGGCGGCGGCCAGCGCTTGCTGTCGTTCTTGTACTTCAGCGTCTTCGACCGCGCCGTCGTCTCGTCGTCGTCACCCTTCGCCCCCATCCGGTTCGGGGTCGCGGCGCGCCCCACCCAGAGCCCCACCTCGAATGGCCACGGCCCGAGCGCCTCGTCGGCCGCACGCTCCAGCTCCAGCGCGCAGACGAGCGCCGCCACGCGCCCGAGCTGGTCGAGCGTCAGGAGCCGCAGCGTGTAGCGCATCAGCACGGCGACCCCGGCCGAGGAGAGCCCCGGGTTGCGCAGCCGGCGGAGCACCATCGTGAAGGCCGCGAGGCCCAGGTACGCCTCCGTCTTGCCGCCGCCTGTCGGGAAGAAGAGGAGGTCCACCGCCTCGCGGTCGCTCGAGCCGGGCCGGGCGATCCCCTCGAGGTTCATCAGGAGGAACGCGAGCTGGAACGGGCGCCACCGCGGCGGCTCCACCGCCTCCGGCGCGACGTTCGCCGCCCGCGCGCTCCTCCGCCGTGCGGCCTTCGCCATCGCGCGGTTCGCAACGCGGAAGGCCTTGAAGACGTCGGCCTCCTTCAGGAGGGCGATCCCCCGCTCGATCCGCCCGCAGGCGTGCTTCGCCTCGTCGAGCAGGATCGCCGCCGCCTCGGCCCGCTTCCCTTCGAGCTTCGTCTCCCGCTGCCGCGCGATCCACTCGCCGTACCGTGCCGGGAACGCCGCGAGCGCGGC
>JAKLER010000479.1 GCA_022711615.1 Acidobacteriota bacterium
GGGCGGAACCGCAAGGCCCGTGTAACCGACGTTGGCGTCTTCGACGACGGCCGGCCGACCGTCGAGCGTGGCGCGCCGGGCGGCGACGAAGGGACGGGCGACGTACAGGTAGCCGGGCGCGGGGCCTGCAACCTCGACCTCGACCTCGAGCCGGTCGGGACGGTCCGAGACGCGCAGGACCCGCCCGGCCGAAGGGACGAGCGGAGGCCCGGGAGCGGAGAGCACGGCCACGTCGACCGGGGCCCGATCGCGGAGGAAGCGCGTCGAGGCCGCGAGCGGCCCGGGCTCGCGCACGACACGCGACACGAACCGGACGGGCGGGACCGGGCGCGCGACGGGAACGAGCCGCGCGACGGGCCGCCCGCCCGGCGATGCCTCGGGGGCGACGACGGCGACCGCGCCGGCGGAACGGGCAAGCGCCGCGGCGAGAGTTCCGGCGGGCGGGGCCTTCTCGAGCAGCATCGCCCACTCGAGCTGGGCGCGCGGAAGGGCCGCGTCGTAGTCCGCCTCGTGGACGGAGGCGACGCCGAAGCGGGTGAACGTCCACGGGATCGCCCAGGCCGTCATCGAGGGGCCGCTTTCGACCGGATCGCTCGACGTGGAGCCGGGTGGAAGCTCCGACCCGGGCAGGGGCAGGAGTCGCGGCGGCGGCTCGTCGCCCCGGGCCGACGCCAGCGAGGCGAGCACGGTCGGCCGCTCCGTCAGGATCGCCGCGTCCGACATCGGCAGGAGCCTCGGCGTGAGGAGGGCCCGATCGGAAGCGAGGAGGAGACCGAGAACCCCGAGCACGAAGGCCCGTCGAGCGGGAGCCGCCTTCTCGATCGCCGCGGCGCCGAGAGCGGAGAGCCAGGCGATCCCGAAACCGAAAACGACGAGCCACTTCTCCGGGTACCGGATCGACGCGGCGAACGGCACGACCTTCGCGATCCAGCCGGCCACGGGAGTCGCTGGCCCGAGGGCGAGCAGGACGCCGAGCACGGCCAGGGTCGACGCCCGGAGACGCGCGCCACGCCCCGCGAGGAGACCGAGGATCGCGAGCGTCCATGCGACGCGTCCGGGCGTCAGCGACGGGAAGTAGGGGTAGCGGGAGATCTCCGCCGCGACGGTCGTCTTCGTCCAGTCGGCCACCACGCCGTCCGCGAGCAGCTCCGCGAGCCGCGACGCGGGCAGCGACCCCAGCTCCGCGAAGCCGGGGAGGAGTGCCCCGCGAACACCCCGGATGCTCTCGAAGCCCGCGATGACGAGGGCGGCGAGCGCGGGCGCAGCGAGGAGCGCGCCGAGGAGCCCGCCCGACCCCCAGAGGAGGAGCGTCGCCCCCCGCTCGCGCAGGCCCGCGGCCGGGCCCCGCCCGGCGAGGAGGACGACGGCGAGGAGCGACGCGGCGAGGAGCGGCTCCGGAACCGACGCGACGACGAGGAGCGCGGTCGCGGCGGCGAGGAGAACGAGGCTTCGCGCGTCGCGCCGCGAGCGGACCCGAAGAAGCGCGGCCGCGAACCAGGGCAGCGCCGCGTGCGCGGACGAGGTGCTCAGGAAGCTCGCCGCGGACGCCGTGATCCCCGCCGCGCCCCACGTGAGGCCGCCGAGCGCCGACGAGAGCGGCGGGAGGCCCGAGAGCCGGAGGAAGACGGCGAAGCCCGCGGCCCCCGTCAGGACGCGCAGGAGCATCCACGCCTTCGCGGCGAGGGGAGTCGGAAGGAGGACGAAGAGAACGTTTCCGGGGTCGAAGGCCGCGACGCCCGGCGAGGCAAGGAGCGGGAGGCCGCCCTGGCGGAAGCGGTCGATCCACGGCATCTCCCCCGCCCGGAGCGCCTCGACCAGGTGCGCCTTCAGCGGATAGAAGTACGGCAGGAGGTCGCGGCCCGACGGGACGCCGGGCCCGAGCAGAGTCCGGTAGGGAACGAGGAGGAGGACGAGGGCGACGAGGAGAGCGACCGCGAACGGCCGCTCCTCGAAGAGATCGTGCAGGCTCCTCATCCGCGCCTCCCGACGAACGCCAGGGACGCCGCGGCGCCGAGGGCGAGAAGCGTGATCGCGAGGCCGGCGAGCATCCGTCCGTTCCGGTAGCCGAAGACGACCTCGTGCTCGCCGGCCGGGACGGGGACGGCCGTCAGGAAGCCGTCGGCGCAGAGGCTCTCGACCCTCCGTCCGTCGACGGTCGCCGTCCACGACGGGTCGAAGGTGCGTGCGACGACGAGCAGACCGCCCGGCGGCGCCACGCGCGCCTGGAGATGGCGACGACCGTTCGTTCGCTCGAGGAGCGTCACCTCGCCGGCTCCGAAGGAACGCTCCTCGCCGAGCCCCGCGACGACCGCCTCCTCCAGCGGATCC
>JAKLER010000048.1 GCA_022711615.1 Acidobacteriota bacterium
TCGACGGCGAGGGCGACGACGATGGTGAGGATGACGAAGAGAGCGACCATTTCGAACCTCCCTGCGGGTTGCCCCGATTTCTCTCGGCCCGCTTCGCCCGGAGATATCGCAAGGGCGCTGCCACGCCCCGGCAGATCGGCGCAAGCATTTCCAGCGCAGACGCTTACGTTCGAGGAGCGCGAGGACGCCCCGGATGCCCCCGTTGACCTTCTCAACACCGCACCCGCCGCTGCGACGACGCAAATGACAGGTAATGAATGAGTTGAAGGCCCATTCCGGGGCTCTCGCCCGGCCGTTGCGGGGCGATGAGAACGGCAACAGCTCGCCCCCGCCGGCCCGGAGCGAGCCCGTTCCGAGTCTTCGGAGCGTCCCGTGTCAGCGATCGGGGCGCGGGATCCGGATCGTGACCGTCGTCCCCGCGCCCGGAGCGGAGCGGATCCAGATCCGTCCCCCGAACGCGTGGGCGACGTAGCAGGCCTTCGTCAGGCCGTAGCCGCCGCCGAACTGCCTTCGGCCGTCGGGACGTCCGCGCCGTCCGAAGCGCACGACCTCCTCGATCTCCTCCTCGGGAATGCCCCGCCCCGTGTCGCTGACCCGGAGGAGCAGCCCGTCGCCGTCTTCCGCGAGCGTCACGCGGAGCGCGCCTCCCGGCGCCGTGTACTTCCGCGCGTTCGCGGCGAGGTCGCGCATGACGTCCTCGAGGACGGCCGGCAGGGCGAGGGTCTCTCCGTCGCGGCTCGAGAGGTCGATCTCGATCAGGTAGGCGTCGGGGCCGCGGTCTCCCGCTCCCGAGGCGATCCGCCACCGGCCGAGCGCGTTCCGCTCGATCGCACGGATCGCTTCCGCGAGGTTCTCGCGAAGCCCGGCGAGCGAGCGACGGACCCACGGGTCCGCGCTCGGCACGCGACGGCCCAGCTCCGCGGCGCGGGCCGCGAGGACGTCGAAGGCGGAGGCGAGGTTCGCCGCGTGGAGGTCGAGCTCCGCCCGGAGGGAGCCGGTGCGCGCCTCGCTCGCCGCGGCGATCCAGGCGAGGACGGCGTCGCGGACCTCGCGGGTCTTCTCGAGCGCCGCGACCGCCTTCTCGGGCTCGTCGAGCTCCGGGTGCCCGGCGCGGACGCGCGCGATCAGCGCGTCCGCCGTCTCCGCGTCGCCCACGAGGTCGCCGACGTCGCCGATCCGGAGGACGACCACGTTCAGGACGTTCAGGATCGAGTGGGTCTCGAGGAGCCGCAGGGAGCGCGCGTCGAGGTCAAGCGGTCCCCTGATCTCCCGCTCCGGCAGCGGCACGGCGCCGACCGACGTCCCCGGGTAGTAGTGCGCGAGGATTGCCCGGTAGGCGAAGCCACGCTCGGCCATGACGGCCGCCCCGATCTGGCAGAGGCCGACGCCGTGCCCCCAGCCCCCCCCGCGAAGGACGAAGCGCGGCTCGTCGCCGGGGCCCGTCTCGCGATCGACGACGAAGGCCGAGCTGTAGAGGTGCGAGCGCGAGAGGGCGCGACGGATCTCGAGCTCCTTGCCGACGACGACCTCGCCGCGCTCCCCCGAGATCCGGAGGCGGAAGATGCGGCCCGAGGGGCCGCGGGCGAGCGGCTCGAGCGCGACGATCGGGCCGAGGTCGACGCCGAGGCGCGCGGCGACGATCTCGCCCAGCTCGGCGGCGCCGTACGCGACCCTCCAGCGGTAGAAGTCGCGCGTCTCCTGGTCGAAGCCGGGAAGGATCCGCGCGAGGAGCCCGGCGTCCGCGGTGTTGCAGAACGCCGCCGGCGCGGCGCGAAGGAACGCCTCGAGGTCGGAGGGGGGCGGCCCCTCGAGGCCGTCCGCGAAGGAGACGAGGTAGGGGACCTCCGCGTCGTCCCACGCCGTCGCGTACGACTCGGTGAGGCCGCCGCAGCATTTCGAGAAGCGGGCGTCGCAGATCTCGCCGTCGAACAGGAGCATCTCTCCCGCCGTCGCGCGGACCGCCTCGGCCGCCGCCGGAGAGATCGCCTTCGTGATCCCCTGGTAGCGCTGGCAGTGGTCGTCGGCGCAGACCTCGAAGTCGGGGTGCGCCTCCCGTCCGTACCAGCGGAGGACCTCGCCCGGCGCCGAGGGGGGCGGCGGGACGACGGCGCGCGCCGAGGGGCCCTTCAGCCAGCTGCGCGAGATGACGGCGTGCGCCTTCAGGAGCTCCGGCGGGCAGGCGGCGCTCATCTCGGAGGAGACGACGCTCGTGACGTACTCCTCGAGCGGGACGTCGTTGACGACCGTCAGCCCGGAGGGTCGCCGGAGGAGACGGAGCGTTCCGCGAAAGGCCTGGCGTTCCTTCCGCTCCCAGTGGAACCCGATGCCGATCGTCACGCCGTCGATCGCGAACGCCGCGGCGGCCGGGTCCACCGGCGAGAGCGTCGTCTCGGAGTCGAGCCGAACGCGTCCCGGTCCGAGCCGCGCACCGGACGGATCGACGAAAGTCCCGAGGAGCTCGACCTCGAGGGACGGGAGCCCTTCCATCAGGCCGACGGAGACGATCACCGCGAACCTCCGATCCCGGCGAGGAGGCGGCCGAAGGCCTCCTTGCCGATCGCGACTTCCTCGAAGACCGCCCGGAGGTCGGCGGCCGCCATCCGCTCGAAGTCCCTCTCCACCGGCGCGACGACGAGGCCGGAAAGGTCGACCGCCGCCGGGCTGACGATCAGCTCGCCGCGGTGGAACGCCTCGGGGCGGTGCTTGGCCCGCGGGTAGAGGAGAAGGACGAAGCCGCCATCCGGCGCCCGCCAGGCGACGACGTTGACCCACGGCTCCGGCTCCTGCGGGAGCGCGCCGGCGAGAAGGGCGAGGGCGCGCTCCGCGTCGGAGACGACGGATTCGCGGGCGCCCCGGAGGAGGAGCGCCCGCGCACCCCAGGCGTCGAGGGCCGGGCCTTCCGCACCGTCCGCGACGGGAACGACCGGCAGCTCCTCGAGCGCGCCCGCCTGGAAGTGGAGGTGGTCGGGGGCAGAGGCGCCGCACCGGGGGCCGTTGTAGAGGACGAAGTGCCCTTCGAGCGCGGCGGCGAGGTCGAGGAGGGCGCCGAGGCGACCTCCGATCCGCTGGTCGCGGTGCTCGCGGTGGACGATCGTCAGGTGCCTCTCCACGATCGGGAACGGGTTGCAGAGGAGCGTCCAGTCGCCTCCGAAGGCGATTCCCCGCTGCTCGGGGAAGAGGTTCTCGCGGCAGAGGAAGCAGGGGCGCTTCGCGATCGAGGCGGGGTCGACCTTCGCCGTCGTGCTCGCCGCGCGGTGCGGGATGTGGCGAACGAGCGGGCCGCGCCCCCCTCCGCCGACGTCCCGCGTCCGCGCCCCGGAGAGCGCCGCCACGCCGGCGGCGAGGAGCGGCCACTCCTCGACCTGCCGGAGGAAGAGCTCCTCGACCGCCGTGCGCATCGCGGTCAGGCGCGCCCCGCGAGGAGCCGCATTCGGGCGGCGAGCTCGACCGTTCGGAGCCAGTCCTTATAGGCGTCGTAGCGGTTCTGCGTCTCGAGCGGGAGGGCGCTGTCGGAGTTCCCCTCCCAGCGCCGGCAGAGGTAGACGGAGTCGTAGATCCGCCCGATCTCGTGCTCGCGGCTGACCCTCAGGCAGACGGCATAGTCCTCGCCGTAGCTCACGTTCGGGAACCCGATCCTCCGGAGGATCGAGACGTCGAAGGCGCGCGGCGCACCGAAGCCGTTCACGCGGAGGGCGTTGTTCCGGCCGTTCTCCCGCGTCCACTCCCGGTGGTCGACGAGGCCGGGCGGGATCTCCCTCAGCTCGAAGTCGACCATCGTGTACGAGGCGACGACCATCGCGTACGGCCCCGCCTCGAGCTCGGCGACGATCCGGGCGAGGACGCCCTCGTTCGCGTAGAGGTCGTCGGAGTCGAGCTGGACGGCGTAGCGGCCGCAGCGCGGGTGGAAGAGCGCCTCGTCCCAGCAGCCGCCGATCCCGAGGTCGCGCCGCTGGGGGACGACGTGGACGAGGCGCGGGTCCCTCACGCCGCCGAGCATCTCGGTCGTCCCGTCGGTCGAGTGGTTGTCGACGACGATCACGTTGAACGGGAACGGCGCCTGCTGCGAGAGGGCGCTCGCGACGGCGTCGAGGATCGTCCGCTCCCGGTTCCTCACGGGGATGACGACGCTCGCCGTCACCGGGAAACGCTCGTCGGGGAGCGAGACGGGCGCGAACTCGGGCGGGAGGAGGGCACCGATCCGCCGGAGGTGCTCCGTGGCGACGCGCTCCAACTCGACCTGGGCCTCGCGGTTCCTCGGGTCGACGTAGTCGAACTGCGCCTCGCCGGAGGGGCGCGTCTCGAGCGGCCCGGAGGCGTAGAGCGGCTCCGGGACGCGGACGACGGGGGCGCGCTCGGAGAGGCGGAGGCGAAGGTCGTAGAGCGCTCCCCAGCGGAGGCCCTCCGCGACTCCGGCCTCCCGCGCGAGGGCGAGCGGGAACGCGACGATCGGCCCGAAGTCGAAGCCGTCGCGGAGGCTGCCGGGGCGGTAGTCGATCCGCGGGTGGCCGGCAGAGTCGGAGTAGACCCAGCCCGCCCCCGTGTCGCGGAGCGTCTGCGCCATCCGCTCGAACATCCGCGGGCCGGGCGTCACGGCGACGCGCGGGTCGGAGAGGAAGACGACCTCCTCCGTCGCGTCGGCGAGGAGGAGCGCGAGCCCCTCCGAGGAGACCGGCATCGGGCGGAGGAGGCTCACGAGCGCTCCTTCCGGGCCGGCTCGCGCCGCGCGGGGGCGGGCGCGGCGGTCTTCACCGGATCGAGCGGCCGCGCCGCGACCAGCCCCGCCATCCGGTTCGCGGCGAGGAAGCGCACGAGGTCCTCCTCGACGACGCAACCGGCGCTCCGGGAGGCGTGGCGAAGGCGGAGCGAGCCGCCTGCGAGGACGAGGAAGCCGCAGTGGAAGACGTCGAGCCCCGCCTTCGTCGAGGCGAAGAGGAGAACGTCGCCGTTCGCGAGGCGCGGGAGGAAGGCGCGCAGGCGGGCCTTCGGGACGCAGGCGAAGCGGGCCCGCCGAGGCGGGAGCCCGGGGACGGCGGAGAGCGTCTTCTCGACCCGTTTTCCGAGCGTACCCGGCGCGACCGCGCGCACCACGCCGGCACGCGCGTTTCGCCGGACCCAATCGGTCATGAAGTGGTTCCGCCTCGCCCACTCCACGCGGCCGCCGTCGTAGCGGAGCCCGCGGAGCTCCTCGACGTACCCGGCCGGCTCCCCCGAGCGTGCGAGCGCGAGGACGCTCTCGACGTACGTGACACAGTCGAAGCCGTCGAGCGGCGCGACGAGCGCCTCCGCTTCCGTCGCCGAGCCGACGAGGGCGTGGGCGACGTAGGGAGCGCCGAGGAGCGCCGCCGAGAGCGCCTCGACGCGCGCCGGGAGGCTCGTGTGGGGCTTCGCGAGGGCGAGGAGGGAGCGGGCCCGCCGAAGGTCGGTCTTCCGGGAACGGGTCGTCTTCATCGGCGGGCGATGTTACCCGCGACCCGCTGCGGTAACCTCGTCCGTTGGCCCGGCGGCAGGGCCGTGGGCGCCCCGAAGCCGCCGGACCCGAAGGAGAGCACGATGGCCGGAAAGCTGGCAGGGACGAAGACCGAGGCGAACCTGAAGGAAGCCTTCGCAGGCGAGTCGATGGCCCGGAACAAGTACACCTACTTCGCGGAGGAGGCCCGGAAGGCGGGGCTCCTGAGCATCGCGACCGTCCTCGAGACGACGGCGAACGAGGAGAAGGAGCACGCCAAGCGCCTCTTCAAGTTCCTCGACGGCATCGCCGGGACCGACGCGAACCTCGAGCAGTGCATCGCCGGCGAGAACTACGAGTGGACCGACATGTACGAGCGGATGGCGAAGGAGGCCGAGGAAGAGGGATTCGTCCCGATCGCCCGCTTCTTCCGGCAGGTCGCCGTCGTCGAGAAGCATCACGAGGAGCGGTTCCGCAGGGCGCTCGAGGACCTGAAGGCGGGCGCCGTCTTCAGGAAGGGGAACGAGGTCTACTGGTATTGCACGAACTGCGGGCACATCGAGAAGGGGCTCGAGGCGCCGAAGGCGTGCCCCGTCTGCGCCCACCCGCAGTCGTACTTCCGCGCGATGCCGGAAGGCGAGGTCTGAGACACCGCCGACGGGGCCGGGCCTGAAGGCCCTGCTCTGTCGCGTCTCCGAGAGGATCGGGGAGGCTCGCGGCGAGCCTCCCCGATCCACTCTCGCGGTCCCCTTCCGAGGGGAGGCGGCGCAGCCGCCGCGGGGAGGCTCGTGGCGAGCCTCCCCGATCCACTTCAGCTTCAGCTCTCGTCGGCAGAAGGCCCGTAGAGCGCGGGGACCGGGACGTCGCGCAGCCGGAGATAGACCGTCAGCTGCGCGCGGTGGTGGATCAGGTGGTTCATCACGAAGCCCCTCACGACGGCGCCCCGGGGCATCGTGAACCAGGCCTTCCCGTTCTCGAGGAGGGACCACGGCTCGGCGAAGGCGGGGTCGGCCGTCGCCTCGAGGGCCGTGCGCGCGGCCTTCACCCCTTCCAGGAAGAGCGCGAGGGCCTCGCGCGCCGAACCGGGCCGGGGAAACTCGGCCGGAACCCCTCCGGGAGCCATGTCGAACGAGGGGGCGTTGAGCGTCCCGGACAGCCACTCCGGGATCGTCGCGACGTGGCCGGCGAGCTCGCCCATCGAGAACGACTTCTCGTGGGGCCTGAACGTCCAGTCTTCGTCCTTCACGCGCTCGAGGACCTTTCGGGTGCCGGCCATCTCGAGGTCGAACTCGGGAAGGAGAGACGAGGCGATGCTCTTCGAATCGGTGCTCATGGGAGGCCTCCTTGATCCTGTGGCGCGAGTAAAGCGTAAGTCTGACCAAAGAGCAAGGGAAAGTTCGACCCGTCGTCGCGGATCGCGGGAACGCACGATCACGGAAGGGTCTAGCCTTCCGTCGACATGCCCCGGATCGTCGTCGTCGGGTCGATCGCCATCGACGAGGTCGTCGCCCTGCGGCGGCCGCTCGCCGCCGGCCTCCACCTCGACGGGAAGGAACATGGACGACGCGTCGGCGGCGGCGCCGCGAACACCGCGATCCCGCTCGCGTTCGCCGGGCACGACGTCGTCGTCGTCTCGGCCGCCGGGACCGACGCGGACGGCGGCACGATCCTCCGCCGGCTCGCCGAGGCGGGGGTCGACACGTCGCAGGTCGCGCGGCTCCCCGGGCCGTCGACCCGGTCGCTCGTCCTCGTGGACCCGGCCGGGGAGCGGACGGTCGTGAACCTCCACCGCTGCCGCGAGTCCGGGCCGCCTCGGCGGCTTCGCTCCCTCCCGGCCGACGCGATCTACGTGAGGAGCCGAGAGCTGGACCTCGCCCGGATCCTCGCCGAGCGGCTCGAGACGTCGCTCGTCGTCGCACACGTCCCGCCCGCCGTGGCCGGCGCGCGCCCGGCGCACGTCCTCGTCGCCTCTGCGTCGGACCTTTCGCCGGAGGAGGGGGAGAGACCGTGGGACGCCCTCCGGAGGGCAGGCGGCGAGACGGTCCGGCACGTCGTCGTCACGCGCGGCGGCGCGGGAGCCGAGGCCCACGCGACCGACGGCCGGCTCCGGGTCCCGGCTCGCGAGGCCGCCTCCGTCGACTCCACCGGCGCGGGAGACGTCTTCGCCGCCGGCCTCCTCCACGCGCTCGTCTCGGGCGCCCCGATGGAGGCGGCGCTCCGGACGGCCGTCGCATGGGGCACCGCGTCCGTCGAATGCGAGGGGGTGCCGCCGCGCGAGCGGATCCGCGCCCTTCTCTGAAGGCGCTCCGTCACGCCTCCCGGACGCGGACCCTCCGGTAGCTCGCCCGGTGGAGGTCGCGGACCTCCACGCTGATCGCGCCCCGCCCCTCCGCCACGAGCCGCGGGAAGGCCCGGACGAGCACCTCCAGCGCCGCGTCCGAGATCGCCCCCTTCACGTCGTCGCGGCGTCCGTCCAGGATCGCGATCGAGAGGGCGACGAAGGGCCGATCGTCGGCGCCGTCCCCGACGGCAAAGACGTCGTGCCGGATCGCGCGGCTCTTGAGGTCCTTCCTCTCGAACGGGGCGGCGGCGAGGAGCGCGTCGTGAAGGTCGAGGAGGACGCGGTGCAGGTCCGGCCGGTCGGGGACGTTCGCGGTGTGCTCGAGGACGAGGTGCGGCATGGCCCCATTCTCCGACGGGGCGGACTCGGGACGCCGGCCGCGGAGACGCGAACGAGCGCGGAGCTTCGCGGGCGCCGCCCTCCCGGCGGCGCCCGCGCTCCGCGCCGCTACTTCAGCGAGGACATGTCGATGACGAAGCGGTACTTCACGTCCGACTTCAGCATCCGCTCGTAGGCTTCGTTCACTTTCTGGACCGGGATCGTCTCGATGTCGGCCGTGAGCCCGGTCTCGGCGCAGAAGTCGAGCATCTCCTGCGTCTCCTTGATCCCGCCGATGAGGGAGCCGGCGATGGACTTCCTCCCGAAGATGAGGTTGAAGACGGTCGGCGACGGGTGGGGGTACTCCGGCGCGCCGACGAGGCAGAGCGTGCCGTCGCGGCGGAGGAGCGTCGTGTAGGCGTCGAGGCTGTGGGGCGCCGCGACGGTGTCGAGGATGAAGTGGAAGCTCCCCGCGTGCGCCTTCATCGCTGCCTCGTCCTTCGAGAGGACGACCTCGTCGGCGCCGAGGCGCTTCGCGTCGGCGGTCTTCCCCGCGGAGGTCGTGAAGAGGACGACGTGCGCGCCCATGGCGTGGGCGAGCTTGACCCCCATGTGGCCGAGGCCGCCGAGGCCGACGACGCCGACCTTCTTCCCGGGGCCGGCGCCCCAGTGGCGGAGCGGCGAGTAGGTCGTGATGCCGGCGCAGAGGAGCGGCGCGGCTCCGGCCGGGTCGAGACCCGCCGGGACCTTCAGGACGAACGCCTCGTCGACGACGACGACGTTCGTGTAGCCGCCGTACGTCATCCCTCCGAGGTGGGCGTCGGGGCTGTTGTACGTGAAGACGGCCCCCTTCGCGCAGAACTGCTCGAGGTCGTCCTTGCACTCCGAGCAGCTCCGGCAGGAGTCGACCATGCAGCCGACGCCGGCCATGTCGCCGACCTTGAAGCCTTTCACCTCGGCGCCGACGGCCGTCACGCGGCCGACGATCTCGTGTCCGGGGATACAGGGGTAGGTCGTGCCGTGCCACTCGTTCCGGGCGGTGTGCAGGTCGGAGTGGCAGATGCCGCAGTAGAGGATGTCGATCCGCACGTCCTTCGGGCCGGGGTCGCGGCGGTCGATCTCCATCCGCTCGAGGGGGGCGGTGGCGGCGGTGTTTCCGTAGCCGAGGGCCTTGATCATCTTCTGGTCTCCTTGCACGCGGGAAGGGGGAGCGCGCGGCGGCAGCGTATACGACGCCTCCGACCGTTTCGTAAAGCCCGGATTCCCTTCCCCGGGCCTGATGCTAACGTCGCGACGTGCCGCCGCTCGTCGCCGCCCAGCGCCTGTCGAAGGCGTTCGGCGCTCGCAACCTCTTCACCGGCCTCTCGTTCGGGATCGAGCCGGGCGAGCGGATCGGCCTGATCGGCCCGAACGGGGCCGGCAAGTCGACGCTCCTCACGCTCCTCGCCGGGGAGGCGTCTCCCGACGAGGGGAGCGTCGTCTTCCAGGGGGGCGTCTCGGTCGGCCTCGTCCCCCAGGTCCCGTCCTTCGCCGACGGCGCGACCGTCCGCTCCGTCGTCCTCCAGGGGGCGCTCGCCCACGTCTCCCACGGCGAGGAGGTCGCCTGGGAGGCGGAGCTGAAGACCGACGAGGCGCTCGCGAAGCTCTCGCTCACGTCGGGAGGCCTCGGCCCCGACAGCCTCGTCGCGACGCTCTCGGGCGGGCAGAGGAAGCGGGTCGCCCTCGCGCGCGAGCTCGTCCGGCAGCCCGACCTCCTCCTCCTCGACGAGCCGACGAACCACCTCGACGTCGAGAGCATCGTCTGGCTCGAGGAGCTGCTGTCGCGCGCGCCGTTCGCCACCGTCACCGTCACGCACGACCGGCTCTTCCTCACGCGCGTGGCCACGCGGGTCCTCGAGCTCGACCGGAGGAACCCCGGCGGTCTCCTCTCCGTCCCGGGCGGCTTCCCGGAGTGGCTCGAGGCGAAGGAGGCTCTCCTCGCCGCGCAGGAGAGCCGCGAGGCCTCGCTCCGGAACGTCCTCCGCCGCGAGACGGAGTGGCTCAGGCGCGGGCCGAAGGCGCGTGCGACGAAGCAGAAGGCGCGGATCGAGAGGGCCGGGGAGCTCGCCGGGGAGATCGAGGCGCTCGAGGAGCGGAACGTCTCGCGGACGGCGAAGCTCGACTTCGCGGGGGCCTCTCGCGCCCCGAAGAAGCTCCTCGTCGCCGAAGGGATCTCGAAGGCCTACGGCGGCCGGACGCTCTTCGCGGGGCTCGACCTTCGCCTCGGCCCCGGCAGCCGCCTCGGCCTCATCGGGCCGAACGGCTGCGGCAAGTCGACCCTCCTCCGCGTCCTCCTCGGCTCCGAGCGCCCCGACGCCGGGACGGTGACGCGCGCGGACGGCCTTTCGGTCGCCGTCTTCGAGCAGGGGCGCGAGACGCTCGACCCGGAAGCGACGGTCAAAGAGACGATCTGCCCGGAGGGGGACCAGGTCGAGTACCGCGGCCGCTTCCTCCACTTCCGGAGCTGGCTCGACCGCTTCCTCTTCTCGCAGGAGCAGGCGGAGATGAAGGTCGCGCGGCTGTCGGGGGGCGAGCAGGCGCGACTCCTGATGGCGCGGCTCATGCTGCGCCCGGCGCAGCTCCTCGTCCTCGACGAGCCGACGAACGACCTCGACCTCGCGACGCTGAACGTCCTCGAGGAGGCGCTCGCCGAGTTCCCCGGCGCGCTCCTCCTCGTCACGCACGACCGCGCCTTCCTCGACCGGGCGACCGAGACGCTCCTCGCGTTCGACGCGGCAGGAGGCGTCACGCCCCTCGCCGGCCTCGACCAGTGGGAGCGGTGGCGGAAGGAGCGGCGCGAGACGGCGACGAGGCCCGCTCCGAAGCCGGCTCCGGCGGCGCCGCCGAAGCCGGCGAAGAGGCGCCTCGGCTACCTCGAGCAGCGCGAGCTCGACGGGATGGAGGAGAGGATCCTCGGGGCCGAGGAACGGCTCGCCGCGCTCCGGGCCGACTGCGAGCGGCCGGAGGTCGTCTCCGACGGCCCGCGCCTCGTCACGCTGGCGCGAGAGATCGAAGAGACGCAGGCCGAGGTCGAGCGGCTGTACGCCCGCTGGGCCGAGCTGTCCGCCTGACCGGCCTCCCGGCAGCCGCGCCGATCTGCTAGCGTCCCCGGCCGGTGCAGGAGCCGCCCCGTTCCGACCCGGCCGTCCGCCCGGCGGGCGGAACGCCGCCGACGCGTCGGCTGTCGCTCCGGCGGGAAGCCCTCGTCACGGGCCTGCTCGCGCTCGCCTGGGTCGCCGCCTGGTCGCTCGGGCGGATCCAGGAGTACGCGCCGCACGCGAGCCTCTGGTTCCCCCCGGCCGGCCTCACGTTCGCGGCGCTTGCCGTCCTCGGGCCACGCGCCGTCCCCGGCGTGACGGCCGCGGCGATCCTCGTCACGCTCCGGCTCGGCGACGTCTACGGCGTCGGCTACGACCTCGGGGCCCTCTTCGTCGCGGGGGCGCTCTTCGCCGCGGCCCACGTCGGCGCCTTCGGCCTCGGGGCGGCGGCGCTCCGGCGCTGGTCCGGAAGCAGCGTGCCGCAGGCGGTCACCGCGTTCCTCGTCGTGGCGCCCGTCTCGTCCGCCCTCTCGGCCGCGGGCGGCGCCTTCGCGCTCGGCACGGCGGGAGTGATCGCGCCCGCGGAGGCGCGCGCGATCCTCCTCCCCTGGTTCGTCGGGGACTTCGTCGGCGTCGTCGCGCTCGGCCCCGCCCTCGCCGCGCTCCTCGAGCGCCTCGCCGCGACGTTCCGCCTGCGCTCCACGCCCCTCTTCGGGGCGGTCTCCCGGCTTCGCCCGGCACGTCCGGGATGGCGCCGGTTCGTCCTCCTGCTCGCCCTCTGCCTCCTTCCCCTCGCCGGTTCGCTCGTCCTGCTCGGAGGCTTCGGCCTGCGCGAGCTGGCCACCGCGTTCCTCGTCTTCTTCGCGGTCGTCCCGCTCATGTGGATCGTCCACACGGAGGGGTCGGCCCGCGCGTTCGGCGCCGTCGCCGCGCTGAGCGTCGCGATCGCGGGCGCCGGCGCCCTCGCCGGCCGGGGCGAGCACACGACCGCGTACCAGTTCGCGATGATCGTCCTCGCGGGCTCGGCCTACTTCGGGCTCGCCGTGCCGTCCCTCTACCTCGACAACGAGCAGCTCCGGAAGCTCGCCACGACCGACCCGCTGACGGGCGCCGCGAACCGCCTCGCGTTCGACGATGCGGCGATCCGCGAGACGGAGCGCGCGCGCCGGTTCGGGACGCCGCTGTCGCTCGTCCTCCTCGACCTCGACCGCTTCAAGGTCGTGAACGACACCTGGGGGCACGGGGTCGGCGACGCGGTCCTCGTGGAGGTCGTCGACCGGCTCCGCGCCGAGCTCCGGGAGATCGACGTCCTCGCCCGGGTCGGAGGCGAGGAGCTCGCCGTCCTGCTGCCGATGACGCAGGTCCACGCGGCCGCCGAGACCGCCCGCCGGCTCGCCGCGGCGCTCAGGGGGCGGCCCGTGACGCGCGGCGCGATCGCCGTGCCCGTCACGGCCAGCTTCGGAGTCGCCTCGGTCGACCCCGCGGCGGGCTTCGAAGCCGCCCGGGAGCGGGCCGACCGCGCCCTGTACGATGCGAAGCGCCTGGGCCGGGACCGGGTCGAGACCGCAGACGGAAGCTGAAGGGAGCGGGATGCAGCACCTTTTCGAGGTCGTCAACGACCTGTTCGCCTTCTTCGTGCCGGTCTCCGACCTCCTCTGGGACTTCCCGAAGAACGTCCCTTCATGGGCGGCGATCCCGGTCCTCGGCGAGTTCTCCTTCGCGATGCTCCTCCTCCTCGGGACGGGGCTCTTCTTCACGCTCCGGACGGGCGGCGTCCAGCTCCGGCGCTTCGGCGAGAGCATCCGGATCGTCATGGACCGGAAGGCGTCGGAGACGGGGATCAGCCCGTTTGCCGCCTTCATGCTCAGCTCGGCGATGCGCGCCGGCCCGGGGAACATCATGGGGGTCACCGGCGCGGTGACCGTCGGCGGCCCGGGCGCGCTCTTCTGGATGTGGGTCGCCGGGACCTTCGGGATGGCGACCGGCTTCGCCGAGGCGACGCTCGCCCAGCTCTTCAAGGAGCGCAAGGAGAGCGAGTTCGTGGGCGGGCTGCCGTTCTACGGGATGCGGATCCTGGGGAACCGCCGCTGGGTCGGCGTGACGCTCGCCGTCCTCTTCATCACGTACGCCCTCCTGAACGTCCCGAGCCAGACGTTCCACCTCTTCACGGCGCTCGGCTCCGTCGCGAGCACGATCGCGGGGACGACGTACGGACGGACGTCGGGCGTCTTCTACGCGATCGGAGGGCTTCTCGTCGTCTCGGTCGCCGCCCTCGTCCTCGGCGGGCTCAAGCGCGTGATCCGCTTCACCGACCTCTGCGTCCCGTTCATGGCGGTCCTCTACTGCGGCGTCGTCCTCCTCCTCGTCGCCCTGAACTGGCGGCTCGTGCCGTGGTTCCTCGGCTCGGTCTTCGCCGGGGCGTTCTCCCCCGAGGCGATCTTCGGCGGGAGCTTCGGCGTCGCGCTCCAGCAGGGGATCAAGCGCGGCCTGATGGTGAACGAGGCCGGTCAGGGGACGATCACGATGGCCGCGGCCGCGGCCGACAACCGTCACCCCGTCGAGCAGGGGCTCGTGCAGTCGATGGGGGTCTGGTTCGACACCGTGGTCATCTGCTCGATGGCCGGCTTCGTGACCGTGATGGCGAAGCTCTGGGCCGCCCCGGAGGCCTTCGACTGGGGGGCGCGGAAAGCCGACAAGCTCCTCGTCTTCATGACGTCCGCGACGCACCTGACGCCGGGGACCGGCTTCGACCCCGCCGTGAAGGTCGCCCTCTCCGTCAGCTACGCCCTCTTCGCCTTCACGACGCTCATCGGGATGATCGTCTTCGCCGAGATCAGCGCGAACATGATCTCGCGCGCGCACCGCTTCGTCTTCGGCATCCGGGCCGTCGGCGCGCTCTTCTTCGTCCCCTTCGGCGTCCTGACCGTCCTCGCCGACCTCCAGCTCGGGAACATCTGGTACGTGACCGACCTCGTGAACATCGTCGTCGCCTCGGCGAACGTGCCCGTCATCCTGGCCGGAGCGAGGCACGTCGTCGCCGCGCTCCGCCACTACGAGCGGACGGGCGGCCGGGAGGGCTTCGTCTCCGAGAGGGACATCGGACTCGCGACGCCGTACTGGACGGAGGAGGCACGGAAAGCCTGAGGCCCGCCCGGTACAGACCCGGAACCCCGGACGGGGCGCTTCCGTTAGAGTCGGCATGGTCGCCCGATCCCGAACGAAGAGAGGTGTCCCGATGAGCCGTCTCCGACCGCGTCGCGCGTCCGCGTGCGCCCTTCTCCTCCTCGCTGCAACCCTTCCCGCTGCCGCCGCGAAGCCGGCCTCGCCGGCGCCGGAGATCGACGCCCTCCTCGCCCGGGCGCTCCCCGCCGACGGCCCGGGCGTCGCCGTGATCGCGGTGAAGGACGGGAAGACCGTCTACCGGAAGGCCCGCGGGATGGCGAGCCTCGAGCTCGGCGTGCCGCTCTCCCCCGACTCCGTCTTCCGTCTCGGCTCGATCACGAAGCAGTTCACCGCGGTCGCGGTCCTGATGCTCGCCGAGGAGGGGAAGCTCTCGCTCACCGACCCGATCACGAAATACCTCCCCGGCTACCCGACGCAAGGGCACACGATCACCGTCGAGCACCTGCTGACGCACACGTCGGGGATCCGGAGCTACACCGGCATCCCCGGCTACATGACCGGGCCGAAGGTCCGGGCCGACCTGACGACCGCGGAGCTCGTCGAGGTCTTCTCGAAGGAGCCGATGGACTTCGCCCCGGGGGCGGAGTGGCGCTACAACAACTCCGGCTACGTCCTCCTCGGCGCGATCCTCGAGAAGGTCTCGGGCAAGCCGTACGGGGAATTCCTCGCCGAGCGGATCTTCCGGCCGCTCGGCATGAGGTCGACGCGGGTCGGAGACGACGGCCCGGTCCTCGCGAAAAGGGCCGCCGGCTACACGCGCGACGGCGAGACGGTCGCGAACGCCCGCTTCCTGAGCATGACGCAGCCCCACGCGGCCGGCGCGCTCGTCTCCACCGTCGACGACCTCGCGCTCTGGGACGCCGCCCTCTACACGGAGAAGCTCGTGAAGCGGGCCTCGCTCGAGAAGGCCTGGACCCCGGCCGTCACCCGCGACGGCAAGCCGACGCGCTACGGCTACGGCTTCGGCGTCTCGACGCTTCGCGGCGCCCGCTCGATCGAGCACGGCGGCGGGATCTTCGGCTTCTCGACGTACGCCGTGAGGCTCCCGGACGAGAAGGTCTACGTCGCCGTCCTCGCGAACAGCGACGCCCCCGCGGCCGACCCGGGGACGCTCGGCAAGGAGATCGCCGCGCTCCTGATCGGGAAGCCCTTCCCGGCCCGGGTCGCCGTCCCCCTCGACCCGAAGCTCTTCGAGCGCTGGGTCGGCGTCTACCGCTTCGACCCGCAGACGACCCGGACGATCACCGCCGAAGGGGGGAGGCTCTTCTCCCAGCGCTCGGGCGGGCCGCGCCTCGAGCTGAAGCCCCTGTCGGAGAGCGAGTTCTTCTTCGACGGCTCCCTCACCCGGATCGCGTTCGCCGCTCCCGACGGGAAGGCGAAGGAGGCCCTCTTCTACCCCGAGGGGGCCGACGAGGCGGAGAAGGGCGTCCGCGAGGGCGACGTCCCGGCACCCCCGTCGGAGACGAAGGTCGACCCGGCCCTCTACGACCTCTACGCCGGGGAGTACGAGCTCGCTCCCGGCTTCATCCTGACCGTCCGGCGGGACGGGAACCGCCTGCTGACGCGCGCGACGGGGCAGGAGGAGCTCGAGGTCTTCCCCGCCTCGGAGACGGAGTTCTTCCTGAAGGTCGTCGACGCGCGGATCACGTTCGTGAAGGGGAGCGACGGGAAGGTGACCGGCCTCGTCCTCCGCCAGGGGGGCCGCGAGATGCCGGCGAAGCGGACCCGTTGAACGCGCCCGCCGCGCGGGAGGAGGGACGCGAGAGCGCGTCCCTCCCCGCGCGGATCGAGGCGCGCTCCGCCGCGCTCCTCGGCCAGCCGAGCTGGGCCGCATCGGGGCTCGTCCTCGTCGCGCTCGCCGTCGCCGGGAGCGCCGGGAACCGCTACACGGCCTGGGGCGCCTTCGCCGGGTTCGCCGCGCTCTTCGCGCTGATGCGGGGATTCGGCGACCCGGACGACGACGCCCGCCCGAAGCGGGACGGCCCCTCCCGCGCCGCTCTCGCGGCGCTGGTCCTCGTCACGCTCGCCGCCGGATGGCTCCGAGTCTCCGCCCTCGCCCCGCTGCCGCCCGAGCCGACGAGCGACCACGTCGAGAAGGTCCTCGACGCGCTCCGCATCCGGGAGGGCGCCCGGCCGGTCTTCTGTCCGACGAACGGCGGGCGGGAGCCGATCCAGATGTATCTCCTCGCCCTCCTCGCGCTCCTGCCCGGCGTCGGCCTCGACCTCCACTCCCTGACGCTCCTGACGGCGATCGAGGGGACCCTCACCGTCCCGCTCCTCTTCCTGGCCGGGCGCGAGCTGGCGCGCGTCCGCGGCCCGGCCGCCGCCGACGCCGCGGGCCTCGCGGCCGCGGCGCTCGGCGCCGTCTCCGGCTGGCACCTCGTCCTCTCCCGGCTCGGCCTGCGGATCGTCCTCCTCCCGGCGGCGACGCTGCTCCTCCTCGTCTTCCTCCTCCGCGCCGTTCGCGAGGGGCGCCGCCGCGACTGGCTCCTGTCGGGCCTCGTCCTCGGGCTCTCGCTCCACACCTACCAGTCGGCTCGCTTCCTCCTTCTCGTCGTCGCCGCTGCGGCTCCGCTGGCGGCGCTCGGAAGCCGCGCCGCCCGCGCGCGCCCCCTCCGCAACCTCGCCGCGTGCGCCGTCTTGGCCGCGGCAGGCGCGGCCCCGCTCGCCCGCTACGCGGTCGAGTTCCCCGCCGACTTCTGGGCCCGGGCGCGGACCCGCGTCCTCGGCGACGCCCCGTCCGGCGATCCGCTCGCGGCGCTGCACGCACGCCTTCCGAGCCTTGCCCGGGGCGTCCTCCCCGCGCTCGGGGCGCTCCACGCGACGGGAGACCGTTCCTGGTTCCAGGCCGCGCCAGGGCGCCCGCTCCTCGATCCCGCCTCGGGAGCGCTGCTCCTCGCCGGGCTGGGCCTCGCCGGGGCCGACGCCCTCCGCCGTCGCGACCGCGCCGCGCTCCTCGTCCCGGCCGCGCTCCTCGTCCTCCTCCTCCCGTCCGCCGCCGCGGCGTCTTTCCCGGACGAGAACCCGAGCGCGACCCGGGCGAGCGGCGCGCTCGCGCCGGCGCTCCTCCTCTCCGGCGCGGCGCTCGGCCGGCTCGGGGAAGCCCTCGGCCGCCGGCGCCGCTCGGCAGGCGTCCTCCTCGGAGGAGCCCTCGTCGCCGCCTCCGCCCTCGGAGCGCGCGCGCGCCTTCTCGAGTGGAAGGCGGCCTACGCCGGACGAGCGCTCCCCCATCGCGCGCTCGGCGCGGAGGCGGCCGCCTTCACGGCGGCGGGACGGAGCTTCGGGAACGTCTTCGTCGTCGGCGTCCCCCACGGCGTCGACGACCGGGCCGTCGCGATGGAGGCGGGCCGGCCCGGCCGGAGTCCCGGCCTTCACCCCGGCGAGCGGCCGCTCGCGCAGGCTCTCGCCGCCGCCCGCGCCGGAGCGGACGGACGGCGGCCCGACTTCGATCGGGCCGAGCCGCTCCTCTTCCTCGTCTCTCCGCGCGACGCGGAGGGCCTCGCCGAGCTGAGCGTGCTCTTCCCCTCGGCGCGGCTCCGGTCGGTGCCCGCGACCGGGCCGGACGGAGGGTTCGTCGTGGTGGAGGTCCCGGCGGAGCGGCCCGGGCCGGAGCCCGAACGCGAAGCCGTCAGCGCGCCGTCGCGTCCGGGAGCACCCGCCAGAGGGTGAGGCCGGGGCTCGCGTACGCCCGCTCGAGGAGACCCAGGCGCTCGAGCTCGCCGAGCTTCGCGAGCCCCTCCTCGCCGTAGACCGCCCTCTCCAGCAGGCCGTCGACGATCCAGCGGACGCGGTGGCGCGCGAGGAGCCGGCGCACCTCCTCGACGGTCGCCCTCCCCTCGCCCGTCCCCTCCCCGGGCGCGGCGAGGCGCGACCGGTAGAGTCTTTCGACCTCCGCGATTCGCTTCTCGACGACGGAGCCCGGAACGGCCGCGCGGTGCTGGCGCACGTGCCAGCTCCAGCCGACGACCGCCGGGAGCCCTGTGTGGACGCTGAACCGCGAGCCCCAGCGGTACTCGGGGAGCACGGCCTCCAGGATCGCGGGCGATCCGCGCTCGTTGGCGCGGAGCCAGGCGAACCCTTCCCCGTCGTATCGGAGCGGGACGAGCCGGCCTTCGACGCAGAGCGCGGAGTCGGCGAGGAACGCCTCACCGTCGAGGCCGCGCGGACGGCCAGCCGCGCCGGCGCCGAGCGCCGCCGGCGGGGCCGGAGCGTTCTCGAACGGCCGGCAGGCCGCACCCGGCGCGACGCGCGGGAAGCGCTCCGCGAAGCGCGCCGGCGTCGCCGTGACGGGGTAGAGCGCCGCCGCGCCGAGGAGGAGCCCCGCGGTCACCGTCCAGGGGCCGGGTCGCGTGCGCCCCCCGTCCCGGAGCGCCGCGACGACCCACGCGAGCGCCGGTCCCGACGCCACCGCCAGGAGAGCCCACGCCTGGAACGAGAGCTTGAAGACGGTGTTCATCCGGTCGCCGCCGACGGAGCCGACGTCGACGCAGAACGTGACGAGGAGCGCCCCGGCCGAGAGGAGGAGAACGGCGCGCCTCTCCGGGCCGGCGCCGCCCCCCGGGGCGAGCGCAACTGCGCCCGCGGCCACCGCGAGCGGGAGGACGACCGGCCCGGACGGGATGCCCGAGACGAGGCCGATCGCCAGCGCGCCGAGGAGGAGCCCTGCGCCGGCGAGAGGCGCCCGTCGATCCCCTCCCTCCTCGCGTACCGCGCGCCTTCGGGCGAGCTCCAGCGCCGCGAGGCTCGCCACGAGAAACGCCGGGAGCCCCCAGAGCCAGAGCCACGCCGCGAGCGGCGTCGCGGCGCCGGCGTTCCTCGCGACGCTCGTGTAGGGAGCGACGTAGGACGCGTCGAACGGGCGGAAGAGGAGGGCCGAGAGCGCGAGCGGGCCGAGCCCCCAGCCGAGCGCGGCCCGCAGGCGGCGCCCCGGCTCCGCGCGCCGCGCTCCTCCGAACGCGCCCGCGCCGACGGCCAGGAGCGTCAGGACGGGGACGTCCCACGGGTTCGTGGCACGGAGCGCGCCGAGCGCGAGGGCGCCGACCGCGAGGAGCGCGCCCCGGCCGAGCCGCGACG
>JAKLER010000480.1 GCA_022711615.1 Acidobacteriota bacterium
AGGGTGAGGAGCTCCTCGCTCGACGTCTCGCGGCGGTCGAGGGCGGCGAGGAGCTCCGTGGCGGAGCGGAACGGCAGGTCGCTCATGCGCGGCTCCGGGGCGCGGCGTCTCCGCCGCGCCCCGACTCTCCTCAGCCCTTCTTCCGCGCCTCTTCGTGGAGCCAGGCGTTCGGAGAGCCGGCGACGTCGTTCCACTTCGTCCGGACGGACCTCTCCTTCTTCGCCATGAGCGCCGCGTGGCGGTCGTCGTCGACGAACGCGAGGATGCGGCAGATGCACGACTCGCCGTCGACGAGGCGCCAGGGGAAGGCGCCGATGACGGCGCGCTGGTTCAGGAGGAGGTCGATGTCGCCCCCCAGGCACTCGGCGTGGATGATCCCGTGGTTGAAGAGCTCGAGGTGCATGAGCTGGTACTTGCCGTCGTCGTAGAACTGGTCGAGCGGCATCCCGTACTTCGCGCGGAAGTGAGCGTCGGCCTCCTTCGCCTGGCGCGGCATCCAGGTGCGGATGATCGTGTTCATCGGGTGGTCCGCGCTCCCGCAGTCGACGCCGATCCAGCGGAGCTTCTTCCTCCGCGCCCACTCCGCGAACTCCCGGTCGGGCCCGGGGTGCTTGACCATGTAGCGGATCTCGTCCGCCTCCGGCTGGTCCCAGCCGTAGTGGTGGTAGCCGGTGTGGATGATGAGGATGTCGCCGTCCTTCACCTCGACCCGGTCCTCGACCATCTTCGACGTGTAGACGTCGTAGTCCGAGACGGCGTCGGAGAGGTCGACGATCGCCCCCTCGTGCATCAGGAAGTCGAGCTGGAGGGCCGCCATGTCCTTGCCCGGCGAGTAGAAGTGGATCTCGCCGTCCATGTGCGTCCCGAGGTGGTTGCTGTGCGTCAGGAGCTGGCCGTTTGCGCCGTTCGGCGCGAGCCGCTTGAAGTACTTCATCTGGAGCGGCTCGTAGGTCGGCCAGGCCGGGGTGCCGATGCCGAGGGGGATCGAGAGCTCGATCGGGCGCATGGTGGGCTCCTTCGTTTCAGGCGCGGGAGGCGCGGACGTGTTCGGCGAATGCCTCGAGGGCGGCGTGGAACGCCTCCCACGGGGGGGTGACGAGACCGGCTCCCACCTGCCCGACGCCGGGCTCCTTGTGGGCGATGCCGGTGTTGATCTGCGGTCGGAGGTTCCGCTCCTCCACGAGGCGGAGGTCGATGCCGGTCGGCGAGCCGGAGAATCCGAGCGCCGGGATCGCGAAGCCGGGGTTCGGCCCGAGCGTGATCCGGCGCATGGCGCGCGTCGCCGCGAGCGCGTCCTCGGCGCTCCCGCCGACGAACTGGACGATCGCCGGGGCGGCGGCCATGGCGAAACCGCCGAAACCGGCCGTCTCGGTGATCGCGCTGTCGCCGATGTCGGGGTTCGCGTCGGCTTCCGTGCGGCCCGGGAAGTAGAGGCCCCGCACCATCTGCGCCGGCCCGGTGAACCACCTGCCCGGCATCGAGGCGAGCTGGATTCCGAAGTCGGTGCCGTTGCGGGCCATGACGGAGACGAGCGAGGAGAGCGGCTCCCCTTCCGCCGCCTTCAGCATGCACTTGCCCATCGGCATCGAGAGGTTCAGGAAGAAGTGGTCGTTCCCGTTCACGAAGTCGAGGACCCGCGCGGCACGCTCCCGGTCCGCGGTGGCCCGGACGACGGCCGGCGCCAGCTCGCGGAAGAGAAGCGACGTCCCCGCGCGGTTCCGGTTGTGCCCCTCGTCCCCCATCTGGAGCGCCTGGGCCATCAGGTGCTTCAGGTCGATCGGACCTCGGCGCGCGAGCGCCTCCGCGAGGACGGGGCCGAGCTCGTCCCGCATGAAGACGAGCCGCGCGACGACCTCCTCCGAGAAGGCGCCGTAACGGAGGACCTTTCCGAGGCCCTCGTTCAGCGTGCAGAACGTCCGCGCTCCCGGGCGCTCGCCGCCGCGGTCCTCGATCACGAAAACCGGCATCGACGGCGTGACGAGGCCCGCCATCGGGCCGACGGCGTCGTGGTGGTGGCACGGCTCGAAGCGAACGACGCCGCTCGCCGCGAGACGCTCCGCCTCGGCCGGGTCCTTCGCGCGCCCCTCGTAGAGGAGTCCGCCGATCACGGCACCCCGCATCGGCCCGCACATCCGCTCCCACGACACGGGAGGTCCGGCGTGGAGGAAGAGGTCGTCCGCCATCCCAGGGATCACGTCGCGCGCGACGCCGATCGCGACGAGGTGCGGGCGGCTCGCGAGAAGCCGGGCGAGGGCGCGGGCGTTCGCGGCGTCGATCTCGAGCGCGGAGGGGCCGGAGAGGAGCTCCGACAGG
>JAKLER010000481.1 GCA_022711615.1 Acidobacteriota bacterium
GACACGGTCAAGCAGGCCGAGCTCTTCAGCGCCGTGCGCGAGGAGTACGGCATCCCGCGCGACGACAGCCGCAAGCTCCGCGACTACCCGACGCTCGCGCTCGTCGTCCGCTTCGTCCACGACAACCGGCCCGACCTCGCCGCCGCGTCCGCGAGCGCCGCCTCGGCGACGGTCTCCGCGCCTGCACCGGCGCCCGTCGCCGCGCCCGCCTCCGACCCGGTCCTGGCGCGGGTCCTCGCGATCGTCACGGAGAAGACCGGCTACCCGGCCGAGATGCTCGACCCGGAGCTCGACCTCGAGGCGGACCTCGGCGTCGACACGGTCAAGCAGGCCGAGCTCTTCAGCGCGGTGCGCGAGGAGTACGGCATCCCGCGCGACGACAGCCGCAAGCTCCGCGACTACCCGACGCTCGGCCACGTCGTGCAGTTCGTCTACGACAACCGCCCCGACCTCACGCGGCCCGCGGCCGCCGGGCCGGCCGCGGCGTCGACCGTTCCGGCTCCGATCTCCGTCGCGGTCGCGCCGTCTCTCGCCCCCGTCCCGACGCCGGCCGCCGTGGCACCGTCCGCCGTTCCGCCCCCGCCGCCCGCGGGCCAAGCCTCCGACGGCGTGCTGGCGCGCGTCCTCGCCATCGTCACCGAGAAGACGGGGTACCCGTCCGAGATGCTCGATCCGGAGCTCGACCTCGAGGCCGACCTCGGCGTCGACACGGTCAAGCAGGCCGAGCTCTTCAGCGCGGTGCGCGAGGAGTACGGCATCCCGCGCGACGACGGCCGCAAGCTCCGCGACTACCCGACGCTCGGCCACGTCGTCCGCTTCGTCTACGACAACCGGCCCGACCTCGCCGCCGGCGGGACGGCCGCCGCGCCGGCCGCTCCGGCGCCGGACGGCCCGTCTGCGTCGGTCGCGCCCGCCGCGTCCCGATCGCCGCTCGGCTCTTTCGCCGAGGCGGCGAAGGTGCCGCGCCGGGTCGTCGTCCCCGTCGTCCGTCCCGCCCTGCCGGCCTGCAGGGCGACCGGCGTCGCGCTCGGCGCCGGCGCGCGCGTCGCCGTCATGTTCGACCGCGGCGGCGCCGCCGAGGCGCTCGTCGAGCGGCTCCGCTCCCGCGGCGCCGACGTCCTGACGCTCGCGCACGGCGCCTCCGCCGACGCGCTCGCCGAGCGCCTCGCCGAGTGGACCGCGGGCGGCCCCGTCCACGGTCTCTTCTGGCTCCCGGCGCTCGACGCCGAGGGAGACCTTCGCGCGATGGACCTCGCGGCTTTCCGCGAGGCGCTCCGCGTGAGGGTCAAGAGCCTCTACACCACCGCCCGGGCGCTCTACGGCGCCCTCGGCTCTCCCGGCACGTTCCTCGTCTCGGCGACCCGTCTCGGCGGCCGGCACGGCTACGACGCCGCCGGCGCCGTCGCGCCGCTCGGCGGCGCGGTCTCCGGCTTCACGAAGGCCTTCAAGCGCGAGAAGGCCGAGGCGACCGTGAAGGTCGTCGATTTCGGCGTCGACGCCGCGCCGTCCGTCGTCGCGGACCTCCTGATCGAGGAGGCGCTTCGCGACCCGGGCTGCGTCGAGGTCGGCTACGCCGACGGCCTCCGGACCTCCGTCGGCATGCGGGAGCTCCCCGTCGAGGACGGAACGCCCGGGATGCCGCTCGGCAAGGAGAGCGTCTTCCTCGTCACGGGCGCGGCGGGGAGCATCGTCTCGGCGATTACGACCGACCTCGCCGCCGCCTCGGGCGGCACGTTCCACCTCCTCGACCTCCTCCCCGAGCCGGACCGCAACGATCCCGACCTCGCGCGCGTCGCGACCGACCGCGAAGGACTGAAGAAGGACGTCTTCGAGCGCCTGAAGGCGAAGGGGGAGCGCGCCACGCCGGCCCTCGTCGAGAGGGAGCTGACGCGACTCGAGCGGCTCGCCGCCGCCCTCGAGGCGATCCGCGCGGTCGAGGCCGCGGGCGGCACCGTCCACTGGTACGCGGGCGACCTCCGCGACGCGGCGCGCGTTCGGGAGATCGTCTCCGAGGTCCTCGCGCGGAGCCCGCGCGTCGACGTCCTTCTCCACGGGGCGGGGCTCGAGATCAGCCGTTTCCTCGCCGACAAGGAGCCGAAGGAGTTCGACCTCGTCTTCGACGTGAAGGCCGACGGCTTCTTCAACCTCCTGCAGGCGCTCGGCGACACGCCCATCGGCGCCACCGTCGCCTTCTCCTCGGTCGCCGGGCGCTTCGGCAACGGCGGCCAGACCGACTACAGCTCCGCGAACGACCTCCTCTGCAAGCTCTCCTCGAGCTTCCGGA
>JAKLER010000482.1 GCA_022711615.1 Acidobacteriota bacterium
CTCCCGCTCCGCGACCTGCAGATCCACGGTCTCGCGCTCTCGATGATCCTCGGCGTCTCGATGCGAGTCCTGCCCGGCCTCTTCGGGACTCCGGTCGTCGACGAGCGCCGCGCCGTCCGCCTGTTCTGGCCGCTCCAGGCCATGATCGTCCTCGAGGTGGCCCTCTTCCCGTTGGCGATGACCTCCCGCCGGCCGGCCCTCTTCGTCGCCGTCTGGCTGGCCTGGGTCGGCCTGGCCGTCTGCGCGGCCCTCGCGGTCTCGAGCCTCCGGGCCTTCGCCCGACCGCGTTTCGTCGTGCCGCGCCTCTCGCCGCTTGCCTTCGTGCGCGCCGCGCACGTCTGGCTCGGCGTCTCGCTCGCGATGCTCGTGGCCGGGCCGTTCTGGTCGCGCCTCGTCGGCATCCCGTTCTCGCACGCGTGGCACGGCGCCACCCGGCACGCGATCACGGTCGGCTTCGTCAGCCTGATGATCGTCGGAGTGGCCTCGCGCGTCGCGCCCCGTCCGCCGGGAAGCTCGGCGGACGCCGAGGCGATGCCGCTGGCGCCGTTCGTCCTCCTGAACCTCGGCTGCACGCTGCGCGTGACGCAGCAGGTGCTGACCGACCTCACCCCGGTGGCCTTCCCGACGGCCGGAGTCTCGGGCCTCCTCGAGGTCTCCGGCCTCGTCTGGTGGGCGACCTGGATCGTTCCCCGCCTCCTCGCGGCGAGCCGGCCGCAGGGGGGGCGGGTCGGCGTCGCCCCGGGCGCGGCGCGGGTCTGAGCGAGACGAGCGGATGCAGCGAATGGAATCGGTCTTCGGTCCCGGGATCGGCGAGAGCCAGCGGAGGCTCCTCGGCCTCATCAAGCGGTCCGGCGAGTGCACGCTCGCGCGGCTCGAGGCCGGCTTCGACCTGAACCGCGAGACGCTTCGCACCCACCTGAAGTCGCTCGTCGCGATGGGCCTCGTCGAGCGGCCGGGCGTCCACCGGAAGGGACCGGGACGGCCTCACGTCCTCTACCGCCTCACGGCCGCCGGGGAGGCGCTCTTCCCGCGCCGCGAGGGAGAGCTTCTCGGGGAGCTCGCGAGCTTCCTCCACGAGAAGGGGCGCCGGGACCTCCTCGAGGAGTTCTTCGAGCGCCGCCTCGCGCGCCGGCGCCGCGAGCTGGCGCCGCGCGTGGCCGGCCTGCGCGGCCGCGAACGGCTCGAGGCGATCGCGGGAATCCTCTCCGAGGAGGGTTTCGTCGCCGAGGTCGTCGCGGGCGACGGCGGCCCGCGCCTGCGCCTCTGCCACTGCCCGCTCCGGGAGATGGTCGCGCTCTCCGACCTGCCGTGCCGGTTCGAGAAGAGGCTGATCGAGGGCCTGCTCGGCGTCAGGTCGCGAAGGGAGACGTTCATCCCGGAGGGAGAGCACGCCTGCAGCTACGCGGTCGGCCCGCTCTCGCGGCTCGGCCGCGAACGGGGAAGCGCTCCGGCCGCCTAGCGAAAGCCGCGAATCAGGACGGCGTCCTGGCTCCGGGTCCCGGCCGATACGACGAGGCGGCTGCTGTCGGGCAGCCAGCGGACGCCGAAAACTTCGAGCTCCGGGAGCCTCGTGACGCGGACGGGGCGGGTTCCGTCGGCCTCCGTGACCCAGAGGTCGACCCCCTCCCGCGTCCGGAGCGTGACGGCGAGCTTGCGGCCGTCGGGCGACCAGAAGTGGCCCATCAGCCGGCCTTCGGTGAAGCGCGTCACCTGGACCGGCTCGCCCTCGCCGAGTCCCTGGCGGAAGACGTTCCAGGCGGGGTCGTTGCGCCTGCGGAAGCTCACGCCGCGGCTGTCCGGCGTCCAGACCGCGCCCAGGGCGCCCGCCGGACCCGGGAACGTCGCGGGCGCCTCGTTCCCCTCGACGGAGAGGGCCTGCCAGACCGGTCGTGGCTGCCCCTTCTCGTCCGGCTCGAGCCGGGTGACGAGGAACCGCTTCGAGTCCGGAGAGAACCCGAAGACGTCGGCGGCGCGCTCGAACAGCTTCGACGCCTTTCCGCTCTCGAGGTCGAAGAGGTGGATGCTCCCCGCGTCGTCCCATCGCTCGAATGCGACGAAACGGCCGTCGGGCGAGAGGTGGCGGACCTGCTCGCCGCTTCCCGTGGTGACCTGCCTGCGGCCGGTGCCGTCGGCCGCCATCCGCCAGATGTGCACGCCCGTGTCGTCGAGCCGGTCGAAGAGGACGACCCCGGCGGCGGCCTTCGTGTTGAACGTGTGCGCGGAGTCGGTCGTCAGAGACCGCGGCTCGCCCCCCGCGGCATCGACGCTCCAGATCCGG
>JAKLER010000483.1 GCA_022711615.1 Acidobacteriota bacterium
CCGAGCTGAGCGCCGCGAGAGAGGCGAGAACGGCGCTCGCGCTCCGCGCCCTCGTTCCTCGTCCCGGTCGTGCCGCCACCGCGGCGACGCCCCCGAGGACCACGAAGAGGAGCGCCGTGCTCGGCGCCATCGGGATGCTCGCGAGATCGAACGCGGTCAGCACCTTCCGGCCGGTCGCCCATCCGACGAGAGCCGCCGCGCCGAACGCCATGGACATCAGGGCGCAGATCAGGCCGGCGGCCGCCGTCCGGCCGGAGCCGGGGGCGCCCGGGGGGGGCGCAGCCGAAGAGCGCGTCTCGTCTCCCACTGTCCAGCCTCCCTCCAGTATGCCCCCTCCGCGCCGAGCCAGCCCTTCGGGGCCGGGCCGGCTGCTCCCGCCCCGAGCCCCGACGTTCCGGGTCGCCGACCGGATCCCCGGTCCCTCGCTACTCCTTCTCCCAGGAGACGAACGCCCAGCAGGACGGTTCGCGGCCGGTCCCGGCGCGGGCGGGGTCCTCCCGGTACCAGGCCTCGAGCCGCGCGCGCTCCTCGGGGGTGAGGGCGCCGAGGGAGAACTCGACGCGCCGGGCGAGCTGCTCGAAACCCGGCTTCTCGTCGGGCCGGCGCCCGGCCCGGATGAAGTCGAGGCGCGGGTGGCGGCCCATCCGGTGGAGGAGGTTCACGACGTAGATGTAATCGGGATAGGCGGGCCGCTCGCGGCCGAGGAGCGCGAGGAGGTCGGCGCGGACGAAACGCCCTCCGGCGAGGCTCGTGAGGCAGACGCGCCGCTTCGCCTTCGCGTCGAGACGGGCGAGGGCGTCCTCCATGTCGCGGACGAGCGTCGATCGCGAGGCGAGGACGAGGTCGCACGCCGGGACGACGTCCCACGGCTCTTCCCAGGAGCGGAGGATCGGCTCGACGTTCGTAAGGCCCCGTGCGGCGGCGTGGCGCGTCATCGCGTCGAGCATCCCGCGGCTGTAGTCGAGGCCCCAGACGCGATCCAGGCGCGGGGCGAGGGCGAGGGCGATCGTCCCGGGGCCGCACCCGACGTCGAGGAGCGTGCGGCAGCCCGTCAGGTCGACGAGCCGGAGGAGCTCCTCGACGTACGGGCTTCCTTCGAGCTCGCGGCTCAGGTCGGAAGCCCGCACGTCCCACGCCTCGGGCGGCTTCTCGCGCCCGCCGCTCGCGGCGTAGTGCTGTCGGTAGAGACGTCCGAAGTCGACGTCGAGGATCGTCTCGGGGCCCTTCCCGTCGGCTTCGGTCATCGGGCCCCCCCGAGGTCCCAGAGCGACGCGGAGCCGGGCCGGCGCACCTGCAGGGCGGCGACGAGCGCCGGCCGGACGACGACGATCGCGAGGCCGTAGCGGCGGGCGTCGAGGAGGCCGAACGCCGCGGTGAAGCCGCTCCCGCGGCCGAGCTCCAGCGGGCCGAGCTCGTCGACGATCAGGAGGTCGCACGCCCCCACCCTCTCGAGCGCGGCGTTGCCCGCGGCGAGGGCCTCGAGGTCGAAGCGCCAGCCGAGGCCCTCGGTCCCGGGGAGGTCGGGGCGGGCCCGCTCGGCCAGGAAACGGCGTTCGCCCGTGGCGAGGTCGAGGAGGTCGAGGGCGCGCTTCTCGCCGTCTGCGAGGACGGCCGGCGAGAGGACGCCGCGGACGGCGAGCCCCGCGCCCCGTGCCGCGCGCGCCAGGGCCTCGCACCAGCGCGTCTTCCCCGCGCCCCGCCCGCCGGTCAGGAGCGCGAGAGAGCCCGCCGGAAGCGAGCCCCACCGCGCGACGAGCTCCTCCGGCGCCGGCGGAGACGTGCTCACCGCCTCGACTCCGAGGGCGCGAGACGCGCGGCGACGGCCGCGAGGTCGGCCCGGTAGAGGCGCGCCAGGCGCTCGGGCGTCGCGGTCTCTCGCGGCGCTCCCTCCGCGACGATCCGCCCCGCCTCGAGGAGCGCGATCCGGTCGGCGACCTCCAGCGCGTGCTCGGGCTGGTGGGTCGACATCAGGATGCCGATGCCGTCGTCGCGAAGGCGGCGGATCTCCCCGAGGACCCGCAGCTGGTTCCCGAAGTCGAGGCTCGCCGTCGGCTCGTCGAGGATCAGGACGCCGGCCTCCTGCGCGAGCGCCCGGGCGACGAGAGCGAGCTGGCGCTCGCCGCCGGAGATCTGCGTGTAGACGCGGCCGGCCAGCCGGCCGATCCCGAGGCGCTCGAGCGCCTCGCGGACGACGTCGTGGTCGCGCCGCGACGGGGCGGCGAAGCGGCCGCGCCGGGCCGTCCGGCCCATCAGCACGACCTCCTCCACGGTGAA
>JAKLER010000484.1 GCA_022711615.1 Acidobacteriota bacterium
GGGACGCCCCATCACGTACCTGGGGTCCGCGAGGACGTCGGGCGCGACGGCCGGCTCGCCGGTCCTGAGAACGTGCCCGACGAGGCCGTGGCCGAGCGCAAGGAGCCGGTCGACGTCGGGCATCGGCTCGTCGAACCCGCGGCGGGCCGACGCGGCGATCGTCCTCCAGGAGCTCCCCCAGCCCGGGAACGCCTCGTCGCGGCCGAGGACGAAGATCCCGGCCGCGTCGTAGCCGACCGCCGTCCGCAGGGTGTCGAGGAGCCGTCCGAGGACCGACTCGAGGTTCAGGAGCCCGTCCAGCTCGTTGACGATCCGGACGAGGAGGCGATTGCGCTCCTCGCTCGTCATCCGCTTCCCGGTCCCGCCCCTCGCCGACGAGTCCATCGCGGGAGAGTACCACCGCCGGGGTCAGGTCTGCACTTTCTACCCCCGACGCCCCCGTCCGGCGAGCCCTCCCGGCATAATCCTCCGCGAGAAGAGGCTCGCGATGATCGTCTTCCTCCTCCTGCTCGCGCAGGCATCGGCTCCGGCGCCGACGCCCGCCCCCACGGCCCGGCCCGCCCCGGCTCTCGGCCGGTCCGGCCCCGCCGCTCGCCCGAAGACGCTCTCGGAGCATGCCGCAGAGATGAAGGCGAAGGGGACGCCGGCGAGCCGCGTCTCGTTCGAGGACCTGCCGAGCGTCGAGGGCGATCCGCCGGAAGCGGACCCGGAGCCCGTCGCCGGCGCCCGCACCGCCGCGGGCCCCACCGGGAAGGCGGACGAGGCCGCCGCGCGGGCGGCTCAGAAGAGGATGGACCGAGCCGTCGAGCGCGGCCTGGAGGTGCCGGAGCGGACGCGCTCCCCGCGCCGGGACAAGGCGCGGAAGGAATGGGACGACGCGGCGGAGAGCTGCCGGCAGACGCCGGGATGCGTCCCGGTCTATCGCGACGACCCCCGCTGGGGCGACAAGAAGCCGCTGAAGACCGACGCGGAGCTGATCGAGGAGATCCGCAGGCGCGGTTTCTCGGAGCCTCACCCGATCCGGAAATGAGGGGAGATCGTGGCGGAAGCGTGTGGGAGTCGAACCCACCCGCCGCCCCTCTCGGAGCGTGCACGCTGGTTTTGAAGACCAGGGGGGCCACCGGACCCCGTGCGCTTCCGCCGGCGATTCTAACCGCGCGGCGGAGGCCTGCCGGGTGACCCGGGTCCTCTTCGTCGAAGGGAAGGACGCCGACGCCCTTCGCGCGCTCGCCGCGCGGCTCGACGTTCCCTGGCGCCTCCTCGTCAGGCCGGAGCAGGGCCTCTTCCTCCTCGAGGCGACCGGCCCGCCGCCCGAGGTCGAGCGGGAGGCCGCCTCTCTCCCGGGCCTCCGCGCCTGGGCGTTCGACGTCGTCGACGCGCGCCGCTCCGACTAGACTTCCTCACGATGGCCGATCCTCCGCCTCGCCGCGTCGTCGTCGGGATCTCCGGTGCTTCCGGCATCCCTTACGCGAAGGACCTCCTCGAGACGCTGCGCCGGATTGGCGGGCTCGAGGTCCACCTCGTCGCGACGGACGGCGCGCGCCGCGTCGCCGCCGACGAGCTCGGCGCGCCGCTCGACGACCTCGCCGCGCTCGCCGACGTCGTCCATCCGAACAGGGACGTCGGCGCGTCGATCGCCTCGGGGTCGTTCCGGACCCTCGGCATGGTCGTCGTCCCGTGCAGCGCGACGACTCTCTCGAAGGTCGCTTACGGGGTCTGCGACAACCTCCTGACGCGCGCCGCCTACGTCCACCTGAAGGAGCGCCGGCCGCTCGTCCTCGTCCCGCGGGAGGCGCCCCTGCCGCTCCCGACGCTCGAGGCGATGGTGAAGGCCGCGCAGGCGGGGGCGGCGATCCTCCCGGCGAGCCCCGGCTTCTACACGCGGCCGAAGACGATCGACGACCTGCTCGGCTTCGTCTCGCAGCGCGTCCTCGACCTCCTCGGGATCGAAGGAGACCGCTCCCCCCGCTGGAAGGACTGACGCTCCGAACGCCCCGGCCCCCGTACACTCCACGGCATGGGGGGGAGCCCGCGGCACACGCTCTGCACCGGCGGCTTCGCCGCGCTCGAGGCGCGCTTCCTCGAGGAGCTGCGCGAGCGGAAGTCAGGCGACCCGCTCCGCCCCGTCGACGTCCTGGTCGGCTCGAACCTCCTCGGCGTCTACCTGCGGCGCCGGGCCGCGGAGACCCTCGGCGGCATCGCGAACCTCCGCCTCCTCACGTTCGTCGACCTCGCCCGCGAGCGGGTCCCGGCCGCCGACC
>JAKLER010000485.1 GCA_022711615.1 Acidobacteriota bacterium
CCGGGACGGTGACGGAGAAGATGGCGCCGATCGTCCGCCGCCTCTACGACCAGATGGCCGACCCGAAGTGGGTCATCGCCATGGGCTCCTGCGCGACCTGCGGCGGCCCCTACCGGACCTACGCCGTGACGCAGGGCGTCGACCGGCTGATCCCCGTCGACGTCTACGTCCCGGGCTGCCCCCCGCGGCCCGAGGCGCTCCTCTACGGCCTCATGGAGCTGCAGAAGAAGATCCAGAAGTCGCGCACCCTCCGGCGCGCTTCGTGAACGGGCGAGCGCGATGAGCGAAGACAAGCCGATCCCCCCCGAGACTCCCGCCGCGGAGCCGGTCTCGAAGGCGTCCGAAGCCCCGGCGGCGCCCGCGGAGGCCCCGGCGGCGCCCGAGCCGAAGCCCGCCCCTGCGGTGGCGGCGGCCCCGGCGGCTCCCGCTCCGGCCGCGCCGAAGCCGGCGGCCCCCGCCGCCCCGCCGAAGCCCGCCGGGCCGAAAGCCACCGACGCGAGCGGCAAGCCCCTCGTCGCCGCCCTCGCCGCTGCGGTGCCGGGCTCCGTCCTCGAGGCGTACGAGTTCGTCGGGGAGACGACCGTGAAGGTCGAGCCGGGCAAGCTCGTCGAGGCCTGCCGGCACCTGAAGGACGCGGAAGGGTTCACCTACCTCGTCGACCTGACGGCGGTCGACTGGAAGGAGCGCGACCCGCGCTTCGACGTCCTCCTCCTCCTCCATTCCTTCTCCCGCGGCCAGGAGCGCCTCCGCCTGAAGGCCGCGGTCGGCGAGAGCTGCCCGTCGGTGACCGGCGTCTGGCTGACGGCGAACTGGATGGAGCGGGAGGTCTTCGACATGTACGGGGTCCGCTTCGACGGGCATCCCGACCTCCGCCGGATCCTGACCTGGGACGGATTCCAGGGTTACCCGCTCCGGAAGGACTTCCCCGTCGAGGGAATCGACACCGGCGCGGCGATCTACCCGGAGCGATACCCCGAGGGGGGCGGACCGGGACCCAAGGACCCGAACCGGAAGGTGCTCTCATGAGCGAATCGACTCCCGGCACCGCCGCGCAGTTCCCCCCCCTCGAGGGGCCGCCCCTCCTCGGGCTCCACGAGATGGAGCTCAACTTCGGGCCCCAGCACCCGTCGACGCACGGCGTCCTTCGCCTCGTCCTGAAGGTCGACGGCGAGCGGATCGTCTCGGCCCGCCCCGACATCGGGTACCTCCACCGCGGGACGGAGAAGCTCTTCGAGACCGAGACGTTCCCGATGGTCGTCCCCCACACGGACCGGATGGACTACGTCGCCTCGGCGACGAACAACCACGCGTACGTCCTCGTCGTCGAGAAGCTCCTCGGAGTCGAGGTCCCGAAGCGGGCGCAGTACATCCGCGTCCTCCTCGACGAGATGCAGCGGATCTCCTCGCACGTCCTCTGGCTCGCGACGGCGGCGCTCGACCTCGGGGCGATCACGCCGTTCTTCTACACGTTCCGCGAGCGGGAGGTGATCCTCGACCTCTTCGAGGAGTACTGCGGGGCCCGCCTGACGCTGAACTGCATGCGGATCGGCGGCCTCCCGGTCGACCTGACCCCCGGCTGGCTCGAGAAGGTCCGGGCGTTCACCGAGCCGTTCGAGAAGAACGTCGACGAGTACGAAGAGCTCCTGACCGAGAACCGGATCTGGAAGCAGAGGACGATCGGGATCGGCGTCCTCGACGAGAAGCGCTGCATCGAGTGGGGGATGACCGGCCCCGTCCTCCGGGCCGCCGGCAAGGCCTGGGATATCCGTCGGGCGATCCCCTACGAGGTCTACCCCGAGCTCGAGTTCGACATTCCGGTCGGGAAGAACGCGGACACCTACGACCGCTACCTCGTGCGCGTCGCCGAGCTCCGCCAGAGCCGCCGGATCGTCCTCCAGTGCCTCGACTGGCTCGAGAAGAACCCGGGGACGGAGATCCGAGGGAAGGTCCCGCGGGTCATCAAGCCGCCGGCGGGCGAGGCCTACGCCGCCGTCGAAGCGCCGAAGGGGGAGCTCGGCTTCCACCTCGTCGCGAGCGGCGGGAACAAGCCGTACCGCCTCCACGTGAGGCCCCCGAGCTTCATCAACCTGCAGGCCCTCCCCGAGATGGCGCAGGGCCACCTCGTGGGCGATCTCGTGGCCGTCATCGGGACGATCGACATCGTCCTCGGCGAAGTCGACCGGTAGGAACGCGATGTCCGAGAGCCTCGTCCACAACGTCCTCGTCCCCTTCGTGAAGGGGCTCCTGACCGTCATCCTG
>JAKLER010000486.1 GCA_022711615.1 Acidobacteriota bacterium
AGAAGGGGACGCAGTTGCCGCACTGGTTGCAGGCGTCGCCGAGGTTGACGATCTGGACGCCCTGCTCGACCGCGAAGGTCGTCGTCCCCGACGGGACCGGGCGTCCCCCCTCGACGACGAAGCGGGGGAGCTCGAGCGCGACCGGGGACGTCTCGTAGGCGAGGTTCGCGCGGTTCGGGCAGACGGTGACGCAGAGGCTGCAGGCTTCGTCGCAGTCGAGGCAGCGGGCCGCCTCGGCGCGCGCGGCATCGGCCGGGAGGGACTGGAGGACCTCGTCGAAGCCGCCACGCCGGTCCGGCGGGAGGACGGGCACCTCGGCCGGTCGCGCGAGGCGGGCCTTCTTCTCCATGAGGGCCGGGAGCGTCTTCCCCTTCGGCAGGTGCGGCTCCGCGGCGGGCTCGACGCCGTGGAGGCGGGCGATCGCGTCGGCCGCGGCGCGCCCGTCGGCGACGGCCTTGATGATGGAGGCGGGGCCGCGGACGACGTCGCCGCCGGCGAAGAGGCCGGCCGTCGAGGTCTCGCCCGTCGCGGCCTTTGCGACGAGCGTCCCGTCCTTCTTCGCCTCGAGGGCGGCGCCGCCGAGGAACTCCAGAGCCGTCTCCTGGCCGATGGCGGTGACGATCGTGTCGGCCGGCAGGACGACCTCGCTCCCCTCGACCGGAATCGGCCTGGGACGGCCGGAGGCGTCGGGCGGGCCGAGCCGCATCGCCTGGCAGGCGAGGCCGACGGCCTTCCCGTTCTCGACGACGACGCGGACCGGGGCGAGGAGGGTCTTCAGGCCGATTCCCTCGACCTCGCAGTCGTGGACCTCCTCGGGGTCGGCGGGCATCTCGGCGCGAGTCCGCCGGTAGACGAGGGAGACCTCGCCGCCCGCCCCGACGAGCCGCTTCGCGGAGCGCGCGCCGTCCATCGCGGAGTTGCCGCCGCCGACGACGAGGACCTTCTTCCCGAGGTCGCGCCTCGCCCCCTCGCGGAGCCCGTCGAGGAGGACGAGCGCGTCGAGGACCCCCTCGGCGTCCTCGCCGGGGATCCCGAGCCTCTTCCCCTTCTGGGCGCCCGCGCCCAGGAAGACGTAGTCGAACCGGGCGCGGAGGTCGTCGAGAGAGACGTCCTTTCCGACCGCGGTGTTCAGGTGGATCGCCACGCCGAGGGACCGGAGGCGCTCGAGGTCGACCGCGAGCTTCCCGTCGTCGAGGCGGTACCTCGGAACGGCGCCGCCGACCATTCCGCCGGCGTGCCCCTTCGCCTCGAAGACCTCGGACGCGATGCCGGCCCGGGCGAGGTTCAGCGCGGCGGAGAGGCCGGCGGGCCCGGCGCCGACGATGGCGACCCTGACGCCCTTCGCCTCGCCGGCGACCTCGGGCTTCGACGTGCCGTTCTCGAAGGCGAAGCGCTTGATCTCGCGGATGCCGAGCGGGGCGTCGTAGAGGTTCCTCACGCAGCGCTCGGTGCACGGGTGGTCGCAGATGCTGCCGGTCACGCCCGGGAGGGCGTTCGACCGGCGGATCACCTCGATCGCCTCCGTCTCGCGCCCGTTCGCCACGAGCCACAGGTAGTCGGGGATGTTCTGGTGCGCCGGGCAGGCCTCCATGCAGGGCGCCGCGATGCAGTCGAACGGCCCGAGCGCGCGCCCGCCCTTGAAGGCGAGGGGGCGCTCGCGGCGCGCGAAACGTCCGCGGCGGCCGTCCGCGACGACCCGCTCGACGTGCCTCGCGAGGTTCCACCGCCGCCCCTTGCCGCCGGAGGTCTTCTCGACGAACGCGTCGAGGCTCTCCGCCCCGGCGGCGTCCATCGCCGCGCCGAGGTTCTCGAGGTACTGCGAGAGGCGGGCGTAGCCGCCCGGCTTCAGGAGGTCGGTGCAGACGGTGACCGGGGCCATCCCGTCGGAGACGAGGTCGGCGAAGTTCCAGGCGTCGGCGCCGCCGCAGAAGCTGATCGGGACGCTCCCGTCGAGCTCGTCGTCGACGAGCTTCGCGAGCGAGAGCGTGAGCGGGTGGAGGGCCCGCCCCGACATGTACATCATCTTCTCGCTGGCGGGGAAGACGGGGCGGTGGTTGACGACCTCGAGCGTGTTCGAGAGCTTCACGCCGAACTCGCGGCCCGCGGCGCGGGCCGCCGCGGCGAGGCGCTTCACCATCGGGAGGGCGTCCTCGAAGCGCGGGTCGTGGCCGAACGCGGCGTCCGGGACCTCGACGCCGTGGCCGAAAGTCTCGTTGAGAAGGCCGCGGAGCCGCTCGGGG
>JAKLER010000487.1 GCA_022711615.1 Acidobacteriota bacterium
GAGGATCGAACGGCGCTGCACGAGCAGGAGAATGCCGAGCGATCCTGCGGCCGAGATCAGCCAACCGCCACGCGACTGGGCACAGAAGCAGAGGACCCCCGCCGCGACGACCGGAACGAGCGCCGAGACCGGCTGGGTGCGGGCACAGACCAGCGCCAGACCGACGAGCCAGAGCAGGGGGGCCAGCCCGACGATCCCGATGCTGTTGCGCAGCTCGAAGCCGAAGTGTCCCGAGAGGTCCCCGGCGAGCCGGGGCACGGCGAGCCCGACCGCGTGGAAGGCGGCGGCCGCCGTGGCGGCCCACCCCAGGGCCCGCACGAGCGCCTCCCCGTCGAGGTCCGGGTGCTTGCCGAACGCGAGCGCCGCCGCGGGCAGGAGCCACAGGGAGACCAGCTGGCTGACGACCGATCGCGACGGGTGGGCGGCGAAAGCTCCGACGACGGCGCCCCACAGGGCGGCGCCGGCGTAGAGGCAGAGCCCGACGCGCACGGCCGGCGGCAGGCGCCCGAACGCATCCCGAAGAGACTGCCGACCGCTCCAGGCCACGACGACGAGAGCGATGACGAGCAGCCCGGCCTGCGTCCGCAGCCCGGCCTCGAGCGAGAGCGGGACCGTCGCGTACGGCACGAGCGCCATTCCCGCGAGGCACCACGGAGGGACCTCGGCGCGCGTCACGCCGGGCGCGAGCCCTCGACGCAGCGATTCACCGGGCCGTCCCGGCCGCCGCCCGGCGCGGCGGTCCCGTCGTGCGCCGGGCCTCGCCGCCGGAACCGGCGCCTCACGCTCCAGGCGGCCAGGCGAAGCGCGAACGGAAGGCCATCGACCAGGTATCGGCGATACAGCCGCCGAGGCTCACAGGCGAGCCGGTGCAGCCATTCGAAGCCCGAACGCCGCATCCAGGCCGGGGCCCGCTTCTCCTCTCCGGTGAGGAGGCTGAACGAGATGCCCACGCCGAGCCACCAGGCCGCCGGGAGCAGGGACCGGATCCGGTCGATCAGCAGCTCCTGCTTCGGCGAGCCGAGGCCGACGAACACCACGTCCGGTGCCGCGGCGGACACCGCCGCCTCGAGCCGTCGCGACTCCACCGGGTCGCGTTCGAAGCCCCGGGGAGGGAACCAGGTCCCCGCGACCTTCAGGCGCGGAGTCCCCTCGCTCAGGACGCGGGCAGCGCCCTCGGCCGTCCCCGGGTCGCCGCCGAGGAGGAACACGGAGCGCCCGCGTTCCGCCGCTCCGGCGGAAAGGCTCGCGACGAGGTCGGCGCCGGTCACGCGTTCGGGAAGAGGCTGCCCCGCGACGCGGCTCGCCCACACGATCGGCATGCCGTCCGCGACGACGAGGTCGGCCTTCGCGACGAGCGTTCGGTAGGTCGCGTCGATGCTGCAGCGACGCAGATGGTCGAGGTTCGGGGTGACGACGACGCCGCCGCGTCTCTCGTCGATCGCGTCGAGGATTCGTCGGACGGTTTGCGCCTCGGTCAGCTCGTCGAACCGGACACCGAGGATCTCGACCAACGTCAGGCCGCTCCTTGAGGCAGTTCGGAGAAGCGTATTGCCCGCTCGAAGTGCCGTCAAGGACCGGTCTTCGGTCGGTGACCGACGACGCCGTCGTCGGCGAGAGGGCGCGCGAGCCCTTCGCCGACATAGGCGCCGAGCCTCTCTCGCACGACGACCTGGTCCGCGAGCGTTACCGCGGCATCCGTCCCGCTCCCGTTTACCCCGCCTGCCCCGACCACACGGAGAAGCGAACCCTCTTCTCCCTCCTCGACGCGCCGTCCCGCGCCGGCATCACGCTCACGGAGAGCCTCGCGAGGCTTCCGCCGGCCTCCGTCCGCGGCCCCGACCTCGCGCACCCCGAGGCCCGCTCCTTCGCCGTCGGCCGCCTCGGCAAGGACCAGGTCGCCGAGTACGCGCGGCGGAAGGGGATGCCGCTCGCCGAGGTCGAGCGCTGGCTCGCCCCGAAGCTCGGATACGAGGCGGAGGGGGCGCGGGCTGAATGCGGACGCGGCGACGGTTTCGGGAGCGCCACGACCTGCTGGACCTCCCGCATCAGGCGCCCGCCCCCCATCAGCGACCCGTCGCGACGGGGCCCACCCCCGTAAGGGACCGCACGGCGGCGCGAGCCCGGACGCCGCAGGGCCCCGGACCGATGCCTTACCAGACGCCCCCGGAGAGACCGGTCGGGCCGTCGATCGGCACGCTTGCCGCCCTCCGAGAGCCGGCGGACAATCCGACTCCCCG
>JAKLER010000488.1 GCA_022711615.1 Acidobacteriota bacterium
GGGAGGGCGGGAAGGAGCAGCGCGAGCGCGCCCGCCGCCGCCAGCGGAGGGACGACGTTGTCGTCGAGCTCCGACGGAAGGCTCTCGAGGACGGCGCCGACGAGCGCGGCGAGGAGGAAGGCGGCGTGCTCGAGCGGTGCCGGGAGGCGTCCGGCGACGAAGGACGAGAGCGCCGCTGCGCCGAGGCTCCCGAAGACGACGTAGCCGAGGAGGCCGCTCCAGCTCTTCCGCGGGTTCCAGGGGAGCCGCCGCCCCCCGAGCGACGCGCCGACGAGCGTCGCGAAGCCGTCGCCGAACGCGAGGAAGCCCCACCCGGCCGCCGCGAGGTCGAGGCGGCGCGGGAAGAGGAGGACGAGCGCGAGGACGACGAGCGGGTAGAGGAGGATGCCGACGGGGTAGCCGCGGGCGCGGTCGCCTTCACGGAAGAGGCTCCGGCCGCCGAGGCGCGGGAGGACGAGGAGGTTGAAGGCGAACGCGCCGAGCGCGCAAAGGGCAGCGCCCCGGACGTCGAGCCAACGGAGGAGGAGCGCGAACGAGGCCATCCCGACGTGGACGGCCTTCCTCCTCGCCTCCGTGGCGTCGAGGCTCACGCCCGCCCGGTCTCCGCGCGGACCCGGAGGTGCTCGTCGAGCGCCTCGAGGTGATGGCGGGGCGCCTCGCCCGTCATCTCCTCGTAGCGGGAGGTGTCGAGGACGGAGTTCGCCGGGCGCGCGGCCGGCCGCGGGAACTCGTCGCTCGCGCACGGGAGAACTCTCACGCCGGCGAAGCCGGCCCGGGCGAGCGCCTCCTTCGCGAGGCCGTACCAGGTCGTCTCCCCGGCGTTCGCGAAGTGGACGAGGCCGCGCGCGCCGGAGCCGACGAGCTTCACGAGCGCGCGGGCGAGGTCCGGCGCGTACGTCGGGCGGCCCCGCTGGTCGTCGACGACCTTCAGCTCCTCACGGCCCGACTCCGCGAGGCCGAGGATCGTGTCGACGAAGTTGACGCCGCCCGGCGCGAACACCCAGGACGTGCGGACGACGAGGACCTCCGCCCCGCTCGCCAGCGCCCGGCGTTCGCCGCCGAGCTTGCCGCGCCCGTAGGCGTTGACCGGGTCGACGGGGTCGTCCTCGCGCCAGGGCCGTCCGGGCCTGCCGTCGAAGACGTAGTCGGTCGAGACGTGGACGAGGAGCGCCCCCGCGTCGCGGCAGAGGCGCGCGACCTCGCCGACGGCGACGTCGTTCACGGCGAGGTGGCCGGGGTCGCTCTCGCAGAGGTCGACCCGCGTGTCGGCCGCCGCGTTCCAGACGACCGAGACGCCCGGGACGATCACGCGCGCGAGCGCGGCCGCGTCGGTGACGTCCAGCTCGGCGATGCCCAGCGCTCTGGCGCGGGGCCGCAGCGCGGCGAGTCCGCGGGCGAGCATTCCGCCGGCGCCGAGGATCAGCTCGTTCATTCCGCACACCTCCGGGGAGCCGACGGCACGGTCCGGGTCAGTTCCCGACGCGCCCGGTGAAGTCGAGGAAGCTTCCGACGTTCTTCAGGTTGAGCCCGATCCGGTAGTCGCGCGTCGGGATCGCGCCGATCCGCAGGTCGCGGTACTCGCCGAGGATCTTGAAGCACGACGCCTCCCAGGTCAGGAGGCTCCGCCACTCGAGCATCTTTCCGCGCTCCACGTCGTAGTTCGCCTCGACGTCGAGGCGGAGCCGCTTCGGCAGGAGGGAGGAGCCCCCGCCGAAGCGGAGCTGGGTGGAGGGCGTCGGCGCTCCTGCGGGGCGGCTGTCGAAGAAGGAGAGCCGGAGGAAGCGTTCGGCCGAGCCGACGTTCGCCGACACGCTCGAGGAGGTGACGACGCCTTCCTTCAGGTCCCACGTCGCCCGCGCGTCGAAGTTGAGGGCGGAGCCCGCGTTGACGCGGAGGACCGCGTCGAGCGGAGAGTCGCGAACGGTCGTGGCCGCGCCGACGGGGAGCTCGAAGTAGTGCGTGCGCGAGAGCTCGAACGAGGCGATCTCGCGGGAGGCGCCCTTCTCCTCCTTCGCCAGGAGCCGCTGGACGAGCGCGTAACGAACCTGGTGCGACGGGAGGATCGTGTCGACCTCGTCGAAGACGGGAGTCCGGGAGAGGTCCTCCGGGTCGGTCTGGTAGGAGTAGTCGGCCCGCGGCTCGATGACGTGCTTGAGCTTGCGGAACTTCCCGAGCTTCACGTCGAAGACGCGGGAGAACGACGGGCCCGTCACCTCGAGGCCGGCGGT
>JAKLER010000489.1 GCA_022711615.1 Acidobacteriota bacterium
CCGGCCTTCTACGACCCGAACGTCCTCTCGGCGGTCCTCGACGCGAACCTCGCCGCGAAGAACCGTTTCCAGGCCCTCTACCGGAGCGAGGAGAAGAGGATCTTCGAGTCGTCGCAGCAGCTCCTCGACATCGAGCGCGAGCTGTCGCGGAGGCCGGAAGTCGCCGACGCCGAGCTCCAGGAGGAGTTCCGGCGCTTCCGGCAGTTCAAGGACGAGTTCGACAAGAACCGGGGCGAGGGGGAGATCCGGCACGCCCAGGTCACCCGCCTCGCCGAGACGATAGACCAGCTCATGTCGAGGCTCGACGCCGCCGGTGAGGCCCCCGGCGAGCAGATCCCGGAGGCCCTGCCGGCCCTGGACGAAGAGCTGTCCGAGGCGCAGGAAACCGTCAGCGGCTACTTCCCGGGGCGGAGCGAGGCGATCGCGCCGACCGAGCCGGAAAAGGCGACCCGGGCGAAACCGGCGGTCGCGACGGACCCGCTGCTCGGCGACGTCGCGTCGAAGATCCTCTACTCCGTCGACATGCTGCAGACCGGGGCCGGCTCGGGCCAGGCGGCCTACGGGAGCTCGCTGTCGAGGCTCCGCCTCGAGCCGTGGGAGGTCCGCGCGGCCCGCAGGATCCAGTCAGAGGACGACCGCGCTCCGGACCAGGAGACGGCCACGAACGACGAGCTCTTCGTCGAAGGGGCCGCTCTCCGCCTCCGGATCGACGAAACCGCCCAGGTCCTCAAGGCGCCGGCCGCGTCAGGGGAAGACGCGAAAGTCCTCGAGATGGCGGCGGAATGCCTGGGGAGGGCGCAGGACCTCGACCGGCGCTTCCGGCAGAGCCTCGAGGCGGTCGGGACGGAAGGGCCCCAGGAGCGGCTGAACGAGCTCACGCGCTCCCGGTTCCGCCTCCTTCGGGCCTTCTCGGGCCTCTGGCTGCTCCACAACGGGCGTTCTTCGGGAGGGGCCTGACGGCTGCGGCTGAGGGTGTTCGTTTGACCCGCGCCGAGGGGGCGCGGAGAATCGGCGCCCGATGCCCGAAGACACTTCCCAGCAGCCCGAGCAGAGCCTCGCCGAGCAGGTCGGAAACCGCAGGGCGGCCCGCGGCCGGATCGTCGACCTCGGACACCCCGCCTACCCGAATCGTTTCGCCGCGACCTCCCTCGTCTCGGACGTCGTCGCCCGCTGGGGCGGGAGCGACTCCGCCGCGCTCGACGCCGAGCCCGAGCCGGAGAGGCGGATCGCCGTTCCCGGCCGGGTCCTGGCGATCCGGAAGATGGGGAAGGCGGTCTTCCTCGACCTCTCCGACGGCCGGCTGCGCGTGCAGGCCTACGTGCGGAAGGACGGCGTGGGAGACGGGGGGTGGGCGCTCCTCGAAAACCTCGACCTCGGCGATCACGTCGGCGTGACGGGCGTCGTCTTCCGGACCCGCACGGGCGAGCTCTCCGTGAAGGCGGAGTCGCTGACGTTCCTCGCGAAGTGCCTCCGGCCGCTCCCCGACAAGTGGCACGGGCTGACGGACGTCGAGATCAAGTACCGCCAGCGCTACGTCGACCTCATCGTCTCCGAGGAGACGCGCCGGACGTTCGAGATCCGCGCGCGCGTCGTCTCGTACATCCGGCGGTTCTTCGACGGGCGGGGGTTCCTCGAGGTCGAGACCCCGATGATGCAGCTGATCCCGGGCGGGGCCGCGGCGCGGCCGTTCGTGACGCACCACAACGCGCTGGACGTCGACCTCTATCTCCGGATCGCCCCCGAGCTCTACCTGAAGCGGCTGATCACGGGCGGCTTCCCGAAGGTCTACGAGATCAACCGGAACTTCCGGAACGAGGGGATCTCCACCCAGCACAACCCCGAGTTCACGATGCTCGAGTTCTACACGGCGTATGCCGACGCCCGCGACCAGATGGCGCTCACCGAGGAGCTCCTGGCCGGGGCGGCCCGGGAGATCCTCGGGACGACGCAGCTCCCCTGGGGGGAGGAGACGATCTCCTTCGAGGCGCCGTTCCGCAGGCTCTCGATGAAGGACGCCGTCGTCGAGTACGGAAAGGACGTTGCGGGGGGGCCGATCCGGGCAGAGGAGCTCGGAACGCTCGAGGGGCTGAAGTGGGCCGCGGAACGCGCGGGGGTCGAGTCGATCGAGCGCTTCGGCGACGTCCCGGGGAAGATACTGGCGGAGCTCTTCGAGACCCTCGCCGAGCCGAACCTCCTCCAGCC
>JAKLER010000049.1 GCA_022711615.1 Acidobacteriota bacterium
CCTTCGTCGTGAACGCGACCGTCCCCTGCTCGTCGACGTACTCCCACCTCCCGTCGCCGACGAAGCCGGCGACCCCGATCCCGTCGCACATGTGCGCCGTGGCGCCGAAGACGCCGGAGTAGGAGAAAGTGAGCGTGTCGCCGGCCCTCATCAGGGCGAGCGGTCCGTGCTGGCCGAACCAGACGCCGGTCGGGTCGAAGCCGCGGTCGTCGGGCGTCTGGGCGCCGGCGGGACCGGCCGCGAGGAACGCGAGGAGGAGCAGGGCGCACGAGGGCTTCATCGAGGCCTCCTTCGGTGTCGTCTCACCAGAGCAGGAAGTCGTAGGTCTCTCCGGCGTCGAGGTGGTAGGTCCCCTCGATCCGCCAGCTGCCGTCGGCGTCGTTCACCTTCGCGTACTCCCTCTCGACGCGGCCGGGGTAGGTCAGCTCGTAGAGGAGGTGGAGCTCGCGCGTCTTCGAGAAGAGGTTGCGGGTGAGGTCCGCGCGGAGGAGGCGGCAGCCGCGGAGCGCACCCGTCTCCGTGCGCCGCTTCTCGTGGGCCGCGACGAACTTCTCCCGCGGCACCTCGTCCCGGTAGCTCGCGGTGAGGCACTTCTCCCACGCCTCGGCGAAGCGTCCCTCCCCGACGAGGCGGCCGTAGTCGGCCATCACGCCCCGGTCGATCTCCGCGGCGACATCCCAGTCCTTTCCCTGGCCGCGGATCGCCGCCCAGACGACCCCTCCGATGACCGCCACGATCGCGAGGGCGAATACGAGTCCCATGGCGGGAGTCGTCTTCACGTGTCCTCCCATCCGATCGGGTTCGCCCGCTCGCCGTGACGACGGCGGCGTTCGCGCCCGCGCCTACCCGACCGAATTCGCATCGACGAGATTACTCCCCTTCCGCGCGAATTGGACAACGGCAGAATCCGGACGCCGGGGGGCCCTGTTCCCTCCGCGCCGTCGATCGCGGGTGTAACGTCGACAGATCGTCGGCCGGATCCGAAGGAGGTCCCGCTTGAGGACAGCCCCGTTCGCCCTCCTCCTCGCCCCCATCGCACTCGCCGGGGCCGCCGCGGTGGAAGGAGAGCATTCATGAGCGCAGTCGCGCCCGGAGGCGGGGGATCGGGGGCCGGTGACAGCGTCCGCGAGCGGACACCCATCCGGACCGTCGCCTACGTGATCTCCGCCGTCGGGGCGCTCGTGGGGCCCGTCTCGTTCCTCGCCTTCCCCGGCTTCGGTGCCTGGGGGAGCGAGGACCTGGAGGGAGCCGGCGTCCTCGCTCTCACGGCGCTCCTCATGGCGAGCCCGTTCGCGGCGTTCTTCCTCGCGGCCCGCCTCTCGAGGACGAAGGCCGGCGCGGCCGTCGTCGCCGCCCTGGCCCTCGTGGCCGTCCTCTTCGGGGCGCTCTTCTACGTCGACGCGGCCCTTCGGAGGGACTTCGTCCTCCTCCTCGCGTCGGTCGGGGTCCCCGCGGTCCAGTGGCTCATGGCGCTGCCGGCCGTCGTCGCGGCGCTCGTCCTGCGGCCGAAGGAGGCTTCCGCGCCTCGCTGAGGAACCGCCCGGGCGGGGCGGGCCGTCACCACGGCCCCGTCGGGCAGACGGGGAAGGGGCTCTGGAACGACATCGCGCGCGCGGGCCTGCTCCAGCCGTCGGAGCCGATCCCGAACCGCTTCGTGCCGAAGAAGCGCTCGCACGTCCCGCCGAGGAAGACGGTCACGGTGCTCCCCCCGAAGTCGACCGCCCCCGCGTGCTGGGCCGCGTCGCAGACGTTCGAGAAGGTGGCGTAGACGTTCGTTCCCCACGCCACGCCCCGGTCCCCCTTCTGGAGCCGTCCGTGGACGATCCCGTTGTACGTGCAGGTGCAGTCGAAGCTCGATCCCTCCGGCATCGCGTCGAGGCCATTCTTCCCGCTGGACGGGCAGGGCCCCGGGCCCGCGGCGGCGCTCGGCGGCGGCGGGCACGGAGGCGGCTCGGACCCGAAGGAGAACGTGGCCGTCGGCGCCCCGAAGTTGAGCGAGAGCTTCTCGTTCGCCCTCGATCCCCAGAGGCGCGGGCAGTCCGGCTGCCGGGTGAAGGTGACGGCGTCGCCGGGCTTCTGGAGGACGCCGGCGTGGCGCGCCGCGTCGCAGATCCAGGAGGAGGGCGCGTAGCGCCCCGTCCCGCGGACGGTCCCGGAGGCGCCGAGGTGAGGACAGACGCACGAGCGCGACTCGCCGACCTCCATCGGCCCGGCGTCCGCGAACGACGTGGGGCAGGGGGAGAGGAGCGCGGCTCGGGTCGCGGCTGCGGACGCGGGAGCGAGAGCCGGGTCCGGAGCGGTGGCCGCCTCCGACGGCGATCCGGCGACGGCCGCGGCGTCGGCGGGGGGAGCGGCCGGGGCGACGCCCGTCGGCGCCTCGCGCGAGACCGTGATCCGAGAGACCGGCCCGCCCGCCTCGCCGACGAACGCCACCCGGACGCGGACCGGCCACTTCGCGCCGTCGACCGCCTTCGGCGCCGCGACCCCGACGACCGTCTTCGGGTCGCCGGCGTCGGCGGAGTACTCGAGCCTTCCGAGCTGCTCCTCGAGATACGCCAGGCGGATCGCCGGAGGCGTCGGGAAGAGCCACTCCACCTCCCGCCCGGCGCCGTTCGACGGGTCCTTCCGGATGACGATCCGGGCGTCGTGCGGATGGCCCGCCCTCGCGTGGAGGGCGTCCGCGTCCTCCCGGTCGAGGACGCCGAGCCCGCCGAGGACGTCCAGGGGCTTCATCTCGACGACCTGGAGGCTCCGGACGACCTGCACCACGTTCGAGACGACCCGGGTGCCCTCCTCGTGGCTCCCGGGCCCCTTCGCTGGCCGGCACGACTTCTGCGCGACGACGAGGATCCCCGCGATCGCGGCGATTACGAGGGAGGTGACGAGCATCGTGCCGAGGGCGAGCGCGCCGGGATTGACGGCGAAGCCCATGCGCCGCACGGAGTCGACCTGCTGCTCGAGGCGGCTCGGGGCGATCGGGACTTCCGGCGGGGGGACCCGCTCGACGATCTCCGCCAGCGCCACGAGCGCGTCGGCCCAGTCCTTCACCTGCGCCGTCGTGGGGATCCAGTCCATGAAGGCAGTCGAGAGGTGGAACGTGACGTTGAGCGCCCCGGGCCGGAGGACCAGCTGCCGGCGAGCGAACGGCCCCTGGAACCTCAGGAGCCTTCCGAGGAGCGCCGGGACCCCCGGCTCGGAAAGGACGCGGCGCACCCACGCCTCCTCCTCGCCGAAGACGTCGAGCCCGTCGAAAGCGGGGACGGCGAACCGGATCGGCTTCTCGCCCGTCAGCGCCGCGAGGAGCTTCGTGTCGCCCGAGCCCGCCGTAATGCCGAACCTCGTCCGGACGGCCACGTCGGCCTCGAGCGCGAACCGGGGGCCGCGCGAGAAGAAGCCCTGGAAACGGCGACCGCCGTACGTCCCCTCGTATCGGCGGTACTGGACGGCGTACGGGAAGCCGGCGAGGCCGAGAGAGCCGAACATCCTGTCGAACGTCGCGTTGCGCGAGCGCGCCACCCGGTACGCCACGAGCGCCGGCAGGACCAGCAGCAAGAAAGCCCCGATCCCGAGCGGCAGGAAGATCTCCTTCGGGTCGGAGCCCGGCGTGCGATGCATCCTTCCGAGCGGGAGCAGGAGGAACCCGACGAGGATCGCGAAGGCGTAGATCGTGGCGAGGCCGCCGACGAGGCAGCCGCGGGCGTACGACGTCGCGACGGACTGGACGATTCGACCCATCACGGCCTCCTCGGACGGAAACGTGCAAAAGGAGCGGACGGTCTGCCAAAGAGCAATTCTACGCCGCGCCGAAGGCGCCTCCGGCGATCGGTCCGCGCTACGATGCCCGGCCGTGACCGACTTCACGTTCCTCTGCAACGAATGCGGAGCCCGCCATCCCGAGGACCGTTCGCTCTACGTCTGTCCCGCCTGCGCGCGGCTGCAGGAGCCGGGCTCCTCCACGCGCGGCGTCCTTCGCGTCGAGCTCGCCGAGGGCGCCCTCCCGCGCCGCTGGCCGGACGCTCCGCTCGCCTCTCCCGAAGGGCTCGCCCCGTTCCTCCCGGTCCGCGGCCCGGAGTCGCTCTTCTCGTTCGCCGCGGGCGGCACGCCGCTCCTCCCGGTGCCGCGGCTGCGCGAGGCGCTCCGGATGCCGCGCCTCTTCCTGAAGGACGACACCCGGAACCCCTCGGGCTCGACGAAGGACAGAGCCTCTGCCCTCGTCGTCGCGAAGGCGCTCGAGTACGGGTACGAGACCGTCGCCGCCGCTTCGACGGGCAACGCCGCGACGGCCCTGTCCGCGGCCGGGGCGGCGTCGGGGGTGAAGACGGTCGTCTTCGTCCCGGCCTCGGCCCCGCCCGCCAAGCTCGTCCAGATGGCGAGCTACGGGGCGACGCTCGTCCCGGTCGCGGGGACGTACGACCAGGCCTTCGAGCTCTCCCTCGCGGCCTGCGCGCGCTTCGGCTGGTACAACCGGAACACGGCGCTCAACCCCTTCACCGTCGAGGGGAAGAAGACCGCCTCGCTCGAGATCGCCCGCGACCTCGGGCCGGAGGCGCCGGACGTCGTCGTCGTCCCGACCGGGGACGGCGTCATCGTCGCGGGGATCGCGAAGGGTTTCGCCGACCTCGTCCGCTGCGGGCTCCTCCCGCGTGTCCCGCGGCTCGTTGCCGTCCAGCCCGAGCGCTCCGGCGCCATCGCCCGCGCCCTCCGCTCCGGCGCGGCGGAGATCACGCCCGAGCCGGACGCCGGGAGCGTCGCCGACAGCCTCACCGTCGCCGCGCCGCGGAACGCGGTGATGGCGCTCGCGGACGTCCGCGCCTCGGGCGGCTGCGGGGTCCTCGTCTCCGAGGAGGAGATCCTCGACGCGATCCCGCGCCTCGCGGCGGCGACGGCCGTCTTCGCCGAGCCCGCGGCGGCAATCGCGCTCGCGGGCCTCGAGCTCGCGCTCGCGGAGGGGACCGTGGGCCGCGGGGAGCGCGTCGTCCTCCTCGTCACCGGGACCGGTCTGAAGGACGTGCCGGCCGCCGCGCGGAGGGTCCGCGTGCCGGATCCGGTCGCGCCGACGCTCGAGGCCGTCGAGGCGTATCTGGGCTGAACGGCGTCGGCGCCTCCCCGCGCGCCGGCACCGATTTCGGGCCGCCTCCGGCGGCGACGGGACCCGTCTCGCCACGCGGCCCCGGTCCGGTCCTGGTCAATCCGAATCAGACGGAATGACGCGTTCACGTCAGGGCGCCGACGCGAATCCGGACCAGATTGGGCCTATCACCGGGTGGGGAGGGGCGAGGCGGCGATGAGTCGACCCTTTGGTCCTGCTGCACACCTGTTCCGGATGGCGGGCCTGTTCGTGGTCGGGCTCGCCCTCTTCCTCGTCGCGAGGAAGGTGCTCGTCCCCGTGGGCTTCGGGGAGCTCGGCCACTTCCGGACCGGCGCGATCGCGGACAACCGCGCGCCGAAGCTCGTCCACGCGGGACGGGCGGCCTGCGCGGAGTGCCACTCGGACGAGCCGGACCGCCTGAAGTCGGGCGCACACCGGGGAGTGGGCTGCGAGGCGTGCCACGGCGCGCTCGGCGCGCACGCGGCCGCCGAGACGGACGTGAAGCCCGCCCGCCCGGACACCGGGACGCTCTGCCTCGGCTGCCACCGGCAGAGCGTGAGCAAGCCGGCGGGCTTCCCCCAGGTCGACCCGAAGGAGCACGGGGACGGGAGCGGGAGCTGCGGCGGGTGCCACGACCCGCACGCGCCGGCCGAGGAGCCCAAGGCCCCTCCCGCCGAGGAGGCGAAGAAGCCATGACCGTCGATCGCAGACAGCTCCTCGCCGGTCTCGGGAAGCTCCTCGTCCTGACGCCGGCCGCCGCGGCCGCGTGGGAGTACCTCGAGGCGGGGAGGCCCGAGGAGGCGCCCTCCTACCGTCTCGCCGACCACTGGTGGGCGATGGTGATCGACGTCGAGGCCTGCATCGGCTGCGGGAGCTGCGTGAGGGCCTGCAAGACGGAGAACGGCGTCCCGCTCGAGCCCTACTACTTCCGGACGTGGGTCGAGCGCTACCACGTTCCGAACGGCGTCTCGGAGCACCCGGAGGTCGACTCCCCGAACGGCGGGTACGACGGCTTCCCGGAGCGCTACCGCCCCGGCGACGGGGCGAAGAGCTTCTTCGTCCCGAAGCTGTGCAACCACTGCGCCCACTCGCCGTGCACCCAGGTCTGCCCGGTCGGCGCGACGTTCGACAGCCCCGACGGCGTCGTCCTCGTCGACAAGAGCTACTGCCTCGGCTGCCGGTACTGCGTCCAGGCGTGCCCGTACGGCTGCCGGTACATCGACCCGCGGACGAACACGGTCGACAAGTGCTCGCTCTGCTACCACCGGATCACGAAGGGGCTCACGACGGCCTGCTGCGAGACGTGTCCGACGGACGCGCGGCGCCTCGGCGACCTGAAGGACCCGAAGGACCCGATCCACGAGTTCCTGCGGGCGCACAAGGTCCAGGTGCTCAAGCCCCAGATGGCGACCGGCTCGAAGACCTGGTACGCCGGCCTAGACGGGTCGGTGCGGTGAGGAGGGGGACGTGCACGGCGACCTGACGACGCTCGTCCAGGGCTTCATGTACCCGAACGAGGTCGAGCTCCAGTGGAGCGTCCTCATCGTCCTCTACCCGTACATCACCGGCCTCGTCGCCGGGGCGTTCATCCTCGCGTCGCTCGAGAGGGTCTTCCGGGTCGAGGCCGTGAAGCCGACCTACCGGCTCGCCCTCCTCACCGCCCTCGCGTTCCTCATCGTGGCTCCGCTGCCGCTCCAGCTCCACCTCGGCCATCCCGAGCGGTCGTTCCAGATGTACCTGACGCCCCACACGCAGTCGGCGATGGCGATGTTCGGCTTCGTCTACCTCTGGTACCTCATGGCCGTCCTCGTCCTCGAGATCTGGCTCGAATACCGTGCGGAGATCGTGAGGACGGCGCAGGAGTCGGCGGGCCTGAAGCGGCAGCTCTACAGGGCGATGGCGCTCTGGAGCGACGACGTGAGCGAGGAGGCGCGGAGGCTCGACGACCGGATCGGGTACGTCCTGACGATCGTCGGCATCCCCTCGGCGTTCCTCCTCCACGGGTACGTCGGGTTCATCTTCGGGTCGATCAAGGCGAACCCGTGGTGGTCGACGCCCCTCATGCCGATCGTCTTCCTCTTCTCCGCGATCGTCTCGGGGATCGCGCTCGTCCTGCTCATGTACATGGCGACGTGCGTCGCGAAGCGGATCCCGATCGACATGCGCTGCGTCGACACGATCGCGAAGTACCTCTTCTACGCCTTCCTGATCGACTTCGCGCTCGAGGGGATCGACCTTCTCCACCGGATGTACGAGGCGGACGAGTCGTTCAAGAGCCTCGACTTCATGGTGAAGACGAAGCTCTTCGTCTCGCAGATCCTCCTCCAGGTCGTCTTCGGCGGCCTCCTCCCGATCACGCTCCTCGCCCTCACGCAGGTCGCGAAGCTGACGGACGGCGCCCGGAAGGCGATCTACGCCCTCTCGGGCGTCCTGACCCTCGTGGGGATCTTCGCGATGCGCTGGAACGTCGTGATCGGGGGGCAGCTCTTCTCGAAGAGCTTCCTCGGCTACACGACCTACAAGATGAGCTTCGCGCACCGGGAGGGGCTCCTCCCGGCGATCCTCCTGATGCTCCTGCCGTTCGCGATCCTCGCGGTCCTCGTAAAGCTCCTGCCGCCCTGGCACGAGCCGGAGGCGGATCCCCGGCGGGCCTGAGAGCGCAGGAGCGGAGGGGCGTATGACCGACCGCGTCGACCTCCTCGAGGAACGGGTCGCCGCCCTCTCCGCGGCGGTCGCGGCGCTCGAGGGTCGGCTCGGCGCCCTCGAGGGGAGGCCGGCGGCCGCGCGGCCGGCCGAGGCCGGCGCCGAAGCCGCAGCGGCCCGGCCGGAAGCCGACGAGGCCACGGCTCTTCCCACGGTCGCAGGCTCCGCGCCGGCCGTCCTCGCGGGACGGGCCTTCCTCGGCGTCGGGGGCGCGTTCCTCTTCCGGACCCTGACGGAGGCCGGCACCCTCCCTCACGCCGCGGGCGTCGCGCTGGGGCTGACCTACGCGGCCGCCTGGATCCTCGCCGCCGACCGGAGCGGGAGGGCGGGCCGCCGGGCGGACGCCGTGCTCCACTCCTTCCTGGGGCTCGCCGTTTCGCTCCCGCTCCTCTGGGAGTCGACGGCCCGCCTGCAGGCCCTGTCTCCTGGCGCGGCGGCCGGGCTCCTCGCGGCCGTCGGCGTCGCCGTCTTCTCGGTCGCCTGGAGGCACGACCTCGCGTCCGCGGCGTGGGCGGCGACGCTCGGCGCCGTCGGGACGGCCTGGGCGCTCCTCCTCGCGACGGCGCGGATCGAGCTCTTCACCGTCCTCCTGATCGGGTTCGGCGCCGCCACGCTCTGGGCGACGTACGGGAGACGGTGGCACGGCCTGCGCTGGCCCGCGGCGCTCGGCGCCGACCTCGCGGTCCTCGCCCTCGTCACCCTCGGGGCCCGCCCCGGCGGGCCGCCCGCGGCCTGGACCGGTCTCTCGCCCGGACGTGCGGTTGCCGTCGCGCTTCTCCTCTTCGTCGTCTACGCGGGCAGCTTCGCGGCCCGGACGCTCGCCCGGCGGCGGGACGTGAACGTCTTCGAGGTCTTCCAGACCGCTGCGGTCCTTCTCGTCGGCTACGGCGGGGCGGTGCGCCTGGCGCAGGCCGCGGGCTCGGGCGAGCGGGCGCTGGGCGTCGCGGCGCTCGTCCTCGCGGCGCTCGCCTACGGCGCCTCCTTCGGGTTCGTCTCGCGGGAAGCGCCGGGCGCGCGAAACTTCGCCTTCTTCTCGTCGCTCGCGATCGTCCTCGCCCTGACGGGCGGGGGCCTCCTCGCCTCCGGTCCGACCCTCGCCGTCGGCTGGACGCTCTTCGGCCTGGCCGCTGCGCTCCTGGGCGTCCGTTTCGGCCGCCGTTCGCTCCTCGTCCACGGGGCGGGCTACCTCGCCGCGGCATCCGTCCCCTCCGGGCTCGTCGGCGCCGGCCTCGCGGCCTTCTCGGGCCCGGGCGCGCCGCTCCCGTCTCCGCCGGGCGCGGCCGCGGGCGGCGTCGCCCTCGTCGCGGCCGCGTGCTGGGCCGTCTCGGTCGGATCGCGCCGCTCTGGCCTGAAGGACGGGGCGGCCTGGGCTCCGCGCACGCTCCTCCTCGCGATCGCCGCGGCGGGAGCGGGCGCGGCGCTCGTCGCCCTCTCCGTTCGGGCGCTGCCGCCGGGATCGCTCGCGCCCGTCCGCGCGACGGTCTTCGCCGCCGCGGCCGTCGGCCTCGCCGCGCTGCGGGCCCGGACGGGCGCCGCGGAGGCCGGCGGCCTCGCGTGGTGCGTCCTCGTCGCCGCGGCCGCGCGCGTCGTGCTGCAGGACCTGCCGGACGGCAGGCCGCTGCCGCTCTTCGCCGGATTCGTCGCTTGCGGCCTCGGGCTGCTCGTCGTCGGACGGCTCCGCTCGAAGCCGACCGCGGTGGCGGGTCCATCGGAACCGTCCGGGGAGGGGTGACGCGCCTCAGCGCGACGGGGAGGCCCGGACCGCCACCTCGAGCACGACGGGCGGCTGCGCGGCGTCGCGGCTCGCGGGCTTCGGCGTGAGCGTGACGCGGGCGGCTCCGGGGCGCGCCGCCTCGAGCTCGTAGTGGAACGTCGTCACGCCGCCGTCGTTCTCGGGCGGGGGCGCCTCGACGCGCCTCCTCACGAACCGGACCGCGGCCCCTTCGATCGCCGGAGCGGCGGGCCATTCGACCCGGAGCCGATCGGGGACGCCGACGGGGCGGGTGACGACGAGGTCGAGGCGCTCGCCGATGACGGCTTCGACGGCGCCGGATTCTCGGATGGTCCTCATCTCGAGCGCTCCTGGGACGGCCCTCCGGGCGGCCGGAACGGAAGGGGGCGCGGGGGCGGCAGCGGGGGCGGGATCGGAGCAGCCGAAGCTCGTCGCGAGAGCGAGGAACGCCGCCGGGAGCCGGGAAGGCCGAGCTCGAAGCGCCACGGCGGGAACGCTATCACCGCGCCGGTCCGGGAGCGGAGGGGGGCGCCGTGCCCGCGTGCCCCGCCTCAGACTCCAGCGGGGCCTTTCCTCCTGCGCCCGCCCCGGTCGGGCGATAGAGTCGGGCCCGGGTCGTGCCCGTCGAATCCGAGGTCGGAAGAAGGAGGTCGTCATGAGCCGTCGTTCGCTGTTCTGGCTCGCCGTCGTCGCGGGCGTCGCGTTCTGGCTCTGGAAGTCGGGGACGGTCTCGAAGGAGGACGGGACGGTCCGTACCTCCGCGGCCGGCACGAGCGTCGGCGCACCGGCGGCCGCGGGAGAGGCCTGCCTCTTCGCCGCCGAGGAGGCGAGCCGCCTCACGCAGGAGGCCGCGGACGTCCTCCTTCGCGCGCCGATCGACGCCGCGGCGTTCTCGACGGCGTCGCAGGGCGCCGGCTCGGCGATCTCCGCGGCCGAAGGGAAGTGCGGGGGAGGCTCCTCGGCGGCCGAGCAGCGGGCGATGGAGGAGGTTCGGGGCGCGCTCTCGGAGATGCGCGGCCTGCTCTCGGACCTCTCGGGCGCGCTCTCCGGCAGCGGGAGCGCCTCGGACGCGCCCCGAAGGCGTGAGACGATCGACCAGCGGCTCGACGCCGCGCGCGCGGCCCTCCGGGGCTGAGCCGCCGGGGGCCGGGCCGGAGTAAGCGAACGAGGTGCACGAGTTGAGCGAAGAGAAGAAGCCCGGCGAAGGCCTGAAGGTCGTCCTCCGCCTCCGGATGTCGAGCCACGACGCCCACTACGGCGGCAACCTCGTCGACGGGGCCCGGATGCTCGGGCTGTTCGGTGACGTCGCGACAGAGCTTCTGATCCGGCTCGACGGCGACGAGGGGCTGTTCCGGGCCTACGACTCCGTCGACTTCCTCGCGCCGGTCTACGCGGGGGACTACATCGAGGCGGAGGGCGTGATCACGTCCGTCGGCAACACGAGCCGGAAGATGGCCTTCGAGGCCCGCAAGGTGATCCGCTCGGCGCCGGAGGTGAACGACTCCGCGGCCGAGGTCCTCGAGCCCGCCGTCGTCGTCTGCCGCGCGACGGGCACCTGCGTCACCCCGAAGGAGAAGCAGCGCCGCCGGTAGCGGCTTCGGCGATCCGGGGCGCGTCCGCGCCCCGGATCGCGCCGCTCCGTCAGTGGCAGCTCCGGCAGAGCTGGCCCCGGTCGTTCCTCATCGCCAGGAGCCTCGTCGGGTGCGGCCCCCTCCGCGGGACGAGCCGGCCGACGAGCGCCTGCGACGTCCAGGCGAAGTCTCGCCGCCGCGGCGCCGCCGGGTCGTGACAGGTGCAGCAAGTCAGCTTTCCGTCGCCCGTCAGGAGGAGCGGCGCGCGGAGGCCCGGCACGCGGACTCCCGTCGGATGATGCGTCTCGCGGTTGTCGTGGCACGTCGTGCAGAGCGGGGCGCAGGGGCGGGAGAGCCGGACCCCGAGCGCCTCCCTCTCGGTGGGAGCGTGACAGGAGAGGCAGGAGTCGAGCCCCCAGGTCGGGTGCGCCGAGGGAGCGGAGCGGACCGCGGGCGCACCCGCCGCCACGGCCGGGACGGCGAGGAGCGCCAGCGCGAGGAGCGGGACCCGGGCGATGGGGAAGGCGTTCATGCTTCTCTCCCTCAGAACGTGACGACGGCCTGGACGAGCCAGGCGTCCCTGCCGAAGCCCTCCGCGGCTCGGATGGCCTCCGGAGCCTCAAGAGTGCGTCGGTACTCGGCCTTGAGCGTGAGGCGAGCGAAGAGAGCGGCATTCGCGCCGCCGGTGACGCGTACCGTTCGGCCCGACCCCTCCGCCGTCCCCTCGTCGCCGCGGACGGTGTCGTAGCGCGCGTACGGGGTGAGGGAGACGCCGCCGGGAAGGTCGCCCGCCTCGAACGCCGCCGTGACGTGCCACCCGTCCCGGACCGAACGGACGGGGCTCTCCTCGGTCGGCCGGGCGTCAATGCGGACGTACTCGCCCCGGACCGAGAGCGGGCCCGAGCGCGTCTGCGCGTCGAGGGCGAGGGCCGTCCTCTCCGTCTTCCCGTCGTCGTCCGCGTCGTGGAGCAGCGAGACGCCGACCTCGACGAGGCCGAGCCGCGGGGGGAAGCGGAACGGCACGTCGAGAGGGGCGATGCTCACCCGACCGCCGAAGGCGTTCCCGGAGCCTTCTCCGCGCAGGGCGTAGGCCGTGTAGCCGAACGTGCCGTCGCTGCCGAGGACGCGCAGTCCGACGTCGTTCACGCCGCCGTCCAGGAGCTCCTCGGTCGTCAGCGGCGCGCTCGCCTCGACCCGGTCCTTCGTCGCGTACAGCTGCCAGTCGTTCCCGAACGGGACGTCGAAGCGGCCGAGCTGGACGTGGAGCCCCTTCTCGACGGGGAGCCGGCCGCGCGGCGCGACGAGGCCGCCGAGGAGGTGGACGTCGAGGAAGCCGACCGCGAGCGCCGCCCCGTCGTCGTTTACGACGAGGGCCGCCGCGACCTGGACGCTGCTGCCGAGCTCCCGGGCGAGGTCCAGCTCGAAGTCGCCCATCGCGAAGACGTTCTCCTCGCTCCGGCGGTCCCGTGCGGTGACGTCGAAGAAGCCGGAGAGGGAGAGCTCCCGGAGGACCGCCGAGAGCTCTCGGCCGGTCCCCCCCTGGCGGGTCTCGGGCGCCTCCGCGGGAGGCGGGGTCTCCGGAGCGCCCTCGGCGCCGAAGGCGCGGAGAGGCGCGGCCGCGATGGCCAGCCCGATAACGACGGACCGAAGCCGGGCGCCGGCAAGCGGCATCTCAGCGCTCTCCGATCCGCCGAGGCGAGACCGTGCTGCCGCCGGGCTGCGGCGGGAGGGGTGCTCCCGCCGTCGGCGATGCCCCGCCCGCGGAAGCGGCGCCGCAACGCGACGCGAGCGCGCAGCCTTCGCAACCGGAGGAGCAGGAGGCCTCGGTACGACGGGCGAGGCGCCGGTAGGCCGAGCGGGCGATCCCGGCGGCAGCGGCGAGGACGATGAGCGTCGCGAGGACCGTATCCAACGACGGGGTCCTTCAGGAGAGCCGCGGCCCGCGCGAGGTGCAGGCGAGCCCGCCCGCACCGACGTGTCGGGGCTCGGGCTGCCGCGCAAGCGGCTCGGGAGGGACGGGGCTCGGGACGTGTGTTAGAGGCATCTAACTCTCCGGCCAAAAAAAGGGAGGGCGATCACGTGGCCGCCCGTACGAGGATGTGACCGGCCTCCGCGCGGCGCAGCGCGAGACGCGCCCCCTGGCAGCGGATCCAGAGCGGCTGGCCGCCGGGTCCGGAGCGCTCCAGGCCGATCGCCGTCTCCGGGAGAATGCCCATGTCGAGGAGGCGCTTGCGGAGGGCGCCCGTCGCGGTGATCCGGGTGACGATGCCGCTCTGTCCGGGCTTCAGGGTGGCGGCGCTCATCGCGTTCTTCGCGTCGGACGGTTGGCAGCGGGCGCACTCCGGCGAGGCGGCGCCGCAGGGATGCTCGTCTCCGGGGCGCGCCCCGACGGGGCACTGTCCGAAGGCGGCGGGAGTGGCGGAGCGGGTGCCGAGGAACTCGAAGAAGCGCACGAGGCGATCCGTCGCCTCGTCGGTGAGCGCGTGCTCGAGCGAGCAGGCCTGCTCGCTCGCCGCGTGCGGCGACATGCCGAGGACCTCTTCGAAGAAGCGAGTCAGGAGGCGGTGGCGGGTCAGGATGCGGCGCGCCGCCGCTTCCCCCGTCGGGGTGAGACGGATGTGCTCCCGGCGCGCGTAGTCGACGAGGCCGGCGTCCCCGAGCTTCCCGAGGGCGATCGAGACCGTCGCGGCCTTCACGCCGCGCGCCCGGGCGATGTCGCGGACCCGTGCGGCTCCGTGCTCCTGCAGGAGCAGGTAGATCGTCTCGAGGTAGTCCTCGAGGGGCTCGCTCATCGGCTGCGGTGCGACGGCGGCGGCACTCACCGTTAGAAGCATCTAACAATTGTCCGGGAGCGTCAAGGGCCGGACGGCGGCGGGCGGGCGCCGACCGGGCCAGCTCCGGCGAGAGCGATCGGGCGCCGCGTCGGTCGCGTTCCCCCTGCGGCGAGGCGCGCTTCCGAAGGTCTATGATGATTCGTTGCGGCGGGCCGCTGCCCGGCAAGCCGCGGGGAGGCGACGGTTGCGAAGGACCTCCAGCCGGGTCCGGATCGACGGGGCGGCGGGCTGCGCGGAGGCGACCCGCCCCGAAGCCGAAGTCTTCCGGAAGGCGCGCGCGTGAGCCCCGGCTGGCGGACAGCACTCGTCACGACGCTCCGGGAGCGCTGCCGCGTCTGCTTCGCCTGCGTTCGCGAGTGCCCGGCCAAGGCGATCCGGATTTCCGGGCGGCAGGCGGAGGTGATCCCGGAGCGCTGCATCGCCTGCGGCAACTGCGTGAGGGTCTGCAGCCAGGGGGCCAAGCAGGCCGTCCGCTCGATCGCCCAGGTCGAGGAGCTCCTCGCCTCGGGCGCCCCGGTCGCGGCCTGCCTCGCGCCCAGCTTCCCGGCCGAGTTCCCCGAGCTTCCGGTCCCCCGGCTCGTCGGTGCGGTCCGCGCGCTCGGCTTCTCGCTCGTCCAGGAGGTCGCGTTCGGCGCCGACCTCGTCGCCCGCCGCTACCGCGAGCTCCTCGCCGAGCCCGGCCGGCGCTCCATCGCGACGACCTGTCCCGCGGTCGTCAGCTACGTGGAGCGCTACCACCCGCGCCTCGTGGACCTGCTGGCGCCCGTCGTCTCGCCGATGGTCGCGACGGCGCGGGTCCTGAAGCGCCTCCACGGGCCGGACCTCCACATCGTCTTCGTCGGACCCTGCATCGCGAAGAAGGGGGAGGACCGCTGGCCCGGCGCGGACCCCGGCGTCAACGAGGCCCTGACGTTCGGGGAGCTCCGCGAGATGTGGCTCGAGAAAGGCATCGACCCCGCCGACGCTTCGCCCTCGGAGTTCGACCCGCCGCGGGCCGGGAGCGGGGCGATCTTCCCGGTGAGCCGCGGGATGCTCCAGGCGGCCGAGGTCCCGGAGGACCTGACGCTCGGCGAGGTCGTCTCGGCCGACGGGCGGAGCGCGTTCGTCGACGCGGTCAAGGAGCTCGAGTCCGGGGACCTCGACGGGGCGACGAGGCTCCTCGAGCTCCTCTGCTGCAACGGCTGCGTCATGGGCTCCGGGATGACGTCGACCTCGCCGCTCTACAAGCGCCGGGCCCTCGTGACGCGCGCGGCGCGGGAGCGCCTCCGGGAGCTCGACGAGGGGGAGTGGGAGGGCGAGATGAGCACGTTCGCCGACCTCGACCTCGGGCGCTCCTTCTTCGCCCGCCCGGTCACGGTCGCGGCGGCGACCGGAGCGGACGTCGCGGAGATCCTGACGCGGATGGGGAAGCAGTCGGCGGCCGACGAGCTGAACTGCGGGGCGTGCGGCTACGACACCTGCCGCGAGCACGCGGCCGCGGTCCACTCCGGGCTCGCCGAGTCGGAGATGTGCCTCCCCTTCACGATCGACCAGCTCCGGAACGCGGTCCGCGAGATCGCCGTCTCGCACGACCAGCTCGCCTCGGCCCAGCAGGCGCTCATGCATTCCGAGCGCCTCGCGAGCATGGGCCAGCTCGCCGCCGGCATCGCCCACGAGGTCAACAACCCCCTCGGCGTCGTCCTCCTCTACTCCCATCTCCTCCTCGAGGGGATCCCGGAGGGCTCCGCGCTCCGGGGAGACCTCGAGACGGTCGCCGCGGAGGCGGACCGCTGCAAGAAGATCGTCTCGGGGCTCCTCGATTTCGCCCGGCAGAACAAGGTCTCGCTTTCGCGAGTGACCGTCGACGACCTCGTGGCTCAGAGCGTCCGAGGGGTCGTCGTGCCCGAGCGGGTCGTCGTCGAGGTCGAGCACGAGGACCCCGGGCTCGTCGTCGAGCTCGACCGCGACCAGATCGTCCAGGTCGTCGCGAACCTCGTCCGCAACGCGGCCGAGGCGATGCCGCGGGGCGGGACGGTCATCGTGAGGACGCGGGCGGTGGGCGGCTCGCTCGTCCTCTCGGTCACGGACGGCGGCACGGGGATCTCGAAGGAGAACCTCTCCCGGGTCTTCGAGCCGTTCTTCACGACGAAGCCGATCGGGAAGGGCACGGGGCTCGGGCTGCCGGTGAGCTACGGGATCGTGAAGATGCATCGCGGAGACATCGACGTCGTCTCGAACGCCGACCCCGCAGCCGGACCGACGGGGACGGTCCTGACCGTGCGGCTCCCGCTGCGCGGGACGCGGGGCGCCTGAGAGATGGGCGGCACGCTGAAGGTCCTCGTCGTCGACGACGAGCCGGGAATCCGGCTGGCGGTGTCGAGGGTCCTCGAGCCGCACCGGGCGACGCTCCCCGACGAGACGGAGGAGACGGCGTTCGAGGTCGCGCAGGCGGCGACCGGCGAGGAGGCGCTCGCGGCCTGCACGGCGGGCGCGCCCGACATCCTCCTCCTCGACTACAAGCTCCCGGGCATCTCCGGGCTCGACGTCCTCGAGCGGCTCGGAGCGGCGACGGCGGAGACGATCGTCGTCATGATCACGGCCTACGCGACGATCGAGACGGCGGTGACGGCGACGCGCCGCGGCGCGTACGACTTCCTCGCGAAGCCGTTCACGCCGGCGGAGCTCCGGACGACGGTGAGCCGCGCCGCGACCCACCTCGCCCTCCAGCGGAGGGCGAGGCGCCTCGCCGAAGAGAAGCGGCAGGCGCGGTTCCAGCTCCTCTCCGTCCTCTTCCACGAGCTGAAGTCGCCGCTCGCGGCCGTCGAGGGCTACCTCGACGTCCTCCGGGCGGGGTTCCTCCCGCCGGGCTCCGCGCAGTACGACGAGGTCCTCGAGCGGAGCCGCGTGCGTCTCGACGGGATGCGCCGCCTCGTCGTCGATCTCCTCGACCTGACCCGCCTCGAATCGGGGCAGAGGAAGCGCGAGCCGGTCGCGCTCGACGCGAAGGACGTCGTCCTCCGGGCCGTGGAGACGGTTCAGCCGGCCGCCGCGGCGCGGGGGATCGAGCTCGTCGTCGACGCGCCGGAGGCCGTGCCCCTCGTGGCCGACCCGGGAGAGCTCGAGATCGTCCTGAACAACCTCCTCTCGAACGCCGTGAAGTACAACCGCGAGGGCGGCCGGGTGGACGTGACGCTCTCGAAGGACGCCGGCGGCGCTCGCCTCGCCGTCGCCGACACCGGGATCGGGATGACGGCGCAGGAGGTCGGAAGACTGTTCGGGGAATTCGTCCGAATCCGGAACGAGAAGACGCGCGACATCCCCGGGAGCGGCCTCGGCCTGTCGATCGTGAAGAAGGTCGTCGAGCTGGCCGGCGGCGAGGTGAGCGTCGAGAGCGAGCCCGGGAAGGGGACGACGTTCACCGTCCGGCTCCCGTCCGGAGCCCCTCCTCCGGTGCTCGCGGCCCCACACGCCGACTGAGGACGCACCGCCGGAGCACCCTGTCGGGTTCCGGAACGACCGCGAATACAGACCCGGAAGCGGCCTGTTTCCAATGACTTCCGCCTCCCGGCCTGCCTCCGCTGGTGATAGGCTGCTCACTCCATGAATCGGGGACCCGGCCGCTACGGTCCGGCATGGGCGGCGACGGAGCCGTCCCCGGTGCACCTCTCTTCGACAGGTCGAATCCCGGGATTCGGACAAGGAGGTCACGATGGCGAGGATCCTGATCGTCGATGACGACAAGGACATCGTCGAAGCCTGCCGCCTCTTCCTCGAAAGAGAGGGGCACACCGTAGCGGCCGCCTACAGCCGGGGCGGCGGGATGAGGGCCGTCTCGGACTGGCCTCCCGACCTCCTCGTCCTCGACGTCATGATGGACGAGCCGGACGACGGGATCCGGATGGCCCAGGAGCTCCGCCGCTCCGGCTGGACGACGCCGATCGTGATGCTCACGAGCATCGGCAAGGTCACCGGTCTCGGCTACCGCGCCGACCCGGACGTCCTCCCCGTCGACGCGTTCCTCGAGAAGCCCGTCCGGCCCGCCGTCCTCCTGAAGACGGTGGCCGATCTGCTCGCCCGCTCGGTCGGCAAGGAGGGAAGCCATGCTGGTCACGGAACGGCTCCGGCTGCACGATGACATCGGGGCGTGGGTCGAGAAGCACGGCGCCACGCGCGCCGCGCTGATCCCCGTCCTCCAGGAGATCCAGCGGAGCTACAACGAGATCTCCGAGTACGCGATGCAGGAGGTCGCCGACCGCCTGGACATCCATCCCGTCGAGGTCTACAGCGTCGTCAGCTTCTACAGCTTCCTCGAGTCGAAGGCCCGCGGCCGCTTCGTCATCCGCCTCTGCCGGACGGTCTCGTGCGACATGACCGGGAAGGACCGCGTCGCGCGGCAGCTCGAGAACGACCTCGGCATCCGCTTCGGCGAGACGACCCGCGACGGGAACTTCTCGCTCGAGTGGGCGAACTGCCTCGGGATGTGCGACCAGGGGCCGGCGCTCCTCATCAACGACCAGGTCTTCACGTCGGTGACGCCGGAGACGGTCCACGACCTGATCCAGGCGTGCCGAAAAAGCTTCGGCCCGCTCGCCGTCCAGGGGCAGAAAGGGAGGGCGCACTGATGAGCGCCGTTCGTAAGGGCCTCGTCACGTTCGCCGCCTCCGTGCCCGAGGCAGGCCTGAAGGCCGCTCTCGCGCGCCCGCGGTCCGAGGTCATCGCGGAAGTCACCGCCTCGAAGCTCCGCGGGCGGGGCGGCGCCGGCTTCCCGACGGGGGTGAAGTGGAACCTCGCCGCGGCGGCGACCGCCCCCGCGAAATGGGTCGTCTGCAACGCGGACGAGGGAGAGCCCGGGACGTTCAAGGACCGGGTGATCCTCTCCGAGGCGCCGGACCTCGTCCTCGAGGGGATGACGATCGCGGCCTGGGCGATCGGCGCCGCGCGCGGGATCCTCTACCTCCGCGGCGAGTACGCCTACCTGCGCGACTCTCTCGAGAAGGTCCTCGCGCGGAGGAGGGAGGGAGGGCTCCTCGGGACGGGGATCCTCGGAAGAGAGCTCGCCTTCGACGTCGAGATCCGGATGGGCTCGGGAGCCTACGTCTGCGGCGAAGAGACGGCGCTCATCGAGTCGCTCGAGGGGCAGCGCGGCGAGCCGCGGAACAGGCCCCCGTTCCCGGTCGACTGCGGCTACCGGTCGGAGCCGACGATCGTGAACAACGTGGAGACGTTCGCCTGCGCCGCGATGGTCCTCGCAAAGGG
>JAKLER010000490.1 GCA_022711615.1 Acidobacteriota bacterium
GCGTCCCGCGTCGTCTGACGCGGTCACCCTCCGTCAGGAGGACCGGCGCTTCAGGACGGCGATCGAGACGTCGTCCCCGATCGCCGTCCGCCCCAGGAACGAGAGGACCTCGCCCGAGAGCGCTGCGACGATCTCGGCCGCTCCACGCCCGGGCGTCCGCGCGAGCACCGCGAGGATTCGCTCGTCCCCGAACTCCTGGCCGAGCACGTTCCGGGCCTCGGGAAGGCCGTCGGAGTGGAGGACGAGCGACTCGCCCGGCGCGACGGCTCCCGTCTCGACGGCCCAGGCCTGCGCCTCCTTGATGCCGACCGGGTAGGCGCCCCGGCCGAACTTCTCGACGACGGCCCCGCGCGCGTCGACCCGCAGCATCGGAGGATGCCCGGCCACGGCGACCTCGAACGACCCGTCAGGGCCGAGGAGGATCGCGACCCCGGCGAAGAACTGGCGGGGCCCGGCGACACGGCAGCTCCCGGCCCGGCAGAGGATCCGGTTGAGCGTCGCCAGGACCGCGGCGGGAGACGCGTCACGCTCGACCTGCAGCCGCCAGGCGGTGTGGGCGACGGCCATGACGAGGCCGGCGGCCATCCCGTGCCCGGAAGCGTCGCCGAAGAGGACGGCGAGCCGACCGTCGGACAGGGGCTGGAACTCGTAGATGTCCCCCCCGACGGTGTTCGCCACGCGGTTGAAGGCCCCGAGCTCCCAGCCGGGGACGACGGGCGGGGAGACCGGGACGAGCTCGGCCTGGAGCTGGCGCGCCAGGACGAGCTCGTCCCGGAAGCGAAGCTTGTCGACGAGCTCGAGGCCGAGGAGGACGAGGAGCAGGAAGAGGCAGAGGAGGAGGGAAAGGACCGTCCCCTTCGCGTCGGCGGGCCAGCCCCGGCCGACGAGCTTGATCGTCGAGAGGAGGACGCCGAGGAGGACGAAGAGGACGACGAGCCGCCGGACCGGCGAGAGGCGGCGCACGAGCCCGTGGAGGAGGGCGCTCACCTTCAGGAGGCCGCGCCGGAACCCGGGCCTCTCGCGCTCGATCGCGTCGCGGTGCTCGGAGAGGAGGACCTCCCGCGCGTCGGCCCACTCGACGGTGTAGAGGTCGGCCACGTCCCGCGAGTCGAGCTTCTCGAACGTCTCGCGGGCCAGGTCCGCCCAGGCACGGCCCGTTCCCATCTCGCTCCTTGTACGTCCCGCCCGGCGGGAAGTTCAGCCCCCGCCCGGGCCCCGTGCGGCCGCTCCCCGGCCGCCCGGCGAAAAAAGAGGCCCGCGACGCGTGCCGCGGGCCGTCCGGGACCGGGGTCGACGGGATCAGCGGATGATCTTCCGGACTTCCTCTTCGAGGAGGCCCGGGACGAGGGGCTCGAGCTCGTAGCGGACGCGCGTGGCGGGCTTGCCGATCTTGAGGACCCGGGTCAGGTCGATCGGGGTGCCCGAGACGACGGCGTCGCACGGCGTCTTCTCGATCGTGGCCTCGAGCTCGGCGATCTGCAGCGGGCTGTACCCCATCGCCGGGAGGATCCCCTCGGCGTTCGGGTACTTCTCGTAGGTCGCCTTGATCGAGCCGACGGCGTACGGCGTCGGGTCGACGATCTCGGCCGCGCCGAGCTTCTTCGCCGCGACGACGCCCGCCCCGTAGGTCATTCCTCCGTGCGTGAGCGTCGGGCCGTCCTCGATGACGAGGACGCGCTTGCCCTTCACGAGCTCCGGCTTCTCGCAGGTGGCGGGCGAGTTCGCGCGGAGGACGCGCGCCTTCGGGTTCACCTTCGCCGCGACGGCCTCGATCGCCTCGATCGCCTTCGCCTCGGCCGAGTCGCACTTGTTGATGACGATGACGTCGGCGCGGCGGAAGTTCGCCTCGCCCGGGTGGAAGAGCATCTCGTGGCCCGGCCGGAGCGGGTCGGCGATGCAGATGTGGAGGTCCGGGCGGTAGAACGGCAGGTCGTTGTTCCCGCCGTCCCAGAGGATGACCTCGGCCTCCGACTCGGCCGCCTTCAGGATCTGCCCGTAGTCGACGCCCGAGTAGATGATGAAGCCGTTGTCGATGTGCGGCTCGTACTCCTCGCGCTCCTCGATCGTGCACTTGTGGTGGTCGAGGTCCGCGTAGCTCGCGAAGCGCTGGCAGGCCTGCGCGGCGAGGTCGCCGTACGGCATCGGGTGGCGGATCGCGACGACCTTCTTCCCGAGCTTCTT
>JAKLER010000491.1 GCA_022711615.1 Acidobacteriota bacterium
CGTGGAGGAGGACCGAGTCGAAGAGGCGCCCGAGCCGAACGCTCCGCATGTCCCCCGCGACGTGCTCGCACTCTGGGTTGAGGCGCCGGCTGAGGTCGAGCATCGCGGGGGAGAGGTCGACGAGCGTCGCCTCCAGCCCGGGCTTCATGTGGAACGCGTTGTGCCCGGCGCCGCAGCCGAGGTCGAGGAGTGTTCGGGGCGGCCGCGCGGCGTGGGCCTCGAAGAGCCGGCGGTAGAACGCCGCCTCCTCGACGTAGTCCTCCACAGGCGTCAGGAGCGGGTACCACTCGGCGAGGTCGCGGTAGAGGCGCGGCGATTCGGCTTCGCGATCCCGGTCCGAAGAGTCCATGGCCGTCCTCCCTTCCTCCCGGTGGCGGGCCCGATCATCGCGCAGCGCCCGACCGTGACCGGTGAAACGCGAAACGCCGGCATCGCTGCCGGCGCCCGTCGATCCGCTCACCCCTTCTCGGGACGGCGGGGGAAGTGCGATGGCTCCGCAGGTAGGATTTGAACCTACAACCCTTCGGTTAACAGCCGAATGCTCTGCCGTTGAGCTACTGCGGAACGTTCTCGAAAGAGCCTCCGCGAGGCCGAACCGCGCGGAAGGCGGAGTCTAGGAAACCGGCGCCGCAGCGTCAAGCGAGGTCCGGGGTGGGCTACCCTATCGGGCCGAAGCCGCGTCGGGGAGGAAACGAGCCGTGGATCGTGGCGGGACGGGCCGGGTCGCTGCGGAAGGGGGGCGCTTGGCCCCTCCTCGGGGCCGTTTCGCTCCGTCTCCGACCGGCCCGTTGCACCTCGGAAGCCTGGTTGCGGCGGTGGGTTCGTGGCTCTTCGCGCGGAGCGCGGGGGGCGAGTGGCTCGTCCGGATGGAGGACCTCGACGGGCCGCGCGTCGTGCCGGGAGCGGCGGGCGAGATCCTCCGCGCGCTCGAGCGCTACGGCCTCACGTGGGACGGGGAGGTCGCGGTCCAGTCGCGGCGGACGGCGCTCTACGAGGAGGCGCTCGCACGGCTTCGGACCGCGGGCCATGCGTACGACTGCGGCTGCACGCGGGCGGAGGTGGCGCGGGCGGCCGGGGCGCCCGACGCCTCGGACCCGGTCGACGCGGCGGGGGCCGTCTACGCGGGGACCTGCCGGGCGGGCCTGCCGCCGGGGCGCGCGCCGCGCGCGGTGAGGTTCCGCGCACCGGAGGGCACGGTCGCCTTCGAGGACCGCGTCCGCGGCCGGATCCAGGAGAACGTCGCGCGTGCCGTCGGCGACTTCGTCGTGAGGCGGGCCGACGGGCCGTTCGCCTACCAGCTCGCGGTCGTCGTCGACGACGCGGCGCAGGGGGTGACGGAGGTGGTCCGCGGCGGCGACCTCCTCTCGTCGACGGCGCGGCAGATCGCGCTCCAGCGGGCGCTCGGCCTCCCGACGCCGTCGTACGCGCACCTGCCGCTCGTCCTCGGCCCTGACGGGAGGAAGCTCGGCAAACGCGACGGCGCGCTTCCGCTCGAGACGCTCGACGAGGCGCGGGTGAGGGAGACGCTCGGCCTGGCGCTGCGGCTTCTCGGACAGGAGCCCCCGGACGGTCCACCCGCGGAGATGCTCGCGGAGGCGAAGGCCCGGTTCGAGACGAAGCGGATCCCCGCCGGTCCGGTCCACGTCGGCGCGTACGGGGCGTCGGCGTGACGGCCCTTTCCGCGAGCGTCCTCGGGGCCGGTCTCCTCCGGCTCGTCCTCGCGGCGATCGCCCTTTCGGCGCTCGCGCTCGTCGGGTACGGCCTCTTCCGGGTCGCGGGGAGGATGATGGGGCGGGGCCGCGCTCCGGCTTGCCCGGAAGCGGGACCACGTCTTCCGGGCTTGCGGCGGGCCGAAGTGGCCCTGCCGCTGGCGCTCTCGGCGGGCGCGTTCGCCGTCGGGTGGCTCTCCTTCGTCGCGGCCCTCGTCTCGACGTGGATCGTCCCCTTCGTCTGGGCAGGGCTCGTTCTCCTCTCCTTGCCCGCGACGCGGGACCTCGCCCGGGACGCCGCGACGGTCGGCCGGAGGCTTCGGGCGCTTCTCCTCGCGTCGCCCGTCGCGTCCGCGATGCTCGGCCTCGCGCTCCTCGCGCTCCTGCCGCCCCTGCTCCTCCCGCTCTGGGACTCGGACGGCCTGCGCT
>JAKLER010000492.1 GCA_022711615.1 Acidobacteriota bacterium
CCGGGAGGACGACGAAGAGCGTGCCGAGGAGGGCGAGCGAGCCGAGGAACGAGGCGAGACGGGACTTCGTCACGACTCGATGATACGGGATCGCGTTCCTGCGGTTCCGAAGCCGCCCGCGCAGCCCGGGCGCGGCCGGTCCGGCCGGAGGGCGAGCTACCGGAGCCAGCCCCGCGGGTCGACCGAGGTGCGACTCTCTCGGATCTCGAAATGGACGCCGGCGACCTCCTCCTCGGGCGGGTCCGCGACCCGCCCGAGGACCTCGCCGAGGGCGACCCGGGTCCCCCGGGGAACCGTCCCCGTCATCAGGTGGCCGTAGAGTGTGAAGACACCGTCGCCGTGGTCGAGGACGACGAGGTTGCCGTAACCCTTGAGCCACTGGGCATAGACGACGTCGCCCGCGAAGATGGCGCGGACCGGCGTGCCGGTCGGCGCGTCGATCGTCCAGCCGCTCGAGCGAAGGAAGGTGCGCGGGAAGCGGGGGTTCGCGATCCGTCCGAAGGGGACGACGACCTTCCCGCGGACGGGCCAGTCGAGCGCTCCCTTGTACCTCCGGATGGAGGCCGACCCGGCGGGGAGCGCCCGGCCTCGCGTCTCGAGGAGCTCGAGGAGCGCCTCGAGGCGGGCCGTCTTGTCCTCGAGCGCGGCGACGTTCGACCGCTGCTCCTCGGCGGCCCTCTCGAGGCGGGCGAGGAGGGAGGCCTTCTCGGCGTGCGCCCGCTGGAGGGCCTTCTCGGCCGCAAGCGTCTCGGCCGCGACGCCGGCGATCGCCGCGCGCAGCGCCGCGAGGTTCCGTTCCTTGACCGCGAGCTCGGCGAGCGACCCCTCGTACTCGCGCAGCAGGCGGGCGTCCCGCGAAGCCAGGAACGAGAGGAGCTGGAGCCCTCTCAGGAACGCCTCCCCGGAGTCGGCCGTGGCCAGGGTCTGGAGATAGCCGAGACGGCCCATCCGGTAGAGCGCGTCGAGCCTCCGGGCGAGGTCGTCCCGGAGGGCGAGGCTCTGCCGGCGCGCGTGGTCCCGCTCGACCTGCGCCTGTCCGGCCGCGCGTTCGGTCTCCGCGGCGCGCAGCTCGAGGATCCGCCGCTCGGCGGTCCGAAGCTCGAGGTTCGCCTGGGCCGCCTCCAGCTGCTGCCGCACGTCGACGGCCCGCTGCCGGGTCTCCTCGTAGCGCGCCTTCAGCCCCGCGAGCCGGCGGCGGAGCGACTCCAGCTCGCGGCGCCGCTCCGCCCCGGACGCGTCCCGCGCCGCGGGGACCGGAGCTCGCTCCTGCCCGCGGAGGGCGGGAGCGGCGAGCAGCCCGGGCAGGAGGAGGAGGCCGAGCCGCGAGCCACGCCCGCGGCGGGCTCCGCCCCCGGGGCGCGGCTCGCCGGCTCGAGTCAGAAGAGCGGCGCTCCGTCGAGCGGCTCGGGCGGCGTCAGGCCGAGCGCCTTGTAGATCGTCGCCGGGACGTCGGCCATGCCGGGGCGCGGCGTCGTCCGGAGCGGGCGGCTCGAGAAGAGGATCCCCGGGACGACGTCGGGGTCGACGGAGCAGTGATCGCCCGACCAGACCTGCCGGTTCTCCTCGTACAGGTCGGGCGTCACGACGCCGAGGGTCGCCTGCCATCCGACCCGATAGCCGTCGCTGTTCGTGACGAAGATGTCGGGGATCACGTTCGCGTCGAAGGAGGGATAGGCCTCCTCGCGGAAATAGACCCTCTCGACGGGACGGCGGCCCGTCGCCTCGTCGACCAGGGCCATGAGCCCCGCCTTGATCTCGCTCCGGACCGCGTCGTACTCGGCTCCCGGCTCGACCGTCCCCTGCGCCTCGCGCCCTTTCAGGTTGACGTAGATCTCGCCGAGGCCCATCGAGTAGGCCCTCGTCCGGGACCAGTCGACGTTCGGCCAGAACTCCCCCTGGCTGAAGAGCTGCTCGAGGTCGGCCAGCTTCTCCTCGCCCCCCTTCATCCCGAGGTACCCGTTCCGGGCGAGCCAGGTGTTGTAGTTGATCGAGCGCCGCCAGCTCGAGAAGCCGTGGTCGGAGCAGACGAGGAGGAGGTCGTCTGGGCCGAGCTCCTTCTGCGCGTCGCCGACGATCTGGTCCATCTGCCGGTAGTTCCGCTCGACGGACGGGCCGAACTTCGCCGCC
>JAKLER010000493.1 GCA_022711615.1 Acidobacteriota bacterium
CCCGATGCCGGACCCGCGCCACGGCGGGTTCGGCCTCGGACTCGGCCTCCAGGTGGCGCCGCTCTTCCTGCTCTGGGGGCTGCGCCGCGCGCCCGACGCCGGCCGGCTCAGGCTCTTTCTTCTCGTCGTCTTCCTCGCGATGACGGCGCTCTTCGCCGTGATGATGGGCGTCGGGGGGCTCGTCACTCGCGCGAACGTCGGCCTCTGGCAGCGCGGGAACGCCCTCGTCTCGATCCCCTGGATCGGGATCCTGGCCTGCGCGCTGCGCCGGCGACTCGCGCGCTGAACGCGCGCGCGTCGCCGGCGATCGGTCGACCCGACGAGGCGCGGCCTCCCGACCCCACCCTCGACGCGCGGGCCGATCCGTATCACGATCGCGGCGCGCGGCCGGCGACGACCCGGCCGCGAGGAGGCTCCGATGGACGGACGGACGAACCTCGTCTCCGGGCTGCTCCTTCTCGCCGCGCTCGCGCCGCTCGCCGGGGTCGCGCTCGCGGCTGGGCCCGGCCTCGAGAAGGACGTGATCCCCACCTCGGCCGGCCCGCTCGAGGTCGCGTTCGTCGGGCACGGCAGCCTCTTCTTCCGCTTCGGAGGCAAGGTCTTCCACGTCGACCCGTACGGAAGGCTCGCCGACTACGCGACGCTCCCGAAGGCGGACGTCGTCCTCCTCACGCACGCCCACGGAGACCACCTCGACCCCGCCGCGCTCGCGGCGGTCCGGACGGCGACGACGATGCTCGTCGTCGCCCCTGTCTGCACAGGGAAGGTCGAGGGAGCGACCGTCCTTCCGAACGGCGAGGCGACGACGGTCGAAGGGGTCCGCGTCGAGGCGGTCCCGGCCTACAACCTCGTCGCGAAGCGGCCCGACGGCTCCCCGTTCCACCCGAAGGGCGAGGGGAACGGCTACGTCCTGACGTTCGGGAAGACCCGCGTCTACGTCGCCGGCGACACGGAAAGCGTCCCGGAGATGAAGGCGCTCGAGGGGATCGACGTCGCCTTCCTCCCGATGAACCTCCCCTACACGATGACGCCCGAGATGGTCGCCGACGCCGTCCGCGCATTCCGTCCGCGCGTCCTCTACCCATATCACTACGGCGAGACCGACCCGCAGAAGCTCGTCGCTCTCCTCGCGGAGGAGAAGGGGATCGAGGTCCGCGTCCGGAAGATGAGGTAGCTCGCCCGGTCTCCCGTATCCTCCCGCCACAGACCGGCCCGGACGGCAGGGAGGCCTCGTGAGACGAAGGACGGCCCGTGCGACGTTCCTCCTGGTGACGGCTCTCGCGGCGGCTTGCGCCCGCGATGGCGGTATCGACCCGAGGCCCCTTGCTGCCGACCGCCCGCGGGCGACGACCCCGACGCCCGACCTCGGAAAGCTGGACGAGACGGTCCGCGCGTTCCTCGCGCGCGAAGGCGTCCGGGCCGCGCACGTGACGGTCCTAAGACACGGCGAGGTCGTCTTCGAGAAGGGCTACGGCTCCGTCCGCGACGGCGAGGGGCCCCCGACACCCCGCTCCGTCTTCCCCATCGGGTCGATCTCGAAGCAGTTCACCGCCGCGGCCGTCCTCGCGCTCGCCGACGAGGGGCTGGTCCGCCTCGACGCCCCCGTTCGCGATTACCTCCCGGAGTGGTTCGCACACGACCCCGAGCTCCGCGTGTCGCACCTCCTGACCCACACGTCGGGGCTCGCCGACTTCCTCTGGCTGGACGGCTACCGGGCGCTCGGCGACCGGGCGGAGACGCCGAAGACGGCATTCCTCGCTCTCGGGGCGGCGGCGCCGCGCCGTTTCCCGCCGGGGGAGCGCTGGGCCTACAGCAACACAAACTACAAGGCGCTCGCCGTCCTCGTGGAGCGGGTCGCGGGCCGCCCGTTCGACGAGGCTGTTCCGGTACGACATCTCCGCCGAGGGGGACGACCTGCGCGTCGAGATCGATCTGATCGGGCCGCTCGTCTTCCGGCCGGCGGGCGAGCGCCGCTGGGTCTCGCGCGACGACCCGGCCTCGTTCCTCCTCCGCCTGCCGCCGGACGGGTCGGTCGACCGGTTCGAGGTGGACTGGAGCGAGGTCCGCTCCTACGCCCGCCGGACCGCGGAAACGCGTTAGCCCGGCCCCGCCCTACC
>JAKLER010000494.1 GCA_022711615.1 Acidobacteriota bacterium
GGTCTCCGGACCTGGAACCTCGGCACGGGCCGCGGGTTCAGCGTCCTCGAGGTCGTCCGGGCGTTCGAGGAGGCCTCGGGTCGGAAGGTCCCGTACCGGGTCGTCCCGCGCCGGCCCGGCGACATCGGCCGCTGCTGGGCCGACCCGACGAGGGCAGAACGGGAGCTCGGTTGGAGAGCGACGCGGGGCCTCGCAGAGATGTGCGCCGACGCCTGGCGCTGGCAGTCGACGAACCCCGACGGCTACGGCGGGTCGGACGAGAAGGGCTGAGGAGGAGCGAATGATCCTCGTGACGGGCGGCGCCGGCTTCATCGGCGTGAACTTCGTCCTCGGGTGGCTCGCCGAAGGCGACGAACCGGTCGTGAACCTCGACAAGCTGACGTATGCGGGGAACCCCCGGAGCCTCGCGGCGATCGACGGCGACCCCCGCTACGTCTTCGTGAAGGGGGACATCGGCGAAAGGGCCCTCGTCGAGGCGCTCCTCTCCCGTCACCGCCCCCGCGCCGTCGTCAACTTCGCGGCCGAGTCGCACGTCGACCGCTCGATCCACGGGCCCGAGGAGTTCATCCTCACGAACGTCGTCGGCACGTTCCACCTCCTCGAAGCGGTCCGCGGCTACTGGAGCGCGCTTCCCGACGCCGAGAAGTCCGCGTTCCGCTTCCTCCACGTCTCGACCGACGAGGTCTACGGCTCGCTCGGCCCGGCGGACCCGCCCTTCACCGAGGAGAACCCGTACGCCCCGAACAGCCCCTACTCGGCGAGCAAGGCCTCTTCGGACCACCTCGTGCGGGCCTACCACCACACCTACGGCCTGCCGACGCTCACGACGAACTGCTCGAACAATTACGGCCCGTACCAGTTCCCCGAGAAGCTGATCCCGCTCATGATCCTGAACGCGCTCCGGGGCAAGCCGCTCCCGGTCTACGGCGACGGGATGAACGTCCGCGACTGGCTCTACGTCGGCGACCACTGCGCCGCGATCCGCGCCGTCCTCGCGAACGGCCGGCCGGGAGAGACCTACAACGTCGGCGGCTGGAACGAGATGCCGAACCTCGTCATCGTGAGGACGCTCTGCCGGCTCCTCGACGAGGCCCGGCCCGACCCGGCCGGCCCGCGCGAGCGGCTCGTCACCTACGTCAAGGACCGCCCCGGGCACGACCGTCGCTACGCGATCGACGCGCGGAAGATCCACCGCGAGCTCGGCTGGAAGCCGGCCGAGACGTTCGAGAGCGGCATTCGGAAGACCGTCTCCTGGTACCTCGAGAACCTCCCCTGGGTGGAGGAGGTCGCGAGCGGCGACTACCGCCGCTGGATCGAGGCGAACTACGGGGACCGGGGAGCGGGCGCGTAGCGGACCCGGCGCCCCGCAGAAACAGAAACGCCGGGACATGCCCGGCGAGTACCCTCACGTGGAATGAAATGGTGGAGCTGAACAGGATCGAACTGTCGACCTCCTGAATGCCATTCAGGCGCTCTCCCAACTGAGCTACAGCCCCACGCTTTCGAAAGAACGGGGAGGCGCGAACGCCTCCGCGGACCGGGGAAACTACCATCCTCCGCTCGCCCTGGTCAAGCGGCCGGACATCCCGGCCGTACTTCCCTATGATTCCGCCATGGAATCCCCGGCGCGCGACCCCGAGGCCCTCCGGAGGAGGGGGATCATCCACAAGCTGCTGGGCGGCCTGAACCTCCGCTTCCCGGGGCTCTTCGCCCTCCTGGCGGCCGTCTTCTTCGTCGACCTCGTCGTCCCCGACTTCATCCCGTTCGTCGACGAGATCATCCTCGCGCTCCTGACGATGCTCTTCGCGCTCTGGAAGGAGCGGAGACCGACGATCGTCACGAGGACGAACGGCGTCCCGCCGCTCCCGCCTCCCGCGCAGCCTCCGCTGCCGCCCGCGGCGGGCGAAGAGCGCTGAGGAGCTCGGAGGCGCCGCCGCGGCGCCTCCGAGCCCGCTTCCGGAGCCGCGCGGGCCTTCCGCGCCCGCGGGCTCGCCGGCTCACCGCATCGCGCCGAACGTGTCGCAGGCCTTGATGTCGCCCGACTCGAGGCCCTTCCGGAACCAGGCGACCCGCTGCTCGGAGGAGCCGTGCGTGAACGCGTCGGGCGTGACC
>JAKLER010000495.1 GCA_022711615.1 Acidobacteriota bacterium
CGGGTGCGGGGCCGGCCTCGGGGAGCGGCGGCGGGACGGGAAGCCCGCGCTCGGCGACGATCTCGATCGCCCGCGAGACGGGGATCTGCGCGACGCCGGCGGCCCGGTCGACCCAGGCGTACGAGGAGACCGCCGCCTCCTCCTCGCGCGCGAACTTCGTCATGTCGGCCGTGGGGTCGGCCTGCAGCGCGGCGCGGGGGCGCGGCCGCGGCGCGTTCGCCGCGGCGAGCGGGAGCGGCTCGGGGTCCCGCGCGATCGAGCGGGACTTCAGGAAGCCGCTGAAGGCGATCATCCCGCCGAAGGCGAGGGCGACGAGGAGCGCGAGGCCCGCGAGGACGCCGAAGATCGCCTTGACGTGGATCTCGGAATCGAACTCCGCCGGCGCGTGCTGCGGGCGGGGATGGTCACTCATGGGCGAGCGCCTCCTTGAGGAACGGCTCGTTCGCGGGGAGGAGCGGCCGGGCCTTCAGCCCGAGCGTGAAGAGGCGGAGCCAGATCCCGCCGAGGGCGAGCGGCGCGGCGAGGTCGAGCCAGTGGAGCGTAAAGGCGTTCGCGGAGAACGCCGGTGCGACGAGCCAGTGGAGGTCGAGCCACCGGGCGAAGAGGAGGAGGACGGCGACGGGGGCGAGCGCCTTCGCGCTGCGCTTGCGGTTCCTCGAGAGGAGCAGGGCGAACGGGAGGGCGTAGTGGAGGAGGACGAGGACGATCGTCGTGACCTTCCAGGCCCCGTTCAGGCGGGAGGTGTAGAAGGTCGTCTCCTCCGGCAGGTTCCCCGACCAGATGATGATGAACTGCGAGTAGCCGAAGTAGGCCCAGACGCAGACGAAGGCGAAGAGGAGCTTGCCGTGGTCGTGGAGGTGCCGCGGCTGGAGCGGGAGGGCGGGGGAAGGGCCCTCGCCGAGGAGGAGCCCCGCGAGGGCGACGAGCGCCATCGCCGCGACGGCCTGACCGATGATGACGTAGAGGCCGTAGATCGTGGAGAACCAGTGTGGCGTCAGCGACATCATCCAGTCGAACGCCGCGAAGGTCATCGAGAGGATGAAGGCGACGACGCCGAACGCGCCCCAGCGCTGCATCGAGAGGGCGATCCGCCGATCGCCGGTCTCGTCCTGGCGGGCCGAGAGGCGGGCGAAGACGGCCGCGAGGACGATCCAGAGGACGAGGTAGGCCGCCGAGCGCCCGAGGAAGGCGGGCTCGTTCAGCCACGGCTTCTTGTGCGAGAGGATCGCGTCGCCCGCGACGACCTCGGCGTGCGTCCACTCGTAGAGGGAATGGGTCCCGAGGGCGATGGGAAGGAACGCGACCGCGGCGAAGCCGAGCGTGAGGGGGCTGGCCGCCGCTTCGAGGATCCGGCGGATGACGACGCCCCAGGCGCCGCGCGTGACGTGGTGAAGGAGCATCACGCCGAGGGCGCCGGCGGCGAGGCCGAGCATCCACATGTAGCCGGTCAGGTAGGAGCGGAAGAGCTGCTCTCGGTCGGTGGCGTATCCGGCCCCGAGGAGCGCGAGGCCGACGAGTCCGGCGATGAGACCAATCCGGCCGAGCGTCTCGACGCCCTCGGGGAGGGGGTTCGAGCCCTGGTTCACGGGTGGACCTCCGGCGCGGCCGCGGGGGCGGCGGACTTCTCGAGCGCCTCGAGGTCCGCGGGGGAGAGCTCGGAGGCGGGGGCGTTGCGGGAGAGCTGGAGGGTGCGGACATAGGCCGCGATCGCCCAGCGGTCCTTCACCGGGACCTGGCTCGCGTAGCTCGACATCTCGTTGAAGCCGTTTGTCATCACGTCGAAGTAGTAGCCGAGCGGCTGGGCGCGGAGGCGGTCGACGTGGAAGGACGCCGGCTGCTTGAAGCCGCGCTGGACGATCATTCCCTCGCCGTTCCCCTGCCGGCCGTGGCAGGGAGAGCAGAAGACGTCGTAGCGCTGACGTCCGCGGTCGAGGAGCGCGCGGTCGAACGGCACGGCGGCCGGGAGCTCGGAGACGAACTTCCCGTCGGGGCCGATCCCGGTGTGGAGGACCCGGTCCTCGCGGAGCCAGCCGCGGGCGACGGTGCC
>JAKLER010000496.1 GCA_022711615.1 Acidobacteriota bacterium
CGTCACGCGCGACCAGGGGGTCTTCAACTCGGCGCTCCACGAGGCGCTGCGGACGGCGCTCCTCGAGATCGACGGGGCGCTCGGCGCGCTCGCGAAGGCGCAGCAGGAGAGCCGCGCGGAGCTCGAAGCGAGGGGCCGCGAGCTCTCCGAGCGGGCGGACGCCCAGGAGGGGCGGCTCGACGCCGTCCGGAGCGGTCTCCTCGCCTCGCTCGGGGAGAAGGAAGCGGCGCTTCGGGAGCTGATGTCGCGGGTCGCGGCGGAGGCCGTGGACGGGATCGGCCGGGAGGCGGGCGCCCGGGAGGCCCTCGGCCGCGAGGTGACGGGAAGCCAGGCGCGGATCGACCTCCTCGAGAGACGGTCCGACGGCGTGCTCGGACGCCTTCAGGAGTCGACCTCCCGTCTCGAGGCGGCGGAGGCACGGCTCGAGAGGCTCCAGGCGGACCTCTCTCGCGCCTCGGAAGACCTCCGGGCGGCGCGCCTCGAGTGGACGACGCTCCGGACCGAGCTCCGAAGCGGCGCCCCTCTCGTCTCTCCGGACGGCGAGCCGGCGTCCGGGCCGGAGTCGCGGTCCCCGTCCGACCCGATCTCCGCGGGTCTCTACGCGGACTTCGAGAGGGCGTTCCGGGGAGCGGAATCGGAGATCCGGCGGCGGCAGGACGGGGACGTGGCCCTCTTCGCCGGAAGCCGGCTCCCGATCGCCGACCTCGGCTGCGGTCGGGGAGAGTTCCTCGAGGCGCTGCGCGCGCGCGGTCTGTCCGGCCTCGGCTGCGACACGAACCCGGTCATGGTCGCGCGCTGCCGCGAGAAGGGGCTCGCGGTCGACGAGGCCGATCTCTTCGGATGGCTTCGCGGGCGCGCGGTCGACTCCCTCGGCGGCGTGACGGCGTACCAGGTCGTCGAGCATCTCCCGGCCGACGCGCTCCTGCCGTTCGTCGAGCTCGCCGTCTCGCGCCTCGCGCCGGGCGGGCGGCTCCTGCTCGAGACGGTGAACGCGGAATCGGTCTACGCGATGAAGTGGTTCTGGATGGACCTCACGCACGTCCGGCCCGTCCCGGCACCGTCGCTCGGACGCCTGATGGAGGCCTGCGGCCTGCGAAGCGTCACGATCGCCCACCGGTCCCCCGTTCCCCGCGAAGAGTCGGGCGGCGGCGTGGAGCCCTCCGACCCGCTCGTCGCCGCCCTGGCGCGGCTCGTCTTCGCGCCGCAGGACGTCGCGGTGACGGGGGTGAAGTAGGTGGCGAACGTCCTCGTCTGCACGGCCCAGGTCCCGTTCGCCTCGGGAGGCGCCGAGCGACACGCCGCCGGCCTCGTCCGGGAGCTGCGGGCCCGCGGACATCGCGTCGACCTCGTCCAGCTCCCGTTCAAGTGGTACCCGCGGGAGGAGATCCTCCTTTCCGCCGCGGCGTGGCGGCTCGTCGACGTCACGGAGGCCGACGGGACGAAGGTGGACCTCGTCGTCCCGATGAAGTTCCCGTCGTACCTCGTTCGGCATCCGAACAAGGTCGTCTGGCTGATCCACCAGTTCCGCCAGGCCTACGACCGCTTCGGGACGGAGCAGAGCGACTTCACGGCGAGCCCCGAGGACACGCGCTGGCGGGAGCTGATCGCCGAGGCCGACGCGACGGGGCTCGGCGAGGCGCGGAAGGTCTTCACGAACGCGCGCAACACCGCCGATCGCCTGATGCGCTTCAACGGCATCGAGGCCGAGGCGCTCTACCATCCGCCGCCGCTCGCGGGGCGCTACCGCGACGACGGCCCGGGCCGCTGGGCTCTCGTCGTCGGCCGCCTCGACCCCTGGAAGCGGATGGACCTCGCGATCGAGGGAGCGGCGTCCGGAGGGTTCCCGCTCGTGATCGCGGGCTGCGGCCCCGACGAGGAGCGCCTGCGGAAGGTCGCCGCCCGGACCGGCGCCGACGTCGACTTCCGGGGGGCCGTCTCCGACGACGAGCTCCTGGCGCTCTACGCCGGCTGCGGAGCCGTCCTGTTCACGCCGGCCGACGAGGACTACGGCTACATCGCTCTCGAGGCGT
>JAKLER010000497.1 GCA_022711615.1 Acidobacteriota bacterium
CGTCTTCATTTCCCGACGATCGAGGGGATCGTCACCGTCGATCCGGCAGGGCTCTTCCGGAACCCGGTGCCGCCGCCGGTCCACGTCGAGCTCGTCAAGGTGGACGACGTCGTCGAGTCGGCGCGGAGCTTCCTCGAGCTCGCGCCGGGGGCGCGCCGGTTCGAGTTCCAGTACACCGCGCCGAGCCTCCGCGTCCCGTCGCGGGTCGTCTTCCGGGTCCGGCTGGAGGGGGTCGACGCCGACTGGGTCGAGGTCGGCACGCGTCGGACGGCCTGGTACACGAGCCTCTCGCCGGGGTCGTACACGTTCCGGGTCGCGGCGGCGAACGAGAGCGGCGTCTGGAACGAGAGCGAGGCCTCCTTCGCGTTCCGCCTGAAGCCCCGCCTCGACCAGCGCCCGTTCTTCTGGCTCGTCGTCGGGACGGTCGCCCTCGCCGTCGCCTACACGGGCTACCGGTTCCGCGTCGCGCAGCTCGAGGTCCGCGAGAGAGAGCTCGTGGAGGTGGTCGAGGAGCGGACCCGGAGCCTGCGCGAGGAGAAGGAGCGGACGGAGCGGGCGCTCGCGGAGGCGGAACGGCAAAGGGAGAGGGCCGAGGAGGCAGGCCGGGCCGCCGAGGAGGCGAACCGCACGAAGAGCGACTTCCTCGCGATGACGAGCCACGAGCTCCGGACGCCGCTGAACGCGATCCTCGGCTACAGCGAGCTGCTGATGGAGGAGATCTCCGAGCGCCGCCTGCCCGGGCTCGCCGAGGACGTCGAGAAGGTCCACTCCGCGGGCCGGCACCTCCTCGGCCTGATCAACGACCTCCTCGACCTTTCGAGGCTCGAGGCGGGGAAGCTCGAGCTCTCCGTCGAGGAGACGGAGCTCGCGCCGCTCCTCGCCGGCGTCGTCACGACGATGAGGCCCCTCGTCGAGCGGAACCGGAACCGCTTCGTCGTGGAGGGGGCGGACGGGGCGGGGCGGCTCGTCACCGACCCGACGCGCCTCCGGCAGGTCCTCCTGAACCTCCTCGCGAACGCGGGCAAGTTCACCCACGACGGCGAGGTCGCCTTCCGCGTGCAGCGCCTCGCCGGACCCGAAGGCGGCCGGGTCCGCTTCTCCGTGACCGACACCGGGATCGGCATGACGGAGGAGCAGGTGGGACGCCTCTTCCGGGCGTTCGAGCAGGCCGACCCCCAGGTCGCCCGCCGCTTCGGAGGGACCGGGCTCGGCCTCGTCATCACACGCCGCCTCGCCCGGATGATGGGGGGCGACGTCTTCGTCGAGAGCCGGCCCGGGGAGGGCTCGACGTTCGTCGTCGAGCTCCCGGAGCGACCCGCGGAAGCCGGCCCGAACCCCGAACGGGAGAGCGGATCTCAGGATCGTATGTAAAATGTAGCTCCGACCCCAAGGGGGTTCCGGGAGCCTCCGGAGCGGCCTAGAATGCGGCCCAAGGAGACTCCCTCTATGGCGAAAGGCGTACGTCGGCTCGCGATCATCGGCGCTGCCGGCCGGGACTTCCACAACTTCAACACGACCTACCGCGACGACCCGTCGGTCGAGGTCGTCGCGTTCACCGCCACGCAGATTCCGGGCATTGCCGGACGCCGCTACCCCGTCGAGCTCGCGGGCTCCCGCTACCCTCAGGGGATCCGGATCGTCCCGGAGGACGACCTCGAGCGCCTGATCCGCGACGAGCGGATCGACGCCTGCGTCTTCTCCTACTCGGACGTCTCCCACGAGACGGTCATGCACCTCGCCTCGCGCTGCATCGTCGCGGGGGCCGACTTCGAGCTCCTCTCGAACGACCGGACGATGATCCCGTCGATGGCTCCCGTCGTCGCGATCACGGCGGTGCGGACCGGCGCGGGGAAGAGCCAGACGACCCGCTACGTCTCGTCGATCCTCAAGAAGCTCGGGAAGAAGGTCGTCGCGATCCGCCACCCGATGCCGTACGGCGACCTCGCCGCGCAGGCCTGCCAGCGCTTCGCGAGCTACGCGGACCTCGACCACCACAAGTGCACGATCGAGGAGC
>JAKLER010000498.1 GCA_022711615.1 Acidobacteriota bacterium
CGTTCGGGACGACGGGGAAGCTCCTCGCGCTCGACGAGGCGAAGGGGCAGGCCGAGGTCGAGGTGGGCGGGAAGCGGATGAAGGTCGGCACGGCCGACCTTCGGCCGGCCACCGGCGCCGTGGCGTCGACGCCCGCCTCGAAGTGGGCTCCCATCCCGCGCGCTTCCGTCGGGGAGGCGAAGGTCGCGCTCGCCACCAGGGCCGCCGCTCCCCGCGGGGAGATCGTCCTCGTCGGCCTCCGCGTCGACGCGGCCCTGCCGGAGGTGGAGCGCGCGATCAACGATGCCCTCCTCTCCGGCAAGGGGAGCCTGCGGATCGTCCACGGCTTCGGCTCCGGCCGCCTCGCCGCAGCCGTCCGGGAGTTCCTCGCCGACCACCCCGGCGTCTCCTCCCACCGCCCCGGCGACGACACGGAAGGCGGCGACGCGGCGACCATCGCCGAATTGAGGGACTGATGAGCGCGGACTGGGGGTGGGGGGTCCGGGGGGCGCGCGCAGCTCAGGCCCCCCGGCGAGCGCCGAGATGAGGGACTAGAGGAATGAAGGCGGGGCCCGATCCGTTCCGGGTTTGAGAGCCGCGTGGACGCTTCCTACGAGATCACCGACGACCTGAAGCACGACGTCCTCGCCGCGACGGACATCGTCGCCCTCATCGGCGCCGTCACCGGCCTGAAGAAGGCCGGCAACTCCTGGAAGGGGCTCTGCCCGTTCCACGGCGAGAAGACCCCCTCGTTCCACGTCCATCCCGATCGCGGCTTCTACTACTGCTTCGGATGCGGGGCGAAGGGGGACGCGATCACCTTCGTCCGTGAGACCGAGAAGCTCGAATTCCACGAGGCGGTGGCCTATCTCGCCCGTCGCGCCGGCATCCCGCTCCCGGTCCGCCGCACGGGGACGCGCGCCGACCGGGCGAAGGAGAGCCGCGCGGCCGAGGCGCTCGTCGCCGCCGCGCGCTTCTTCCGTGAGCAGCTCCCGAAGAGCCGTGCGGCGGTCGCCGTCCTCGAGGGGCGCGGCGTACCGCGAGAGGAGTGGGACCCGCTCGGGTTCGGGGCGGCCCCGGACTCCTGGGACGGGCTCCTCCGCGCTCTCTCGGGGAGCTTCACCGAAGAGGTCCTCCTCGAGGCCGGACTCCTCCAGAAGAACGCCGACTCGGGTCGCGTCTACGACCGCTTCCGCAACCGCCTGACGCTCGAGATCCGCGACGGACGCGGCGAGGTCCTCGCGTTCGGCGGCCGCGCTCTCGGCGACGACCCGGCGAAGTACATCAACAGCCCCGAGACGTCACGCTTCACGAAAGGGCGCGTCCTCTACGGCCTCGACCGGGCGCGCGAGGGGGCGCGAAAGAGCGAGCGGCTCGTCCTCTGCGAGGGCTACTTCGACCGGATCGCCTTCGAGAGGGCCGGCGTCCCGTGGGCCGTCGCCTCGATGGGGACCGCCCTCACGACGACCCAGGCCGACCTGCTGGCCCGGCACGTTCCCTCCGTCGTCGTCGCCTACGACGGCGATGCCGCCGGCCTCGCCGCGGCCTGGAAGGCCTTCCCCCTCCTCGTCGAGCGGGGCGTCCGCGTCTTTCACGTGGCCTTCCCCGACGGGCACGACCCCGACTCGTTCCTGCGCGCCCGCGGGCCGGAGGCGCTCCGGACGTCGGTCGAGTCCGCGCGGCCGATCCTCGACGTCCTCGCCGCGTCGATCCCGCCCGCCTCCGGCGACGCGGCGGAGCGGGCGGCACGAATCAACGAGGCGAAGGCGATCCTCTCCGTCGCCCCCGACCGGGTCCTCCGGCACGAGCTCCTCGCGGCCTTCTCGCGTGCGAGCGGCGTACCGCTCGACCTCCTTCACGACCGGAGTCGCCGGACCCCGCTCCGCCCCGAGGCCGCGGCCTCCCCTTCCGTCGCCCGACCGGTGCCGGAGGCCGAGGAGCGCGTCCTCGAATCCCTCCTCTCGACCTGGCCGGCCGGGGCGGAGATCGTCCCCCGCATTCCCCTGGAGCTTTTCTCGCACCCCGACGT
>JAKLER010000499.1 GCA_022711615.1 Acidobacteriota bacterium
GACGACGACGTCGCGGAGCGCCTCGCAGCCCCGCAGGAGCTCCGCCTCCCGCTCCCGGAACCACGCTTCGCCCCTCTCCTCGAACGCGCGGCGGATCGTGAGGCCCGCGAGCGCCTCGAACGCTTCGTCGAGATCGAGGAACGGGACGTCGAGGCGGCCGGCGAGCGAGCGCCCCACGGTCGACTTCCCGGCCCCCATGAAGCCGACGAGGAAGATGCGCCCGGGTCCGGCCGTCACGACGGGAGGGCGGTCACGCCGCCGGCGTCTCTCCGGCGAGCCACCGTTCGAGCCATTTCGTCGAGAAGCGCCCGTGCCGGACATCGGGGGCGTCGAGGAGCCGGAGGTGGAGCGGGATCGTCGTCTTCACCCCCTCGACGACGAAGAGCTCGAGCGCTCGCCGCCCGCGGGCGAGCGCCTCCTCGCGCGTCTGCCCGTGGACGATCAGCTTCGCGAGGAGGGAGTCGTAGTGCGGGGGTATCCGCCACCCGATGTAGGCGGCGGTGTCGACGCGCACGCCCGGCCCCCCGGGAACGTGAAGGGTCGTGATCGTCCCGGGGGAAGGCGTGAACTTCTCCGGGTCCTCGGCGTTGATCCGGAACTCGATCGCGTGGCCGCGCGGGCGGAAGTCGTCTTTCGCGGTGCCGACCCTCGGAAAGGAGAGCGGCTCGCCGGCAGCGACCCGGATCTGCTCCTTCACCAGGTCGAAGCCGGTCACCATCTCGGTCACCGGGTGCTCGACCTGGATCCGCGTGTTCATCTCCATGAAGTAGAACGAGCCGTCCTGGTCGAGAAGGAACTCCACCGTCCCGGCCCCGACGTAGTCGACGGCTCGGGCCGCCGCGATCGCGGCCGCACCCATCTTCTCCCGGAGCTCCGGCGACACCGCGGGAGAGGGCGACTCTTCGAGCACCTTCTGGTGCCGCCGCTGCAGCGAGCACTCCCGCTCGCCGAGGTGGACGATCTTCCCGAGACGGTCGCCGAAGACCTGGATCTCCACGTGTCTCGGCTCGGCCAGGTACTTCTCGAGGTAGAGGGAGCCGTTCGAGAACGCTCTCTCGGCCTCCACGGTCGCGAGCTCGAACGCGGCCGCGAGCTCCTTCCCGTTCCGCGCGACCCGCATCCCGCGCCCGCCGCCGCCCGCGACGGCCTTCAGCAGGACCGGGTACCCGATCCGCTCCGCCAGCTTCAGCGCTTCCTCGGTCGAGCCGACGGGCCCCGGGCTTCCCGGGATCGTCGGGACCCCCGCCTTCTTGGCGGTGTCCTTGGCCGTCGACTTGTCCCCCATCCGCCGGATCGCCTCGGGAGACGGGCCGACCCAGGTGAGTCCGACCTCCTCCAGGATCTCGGCGAAGTGGGCGTTCTCCGCGAGGAAGCCGTAGCCCGGGTGGACCGCGTCCGCGCCCGTGATCTCGGCCGCAGCGACGAGCGAGGTGATGTTGAGGTACGACGCCGAGGGGGCCGCCGGCCCGATACAGACCGATTCGTCGGCGGCCTCGACGTGCAGCGCGTCCCGGTCGACCGTCGAGTGGACGGCGACGGTCGCGATCCCGAGCTCCTTGCACGCGGCGATGATCCGCAGGGCGATCTCCCCGCGGTTCGCGACGAGGACCTTGCGGAACATCAGGCCGGCCGGATCCCGAACAGCTTCTCGCCGAACTCGACCGGCTGGCCGTTCTTCGGGAAGGCCTCGACGACCGTCCCGGCGACGTCGGCCTCGATCTCGTTCATCAGCTTCATCGCCTCGATGATGCAGAGCGTCGCGCCCTTCTCCACCGTGTCGCCGACCTTCACGAACGGCTCGGCTTCCGGGTTCGGGGCACGATAGAAAGTCCCGACGATCGGCGAGGTGACGACGTGGACCCCCGAGTCGACCTCGGGCGCGGCCACCGCCGGGGCCGGCGCGGGGCCTTCCGTCCGGGCTGCCTTCTCCTCCCACGTCACGGGGACGGCCGGATAGGCCGAGACGGGAGAAGGCGCGGCCTCGCGGACCGCCGGACGCGGCCCCTCG
>JAKLER010000005.1 GCA_022711615.1 Acidobacteriota bacterium
GTCCTCACGGGCCTCCTGGGGCGGATCCTCGACGGCCGGCCCCACCTCGCCGTGAACCTCGACCGGAAGGGGAGGAACGGCGTCGAGACGCTCCAGCTCGCGCTCGCGCGCCTCGTGGCGGCGGGCGTTCCGATGTCTCCCGCGAAGCCCTTTGCCGACGTCCGCGTCGACCGAACCGAGGGGACGGCCGCGGCCTCGAAGCTCGCCGTCGCGATCGACGGCAGCAACCACGGCAAGCTCTATCCCCCGCCGGGCGGCGCCGCGTCGCTTCCCGCCCCGAACCCGCCGCGGCCCGCGCCGCTCCCGCAGCAGGGCGCGTCCGCCCCGGCGAATCCCCCTGCCGCAGCCCCCCAGGAGAGCCCGATGAGGATCGAGACCGCCGTGCCCGTTTCGTCCGCTCCGTCTCCGTCGCACGAGGCGCCCGCCCGCGCGCTGGCCGGGAACCCTTCGGACTGGGTCCTCGCGTTCCAGGAGACGCAGCGGCAGACCGCCGAGGCTCACGCCGTCTACCAGCGGGCGATGGCCGAGAGCCACGCCTCGTTCCTCCGCGTCGCCGAGTCGGGGATGCTCGGCCTCACCGCGATGGTGACGGGCCAGCCCCTCGCGATGCCGGCGCCGATGCCCGCGAAGGAGCCCGCTTCGCGCTTCGTCCCCGAGCAGCCGGCGACCGTCCGGGCCGCGGCCCCGGCAGAGGTGCACGGTCCGGCTCACGTGCCGGTCGCTGCCGTCGTGGAGACCCCGGCGCCGCCAACCGCGGCTCTCGCGGCGCAGCCCGCGCCGCCCGTCGTCGTGCCCCTCGCTTCCGCCGCGTCTCCGACGGCGGCGACCTCCGACGTCGACCTCGTGGGCCTCATGCTCGCGGTCGTCGCGGAGAAGACGGGCTACCCGGCCGACATGCTGAACCTCGGGATGGACCTCGAGGGGGACCTCGGGATCGATTCGATCAAGCGGGTCGAGATCCTGTCGGCCGTCGCCGACCAGGTGCCGGAGCTCCGGTCGGTGGACATGGGCCACATGGGCTCGCTCCGCACGCTCGGCGCCATCGTCGAGTACATGAAGGAGCTCGCGCCGCAGGAGCCGGCCGCTCCGCCGGCGAAGAGCGCGGCGACCTCCGACGTCGACCTCGTGGCCCTGATGCTCGCGGTCGTCGCGGAAAAGACGGGCTACCCGGCCGACATGCTGAACCTCGGGATGGACCTCGAGGGAGACCTCGGAATCGACTCGATCAAGCGGGTCGAGATCCTCTCGGCCGTCGCCGACCAGGTGCCGGAGCTGCGGTCCGTGGACATGGGCCACATGGGGTCGCTCCGTACGCTCGGCGCCATCGTCGAGTACATGAAGGGCGTCGGGCAGCCGGGAGCGGCGTCCGTTGCGGCTCCGACGACGGCGCCCGCGACGGCGCCCGTTGCGGTTCCGGCCGCGCCCGCGGCGGTCCACGCCGCGAAGGCCGCGCCGGCGCTGGGCCGGTTCGCTCTCGAGAGGATAGCGGCCCCGGCCACCGGCCTCGCGCAGCCCGGACTCCTCTCGGGCGGCGAGGTCTGGGTCATCGGGTCGCCGGAGCTGAACGAGCCTCTCGCGGCCGAGCTGCGCGCTCGCGGCGTCAACGCGAGAACGACGTCGACCCTCCCCGAGGGAGCGACGGCCTGCGTCTACCTTGGCGGCCTCCGGGACGTCGCGGACGTCGACGAGGCGATCGCGGTCAACCGCGAAGCGTTCGCCCTCGCGCGCACCCTGGCGGTGCGGCTCGAGAAGGAACGCGGCCTCTTCGTGACGGTGCAGGACACGGGAGCCGCCTTCGGGACCGCTCCGATGGACCCGCGGCGTGCCTGGCTCGCGGGCCTGCCGGCGCTCGTGAAGACGGCGGGGCAGGAGTGGCCGCAGGCTTCTCTGAAGGCCGTCGACCTCGAACGCGGCGGACGCGGGGCGGATGAGATCGCGAGGGCGCTTGCTTCCGAGCTCCTCGAAGGGGGAGGCGAGGCGGAAGTCGCCCTCCCGGCGGCGGGAGGCCGCTTCACGCTCCGCAGCGTCGCGAAGCCCGTGACGGCCGGCGCGCCGGTGATCGTCCCCGGCGATGTCGTCGTCATCTCGGGAGGCGCGCGAGGGGTCACGGCCGCGTGCGTCGAGGAGTGGGCGCGGGAGAGCCGTGCGCGCTTCGTCCTCCTCGGGAGGACGCCGCTCGCGCCGGAGCCCGCCTGCTGCGCGGGCATCGCGGAAGAAGCCGGCCTGAAGAAGGCGCTCCTCGCCGAGGCCCGGGGCCGCGGCGAGAGCCCCGTGCCGGCCGAGCTCGGGGCCCGGGTCCACGAGGTTCTCGCGAACCGCGAGATCCGCCGGACCCTCGACGCGATCGCAGCCGCGGGCGGCGAGGCGCGATACGAGGCCGCGGGCGTCGAGGACGCCCAGGCGCTCGAAGCGGTCCTGGCCCGCGTCCGCTCCGAGTGGGGCCCCGTCGCCGGGGTCGTCCACGCCGCGGGCGTCCTCGCGGATCGGAACATCTCGCAGAAGACCGACGCGCAGTTCGACCGGGTCTTCGACACGAAGGTGCAGGGGCTCCGCGCGCTCCTCGCCGCCACCGCGAGCGATCCGCTGAAGCTCCTCTGCGTCTTCTCGTCGGTCTCGGCCCGCTGCGGAAACAACGGCCAGGCCGACTACGCCATGGCGAACGAGGTCCTCGCAAAGGTCGCCTGGGCCGAGTCCCGCCGCCGCCCGGAGCTCCTCGTGAAGTCGCTCGGGTGGGGGCCCTGGGAGGGCGGGATGGTCACGCCGCAGCTGAAGGAGCGGTTCGCCGCGCTCGGCGTCCCGATGATCCCGCTCGTCGCGGGAGCACGGATGTTCGTCGACGAGCTCCGCGGCGCGGAGCGCGCGGAGGTGGAGCTCGTCCTCGGCGGAGAGCCGCGGGCCGAGGCGCTCCTCTTCGCGGGCGCCGACGCGCGGGTCCAGGAGCTCGAGGTGAAGGTCCAGCGGGGGAGCCACGGCTGGCTCGAAGGGCACTCGATCAAGGGGACCCCGGTCGTGCCGGTGGTCCTCGCGGCCGAGTGGCTCTCTCGCGCGGCCCGCTCCTTCCGGCCTGGCCTCGCGCTCGCCGCGCTGCACGACATCAAGGTCCTGAAGGGAATCCGCCTCGGAGCATTCGACAACGGGGGCGACCGGTTCGTCATCCAGGCCCGCCAGACCTCGGGCGGCCCCGGGACCTGGCTCCAGCTGGACGTCCGCGGATCGGCGGGGACCCACCACTACAGCGCCCGGGCCGAGCTGCGGCCCGAGCTCCGGGCCCCGGAGAGCGAGCTCCCCGAGCTCCCGCTCGGGGAGTGGTCCGGGGAGCCGATCTACCGTGACCTCCTCTTCCACCGCGGGGCTTTCGAGCTGATCGAGGAGGTCGAGGGGATCTCCGACCACGGGGCCGGAGGGCGCGTGAGAGGCGTCGAGCGCGCCGGATGGCCGAACGGCACGGCGAACCCCTGGCAGCTCGACGTCGCGGCCCTCGACGGAGGGCTCCAGGTCGCGGTCCTCTTCGCGCAGCGGATGCTCGGGAAGGAGAACCTGCCGACGACGATCGGCGAGCTGCGGTCGTACCGCTCCGCTCCGTCGCCGGGCGTCGTGAGCGTGGCCGCGTACCGCCGCAAGGTGGGGAGCCTCGGCGTCACGACGGACATCCACTTCACCGACGACGAGGGGCGTCGCCTCGCGTCGCTCCTCGGGGTCGAGACCCACGCGTATCCGGCCGGCAGCCAGGCCTGAGCCGATGCCGTTCGCCCCGATCGCCATCGTCGGGCGCTCCTGCGTCCTGCCCGGCGCGCTGGACCCTTCCGCGCTCTGGGAGCTCGTCGCCGCGGGGCGCGACGTCGTCGGAGAGGCGCCCGAAGAGCGCTGGGGGCTCGAGAAGTCCGAGGTCCTTCGCGACCCGCGCGGCCCGGCGCCGGACGGTGCCTGGTCCGACCGCGGCGGCTACGTCTCGGGCTTCGAGGCGGTCTGGGACCCGGCGGGGTTCGGGGTCGGCGAGAGGGAGCTCGAGGGGCTCGACCCGCTCGCGCACTGGGTCCTCCACACGGCGCGCGAGGCGCTGAGAGACGCTGGAGACGGCAGGTCCGGCACGGTCGCCCGCCCTCGGACCGGCGCCGTCTTCGGCAACCTCGGCTTCCCGTCGGAGGGGATGGCCGCCTTCGCGCGGAGCGTCTGGACGGAGAACGGGCGCGCCGGCGAGGGAGCGGGCGTCGACCCGCGCAACCGGTTCATGAGCGGCGGGACCGCGACGCTCCTCTCCCGCGCGCTCGGCCTCGGATCGGGCGCCTTCTGCCTCGACGCCGCCTGCGCGAGCTCGCTCTACGCGATCAAGCTCGCGTGCGACCGCCTCCACGACGGCGAGGCCGACGTGATGCTCGCGGGGGCCGTCCAGCGCGCCGACGACCTCTTCCTCCACGTCGGCTTCACGGCCCTCGGCGCGCTGAGCCGGAGCGGCCGGTCGCGCCCCTTCCACAAGGACGCCGACGGCCTCGTCCCGGCGGAAGGTGCCGCGTTCGTCGCCCTGAAACGCCTCGACGACGCCCGGCGGGACGGCAACACGATTCACGGCGTCATCCGGGGCGTCGGCCTCTCGAACGACGGGCGCGGCAAGGGCCTCCTCGCGCCGTCGGAGGAGGGGCAGGAGCGCGCCATCCGGGCCGCCTACGAGGAGGCGGGCCTCGGCCCCGAGCAGGTCTCCCTCCTCGAGGCGCACGCGACGGGGACGCCCGTCGGGGACGCCGCGGAGATCCGGAGCACGGGCGCCGTCTTCGCCGGGCTCGGCGGCGTGGCGCTCGGCTCTCTCAAGTCGAACCTCGGGCACCTCATCACGGTCGCCGGCGTCGCCGGGCTCCTGAAGGTGCTCGGAGCGATGAAGGCCGGACAGCGGCCTCCCACGCTCCATGCCGAGGAACCGACCCGCGCGCTCGACGGCTCGCCGTTCCGGCTCGTCGAGAAGCTCGAGCCGTGGCCGTCCGACGGGCCGCGGGTCGCCGCGGTCTCGGCGTTCGGCTTCGGCGGGAACAACGCGCACCTCGTCGTCTCCGAGGATTCGGCGGAGCTGGACGAACGGGTCGGTATGCGCGAAGCCGTTCCGGCTCCGCCTCCGGCGCTCGCCGTCGTCGGGCTCGGCTGCGCCGTGGCGAGCGCCCCGGACCGGCGGCGATTCGCCGAGGCGCTCTTCTCGAACGAGAGCCTCCTCGACGCGAGCGGTGAAGGCCGCCTCGGCCCGGTCGAGCTGGACCTCGAAGGTCTCCGCTTTCCTCCGAAGGACCTCGCCCAGACCCTGCCGCAGCAGCTCGCCACGCTCCGCGCCGCCACGGAGGCGCTCGCCGGGAGCGGCCCGCTGCCGCGCGAGAGGACCGGCGTCTTCGTCGGGATGGAGCCCGACCCCGAGGTGGCCCGTTGGGGGACGCGCTGGCGCCTCGCCCGCACGGCCCGCGAGACGGGCGCCTCCGCGGAGTGGCTCCGGAGCGCGCGCGACGCGGTCGTCCCCGTCCTCGAGGCGGCGGCGGTCGTCGGGACGATGCCGAACATCCCGGCGAACCGGCTCAGCTCGCAGCTCGACCTGGGCGGGCGCGCGTTCAGCGTGCAGGCGGGCGAGGCCTCGGGAACGACGGCGCTCTCCCTCGCGATGCGGGCCCTCCGTTCCCGCGAGCTCGACGCGGCGCTCGTCGGCGCCGCCGACCTCTCCTGCGAGAAGGTCCACTCGAGCGCGGTCGGGGCGCTCGCCGACGGAGCGCCGAACCCGCCCGGGGACGCCGCGGTCGTCCTCGTCGTGAAGCGGCTCGAGGACGCCGAGCGGGACGGCGACAGGGTCTGGGCGCTCATCGAGGAACAGGGAGGAGCGGACGGGGAAGGACGCGAGGGAGGCGGAGCGCCGCTCCTCCTCTCCGGCGAAGGCTCGACGAGCCTCGTGCCGCGGTTCGGGCACGCCCACGCCGCGTCGGACCTCGTCCACGTCGCCGCCGCGGCGTTGAGCCTCCATCACCGCAGGCTCCCGGGCGGGAGGCCGTGGCTCCCGTCTGGCGCATTCGCCCGCGCAGCGTGCGTCGCGGTTCCGAACGGCCCGTCGATCCGTCTCACGGAGGCCGAGGCGCACCCGCGCCGCGGCGAGGACGAAGCCCCGCGCCTGCGCTGTTTCGCGGGACCCGACCGCGCGGCGGTGATCGACGCGCTGCGCTCCGGTCGCGAAGGACTCGGCGCGGAGGCGGCCGCCCGCCTCGTCGTCGTGGCTCGAGACGGGAACTTCGAGGACGTGCGAGCGCGGGCCCTGGCGCATCTCGAGAAGGGAACGCCCGCAGGCCCTGGAATCCACTTCCGCGAGCGCCCCGTGGGCGGCGACCTCGCCTTCGTCTTCGCCGGAGCCGGGGCGGCCTACCGCGGCATGGGCCGCGACCTCCTCGAGCGGCTGCCGGGCCTCGCCGACTCGCTCGCGCGCCGCAGCCGGAGGCTCCCCCGCGCGCTCGCGTGGTCCTTCGAGGACGACTCCCGCGAGCCCACGGTCCTGGAGCAGCTCTGGGGAGCCTCCGCGCTCTGCCAGCTCCACGCCGAGTTGACCCGCGGCTTCCTCGGGATCGTGCCCCACGCGTGGCTCGGGTATTCCTCGGGCGAGACGAACGCCCTCCTCGCCTCCGCGACGTGGACCGACGCCGACGCGCTGATCGAGGAGAGCGAGAGCTCGGGGCTCTTCACGCGCGACCTCGGCGGGAGCTTCGCCGCGATCGAGAGGGCCTGGGGCACCCCGGTCCGCTGGGCGTCCTTCACCGTCCTCGCTCCCGTGGCCGACGTGACGGCGGCGGTGGCCCGCGAGGAGAAGGTGCACCTCGCGATCGTTCACGGCGACGAGGAGTGCGTCATCGCAGGCGACGAGGACGGCTGTACCCGCGTCGTCGCGGCGCTGGGAGAGGGCCGCTGCCTGCGTCTCGGGTACCCGCTCGCGGTCCACGTCCCCGAGCTCGACACGGTGCGCGATGCCTGGCTCTCGCTCCACCGCCGATCGACGACCCCGCCGCTCCCGGCCGCGTCGCGGTCCGCCGCGCGCTTCTACACGAACGCCACGGGCGGCTCCTACGCGCCGACGTCCGAGAGCTGCGCGCAGGCGATCCTCGGCCAGGCGAACCGGACGCTCGACCTCCGCCCGACCGTCCTCCAGGCCTTCGAGGACGGCGTCCGCGTCTTCGTCGAGCACGGGCCGCAGGCCGCGTGCGGCCGCTGGATCCGCGCGATTCTCGGCGAGCGCGAGGCGCTCGTCGTCAGCCTCGACCGGAAGGGGCAGGGGCTCGAGGCGACGCTCGACGCGCTTGCGGCGCTCGTCGCCGCGGGCGTGCCGCTGCGCGCCGGGGCCCTCGACGAGCTCGATACGCTGCTGCGAGGAGAGCGTCCCTCGCCCGGCAGCGGCCGGAGCCTCTCCTTCCCCGCGCACCCTCCCGCGATAACGATTCCGCCCGTCCCCGCGGTCGGCGCCAGGATCGGAGCGGCGGACGCGCGAGAGATGACCCCGGCCCCGGCCCTTCCGCCGGTGATCGACGAGGAGTGGGGCGTCCGTCCCGCCGAGCCTGCTGGACTCGCGGCCCCGCGTGAACGGAGCGTCACGCCGGTCACGCCGGTCACGCTGGTCGCGCCCGTGGCGCCTGTCGTGCCTGCGTCGCCCGCCTCCTCCGCACCTCCCGCCCTCGTTCCTTCCGCCGTCCTTGACGGCTTCCGCGCCCACGTGGCGCAGCTCTCGCGAATCCAGCAGGACCACGTCCTCGTCCAGCAGGCGCTGCACGAGCGGTTCCTCTCCCTGCGCGGGTCCGCGATGGAGACCTTCCTCCACGCGGCGAGCCGCGCGGGAACGGCGCAGGCCACACCCGCCCCGGAGGCCCCGACGGTTCCGGCGACTCCCTCCGTCGCGCCGGCTCCGCCTGTGCCGCCCGTCGCGGCCGTTCCGTCGCCGGTCGCGCTGGTCCCCGTTCCGGCCCCGACGCCCCGCCGCGACGGCGAGCTCGTCGGACCCCGCTTCGACCGCCGCCAGCTCGAGGTCCACGCCGGCGGCCGGATCTCCGAGATCTTCGGCCCCGCGTTCGCCGCGCAGGACGCGTACGAGAGGCAGGTGAGGATGCCGCTCCCGCCGCTCCTCCTCGCCGACCGCGTCGTCGGCCTCTCAGCCGAGCCCGCGAGTATGGGGAAAGGGACGATCTGGACCGAGACCGACGTGACGTGGGACTCCTGGTACCTCCACCAGGGGTACATGCCGCCGGGCCTGATGATCGAGGCGGGCCAGGCCGACCTGATGCTGATCTCGTACCTCGGGGTCGACCTCCTGAACCGGGGAGAGCGGGTCTACCGCCTCCTCGGCTGCGAGCTGACGTGGCACGGCGACCTGCCGCGGGCCGGCGACACGCTCCGCTTCGGGATCCACCTCGACGGCCACGCGGCGCAGGGCCCCGTGCGGCTCATGTTCTTCCACTACGACTGCACGAACGGCCACCGGCCGCAGCTGACGGTGCGGAACGGCCAGGCGGGCTTCTTCACCGACGCGGAGCTGGCGGAGTCGGCCGGCTGCCTCTGGAGCCCCGAAGAGCAGGAGATCGTTCCCGAGCCGCGCCTCGCGCCGGCGGCGGTCCGTTGCACGAAGAGCCGTTTCGAGAGGGAAGAGCTGGAGGCCTTCGCCCGCGGCGACGCGTTCGGCTGCTTCGGAGCGGGCTTCGAGCGGGCGAAGACCCACACGCGGAGCCCGCGCATCCCCGAAGGGCGGATGCTCCTCCAGGACCGCGTCACCGAGCTCGACCCCTCGGGCGGGCCGTGGGGCCGCGGGTACCTCCGGGCCGAGCTCGACGTGAAGCCTGACCTCTGGTTCTTCGACGGCCACTTCAAGAACGACCCGTGCATGCCCGGGACGCTGATGTTCGACGGCTGCCTGCAGGCGATGTCGTTCTACCTCGCCGCCCTCGGCTTCACGCTGCCGCGGGACGGCTGGCGCTTCCGCCCCGTCGCCGAGCTGCCGTACCAGCTCCAGTGCCGCGGACAGGTCACGCCCTCGTCGCGCCGCCTCGTCACGGAGGTCTTCGTCGAGGAGGTCGTCGGCGGTCCGACGCCGACGCTCTTCGCCGACCTCCTCTGCACCGTGGACGGCCTGAAGGCGTTCCACGCGCGGCGCGTCGCGATCGAGCTCGTCCCCGACTGGCCGCTCGAGGCGATGCCGGCGCTTCTCGCCGAGGCGGCGGCCGACCTGCGGCCCGCGGCCGAGGTCGACGGCTTCCGCTTCGACCGAACGAGCCTCCTCGCCTGCGCCTGGGGAAAGCCGTCGAAGGCCTTCGGCCCGATCTACGCGCGCTTCGACGGGCCGACGCGCGTCGCCCGCCTCCCGGGGCCGCCGTACCTCTTCATGAGCCGTGTGACGGAGGTCGACGGCGCGATCGGCGTCATGAAGGCGGGCGCGACGACGACGGTCGAATACGACGTTCCCGCCGACGCCTGGTACTTCGACGAGAACGGCGCGCGGACGATGCCGTTCGCCGTCCTCCTCGAGGCGGCCCTCCAGCCGTGCGGCTGGCTCTCGAGCTACGTCGGCTCGGCGCTGAGCGTCGACGAGGAGCTCGGCTTCCGCAACCTCGACGGCACCGGACGGCTCCTCGGCGAGGTCTTCCCCGACTCCGGCACGCTCACGACGCGCGTGAAGCTGAACGGCGTCTCGGCCACCGGGACGATGATCATCGTGTCGTTCGAGGTGACCTGCTCCGTGGGGGAGCGGCCGGTCTACGAGATGAAGACCGTCTTCGGCTTCTTCCCGCCCGCCGCGCTCGCGAGCCAGGCCGGGCTTCCCGTTCCCGACGCGCAGCGCGAGCTGCTGGAGCGGCCGGGAAACGTCCTCGTCGACCTGACGACGCGGGCCGCCGCCTTCTTCGACCCGCGCCGGCCGCGGATCGCGGGGCCGATGCTCCGGATGATCGACCGCGTCGACGGCCTCTGGCCCGGGGCGGGGAAGGCGGGCCTCGGCCAGCTGCGCGCCGTCAAGGACGTCGACGCGGGCGAGTGGTTCTTCAAGGCCCACTTCTTCCAGGACCCGGTGCAGCCCGGCTCCCTCGGGATCGAGGCGATGATCCAGGCGCTGCAGCTCTTCATGCTCGAGGCGGGAATGGACGACGGGATCGTCGCGCCCCGCTTCGAACCGCTCGCGACCGGTGCGGACCTCACCTGGAAGTACCGCGGGCAGGTCCTCCCGCACCACCGGGCCGTCCACACGACGATCGAGATCACGGCGAAGGGGCGCGACGAGCGGGGCGCCTGGGCCATCTGCGAGGCGAGCCTCTGGGCCGACGGGCAGCGGATCTACGAGGCGACGAACCTCGGCATGCGGATCGTCCCGGGCAACCCGGCGGACGCGCCGCGGACGAACGAGATCGTCCTCGACCCGGAGAGCGACCGCTGGCTCCTCGACCACCGTCCGACCTGGACCGTGCCGGCGCTCCCGATGATGAGCATCGTCGACCTCCTCGCCCGAGGCTCCACGGGCGACGGCCCCGTGACCGGCCTGCGCGACGTGCGCGTCGGCGGCTGGTTCCTCGTGGACGAGCCGCGGCGCCTCCGCACCGAGGAGTCGGGCGGGGTCGTCCGGCTCCTCGCGCCGACGCCGGAAGGGGAGAAGGAGGTCGCGCGGGCCCGCGTCGTTCGCGGCGAGTACGCGCCCCGCCCCGAGCCGCTCCCCGAGGCGCGCGGCGCGGACGTCCCGCTCCCGTACGAGACGGGCGAGCTGTTTCACGGACCCGCGTTCCAGGTCGCCGAGCGCCTCGTGATGGGGAAGGGCGAGTCGTCGATCACGCTGCGCGCCGAGAGCGGCGTTCCCGTCGGTCTCCTGAACCCGGGCCTCCTCGACGGTGCGACGCACGGCATCCCGCACGCGGAGCTCCACGGATGGAACGACGCCTCCGACCCGGGCAAGGTCGCGTTCCCCGCGTTCATTCCCGAGATCGACTTCTTCGGCCCGACGCCTGTCGCCGGAAGCATCCGGTGCGAGGTCCGGCAGCAGCCATACCTCGGCAGCCCCGATTACCCGGTCTTCCGGATCCAGCTCGTCGGACCGGACGGCGTCTGGTGCCAGCTCCGCCTCGTCGAGTCGTGCTTTCCGAAGGGGCCTCTCGGCTCGACCGACCCGGCGTCGCGCCGCGCCTTCCTGCGCGACCGGACGCCGGTCGAAGACCTTCGTCTCTCGCGCGTCGAGAACGGCGCGACAGTCCTGACGGACGCGGACGTCGCGGCGACCGACTGGCTGCCCGGCACCGTCGCGGCGGTCTACGGCTCCCGCGAAACGGAGGAGATCGCCCGCGCCGAGCACGCGGCCGCGGCGCACGCGCTCCACCCGGGACGGGTCTTCGCGCAGCTCCCGCTCACGCGCTTCGACCTCGCCGCCGAGCGGGCGGGCGGCGAGGTGCGCGTCTCGGGCGACGGCCGGGGAAGGCTCGACCTGACGCCCGTCCGCCGGTTCTGGACGCGCTGGTTCGACCGCGGGCCGTGGCCCGTGGAGGACCTCTACTACGGCCTCGTCGGCCGCTTCGTCGGGCGCGTCGTCGTCGGAGACCCGGCGGCGTACGCGGCGCTCCGCGGCCGGAGCGTCCTCTACCTCGCGAACCACCAGACGGGCGTCGAGTCGCTCCTCTTCTCGATCGTCGCGTCGGCGCTGAACGAGGTCCCGACCGTCACGCTCGCGAAGATCGAGCACCGCGAGACCTGGCTCGGAAGGCTCATCGCACTTTCCTTCGCCTACCCGGGCGTGGCCGACCCGCGCCTCATGACCTTCTTCGACCGCGAGGACAAGGCGAGCCTCCCCCGCGTCATCGGCGAGCTCGCCGCCGAGATGAAGGGGCCGGGCCGGTCGGTCATGGTCCACGTGGAGGGGACACGGTCCCTGACCTGCCGCAAGCCGGTCGAGAAGATGAGCGGCGCGTTCGTCGACATGGCGCTCGCGGTCGGCGCCCCGATCGTCCCGGTGAGGTTCGTCGGGGGCCTGCCGGCCGAGCCGCTCGAGAAGCGCCTCGAGTTCCCGCTCGGCATGGGCCGCCAGGACATCCACCTCGGAGAGCCCCTGTTGCCCGAGCGCCTCGCCGGCCTCCACTACGGCGCCCGAAAGGCGCTCGTCGTCGCGGCGATCAACGCTCTCGGCGTCCCGAACGCCCTGGAGCAGCCCTACCCCGGCGACCCCGACTTCGAGAGACGCGTGAACGCCTGGCAGGCCGCGCGCGACGTCTCCCACGAGCACGCGACGCTCCGCGAGGTCCTCGCGGAGCTGGACTCGCCGGGCGACGAGGTCCGGCGGCTCCTCGCGCCCCCGAACGCCGCCGCCCTCGCCGGGGACGAGACCCCGGCGGGGCGGTGGCTGCGGGAGCTGGGCCGGAGGCTCCTGGGAGAGGGACCCTAGCCCTTCTCTTCCGGCGCGCCGAGCCTCCCGACGACCTTCGCGAGGTCGACGCCGAAGGCGGCCTTGACCTGCTCGACGAGCTGGACGCCCTGCGCGACCTTCGCGGAGGCGGGGAGGTAGGCGACGCGGTCGACCTTGACGCTCTGGATCGTCTCGACGAGGGACGACATGACGCTCTGGAGCTTCTGCATGAGGAAGATGTCGCGGGCGTTCGGGCCGGCGGCCTTCCACGTCTCGATCATCTGGGTCAGGACGGCGGCGGTCGCCCGGCCGTCCTCCACGATCTTCGCGGCCCGGCCGCGCGCCTCGGCCTGCTTCTTCTCCATGTCGGCGCGGGCGGGGGCGACGACGTCGGCCTCGAGCTTCAGGCGGACCTGCTCGAGGCGCGCCTTCTGGACCTTCAGCTCGGCCTCGGCCTTGGCGATCGCGGCGGTCACCTTGCCGACCTCCTCGGCGATCATCGCCTCCTGGCCCGTCACGCACTGGGTGATCCGCTTCTCGGCCTCGGCCTGGGCGATCGCCCCCTCGGCGTCGACGAGGGCGAGGCGGGCGGAGAGGTTGTTCTCGGCCTCGCGCACGGAGGCCTCGGCGTGGGCCTGCGCCTCGGCGACGCGGGCGCTCTTGTCGAGGGCGGCGGTCTGCTTGCGGCCGAGGGAGTTCAGGTAGCCGACGTCGTCGGCGACGTTCTGGATCTTCAGGACGTCGAGGATCAGGCCGAGGCGGGAGAGGTCGTGCTCGGCCTCCTCGAGGAGCTTCTCGGCGAAGCGGAGCTTGTCCTGGTTGACCTCCTCGGGGGTGAGCTGCGAGAGGACGCCGCGGAGGTTCCCTTCGAGGGTGTCCTTGGCGACCTGAATGATCTGGGGGCGGCCCCTGCCGAGGAGCCGCTCGAGGGCGTTGTTCAGGAGCGGCTGGTGGCCCGCGACCTTGAGGTTCGCGACGCCCTGCACCGTGAGCGGGATGCCCCCCTTGGAGTAGGCGTTCGACACGGCGACGTCGACGGTCATGTTTGTGATGTCCATCCGGTCGACCCGCTCGAGGAGCGGCGTCCGGAGGGAGCTCCCCCCCTTGACGATCCGGTAGCCGACGGGGCGCCCCTCGACGGTCGACTTCCCGCCGGAGAAGACGAGGACCTCGTTCGGGGAGCAGATGTGGAAGAGGCGCTTGACGACGACGAGCGCCGCGGCGCCGAAGAAGAGGACGACGCCGACCGCGACGCCGACGACGGAGCCGAGGTCGCCGATCATCGCGCCACCTCCGTGCGGGCCGGGGAGAGGAGCGCGACGACGTCCACCCCCGTCGTCCGGCTCACCTCGGCGAGGACGCTCCGCACCGCGGCCGGGTACGACGCGACGTACGTGGCGAGCGAAGAGCCGTCGCCGCCGTCGAGGAGGTGGGCCTCGCCGACCTCCATCTCCTTCACCCGCTCGACGACGGTCCGGAGGATCTGCTCGAGGTTGTGGATGAGGAAGATGTCCTTCGCGTCGGGGCCGGCGCTCACCCACGCGGTCGTCATCAGCTTGAGCACCTCGGCGAGGGCCCAGCCGTTCTCCTCGATCGTCGCCGCGGCTCCGCGCGCCGCGAGGGCCGCGGCCTGCTGGGCCGCCTGGGCCGGGAGGACCTCCTCGGCCGTCAGGCGCGTCTCCTCGAGCTCCTTGCGGATGGCCTGGAGCTTCTGCTCGGCCTCGGCGCGGGCCTGGAGCGCGGCCTGGACGGCGGTCTCCTCGGCGGCCTTCGCCTTCGCCTCGAGCTGCGCCTTGAGCGTCTTCAGCTCGTTCTCCTTCTTCGCGATCGCCGTCGCGGCCTGCTGGTTCGCGACCTCGCCCGTCCGGCGGGAGACGGCTTCGCCCTGGGAGGCTTCGGAGCGGGCGAGCGACTCGGCCATCTCCGCGTCGCGCAGGACCATCGCGATCCGGGCGCGGCCGATGTTCGCGAGGTAGTTCGCCTCGTCGGAGATGTTCTGGATCTTCAGCGTGTCGAGCGTCAGGCCGAGCTTGCGGAAGTCCCCCTCGGCCTCGTCGACGAGGCCGGTCGCGAACTTGAGGCGGTCCTCGTTGACCTCCTCCGGCGTCATGTTCGCGAGGACGCCTCGGAGGTGCCCCTCGAGGCTCTCCTTGGCGACGCGCGCGATCTCGGCCGGGTCTCGCCCGAGGAAGCGCTCGATGGCGTTCCCGACGACGCGCGGGTCGGAGGAGACCTTGACGTTCGCGATCGCGTGGACCCGAAGCGGGATGCCGCCCTTGGAGTAGGCGTTCGCCACCTTCAGGTCGATCGGGATCGACAGGAGGCTCATCCGGTCGACCCGCTCGAGGATCGGGATCCGGACGGACCGCCCGCCGAGCACGACCCGGTAGCCGACCTGGCTCCCGTCGGCGAGCTTCCGCTTGCGCCCCGAGAAGATGACGACCTGGTTCGGCGGGCAGATGACGAGGATCGACTTCGCGAGGAGCGAGAGGATACCGAGGGAGACGGCACCCGCGACGACACCTGCTCCGATTCCGGCGAGAGAGTCGAGCACGACGACCTCCTGGCTCTGGGGGTAGCTATTCCTTCCAGGGAGCGGGCTCGACCTCGGCGATCCCGTCCCGGAAGCGGACGACGACGACGCGTTCGCGGATCTGGATCGGCTCGCCGCCCGTCCGGGCGGGGACCTCGACGTCCTGGTCGGCGACGTGGAGGCGGATCTTCCCGAGGCCGTCGGGGAGGAGCGGGAGGACGACCTCGCCCTCCGTCCCGAGGAACGCCTCGGTCGAGGCCGGGCTCGTCGCGGCCCCGCGGCCGAGGGACCGGAAGAGGGTCGCGACGCCCGTGCCGACGACGAAGCCGAGGACGACCGAGACGGGGACGTGGACCGGGGCGCCGACGCCGAGGAGCGAGAGGGCCGTCCCCGCCATGCCGAACGCCCCGAGGGCGTAGGTCCAGAAGCGGAGAGAGAAGAGGTTCGAGAGGAAGGCGCCGTGGTCGGCGTCGCCGCCGCCGTGATCGTCCCCGGTGTCGTGGCTGTCCCCGTCCCCGTGGAAGACGGAGGCCCCGATCAGGACGAGGCCGAAGGCCAGCGCGGCGAGGTAGACGGTCAGCATTTCGGGACGAGTTTACGCCGCCTCCGCGGGCGCTAGACTTCGCCCACGGTGGACGGGCCCGTGGACCTGGATCGCGAGCGAAGGCGGGAGGGGGAGACGTCTCCCGCGGCGGCGTTCCTCGACCTTCACGCGATCCTGGAGTCGATCCCGGAGCCGGTCGGCCTCGTGGACCACGCCGGGCGAATCCTCGCGTTCAACGGGCCGGCCCGAAGGGTCGTCTTCGCGGCGCGGTCGCAGGCCGTCGCCCTCGGGGACGACCTCTTCTCGTTCATCTCGCCCCACAACCTGGCGGGCGTTCGGGTCAGCCTCGAGCGGGCGTTCGCGGGCGAGGCGCACACGCATCGGACCGAGGCGGCCGGCCGCGTTTTCGAGACGGTCTACTCCCCGGTCCGAGGGCCGTGCGGCGAGGTGGCGGCGGTCTCGATCCGCGTGAAGGACGTCACGGAGAGGGAGCGGGCGCTCGCCGAGATCGCCTCCCTCAACGCGACGCTGGAGGAGCGGGTCGCCCGAAGGTCGGAGGAGCTCGAGAGCGTGAACGCGGAGCTCGGGAAGGCGGCCCGAGCCAAGGACGCCTTCCTCGCGAGCATGAGCCACGAGCTCCGGACGCCCCTGACGGGGATCCTCGGAGCCGCCGAGCTCCTGCGCGTCGGCGCGCACGGGCCGCTGAACGAGGCGCAGCTCCGGACGCTCCGGACGCTCGAGGAGGCGGGGAGGCACCTGCTGTCGATCCTCGCCGACCTCCTCGACCTCGCGAAGATCGGCGCGGAGCGCCTGTCGCTGCGCGCGGACGCCTGCGTCCTCGCGGACGTCTGCGAGTCGGCGCTCTCGATGGTGAGGAACGAGGCGCAGCGGAAGGGGATCGCGCTCGTCCTCCGCGCCCCCGACGCGGAGGTCCGCTTCGGGGCCGACGCCCGGCGGGTCCGTCAGGTCCTCGTGAACCTCCTGTCGAACGCGGTGAAGTTCACGCCGGCCGGCGGCACGGTGGAGCTCGCCGCGCAGGGCGACGCCGACGCCGGCCTCGTCCGTCTCGAGGTGAAAGACTCCGGCCCGGGGATCGCGGACGAGGACCTCCCGAAGCTCTTCCAGCCCTTCACCCAGCTCGACACGCGCCTCTCGCGCGAGCACGCCGGCACGGGCCTCGGCCTCGCCCTCGTCCGCGGCCTCACGGAGCTGCACGGCGGTGACGTGGAGGTCGAGTCGGCGACCGGCAGGGGGAGCGTCTTTCGCGTGACGCTCCCGTGGCGTCCGCCGAGCGCGCGCGGCTCGGGCGCGCACCGCGTCCTCGCCGCGGAGCCGCCCCCGGCGCCGGGCGGCGGCTCCGCGGCCCGGGTGCTCCTCGTCGAGGACGACGACGCGAACCGGACGATCCTCGGCGAGTTCCTCCGGTCGCGCGGCTTCGTCGTCGAGGAGGCGGCCTCGGGAACGGAGGCTCTGGAGCGCGTGGCGGCCTGCCGGCCCGACCTCGTCGTCCTCGACATCCAGCTCCCGGGCATGGACGGGCTCGAGGTTCTCGCGCGGCTCCGCGCGGCCGCCGCGGCGCCGCCTCCCGTCCTCGCGCTGACGGCGCTGGCGATGTCCGGCGACCGCGAGAGGATCCTGGCGGCCGGGGCCGACGCCTACCTGGCCAAGCCGGCGCCGCTCGCCGTGCTGGAGCAGGAGGTGCGGCGCCTCGCGGCGGCTCAGGGAGCGAGCCCGAACGCCTCGGCGAACAGCTCGGTGAAGTAGCGCGCGGGGACCTCCGGCTGCGCCGGGGCCTCCGCGGGAGGCGTCGCGCGGCGGCTGCGGAGATTGTGGCGGCAGCGCGGGCAGGCGACGGCGATCACGTCGACACCCCGCTCGGCGGCGGATCGGAGGATCCGGCCGACCAGCGACCCGGCGACCTCCGCGCTCGCTTCGGAGGCGCGCCCCCCGCAGCAGTGCGACCGGAGAGGGAAGTCGACGACGTCGGCCCCGAGCGCCGCGAGGAGCTGCTCGAAGCGCGTCTCGAACCCGGCCGTCCGGGCGTCCCGCGCGCCGCCGTCGCGGGCGTCGAGGCATCCGTAGTAGGCCGCGACCCGCAGCCCCGTGAGCGGACGCGAGACGCGTGCACGGACCGCCCCGGGCCCGACGTCCTCCCAGAGGACGTCCAGGAGGTGACGGACCCGGACGGCGCCGGGCTCGCACCGGAACCCTTCGTCGGCGAGGCAGGCGTCGACCTGCTCGCGGAGGTCGGGGTGAGTCGCGAGCGCGCTCCGGGCGCGGGAGAGGTTCCGGTAGCAGGCGGTGCACGGGCTGACGACCGTGGGCGCCCGCCGCGGGAGCGTGCCGCGACCGAGGCGAGCGGCGAGGGAGAGGAGTCGTGCGACTCGCGCGTAGGCCGGAAGGCCGTTCAGCGCGAGGGCTCCCGGAGCGTCGCCGGCTCGCTCCTCCACGACCTCGAGCTCCAGCCCGAGCGCGCGGAGGGTGTCGAGGAGCTTCGCGTCCCCCTCGCGCCCCGCCGGGGGGCGGAAGCAGCCCGGCTCGTAGCCGTATCGTCCGCCCGTCCCCTCCACGCGGACGATGATTGGCCGGCCGCGTCGTCCCGCACCATGATCCGGGCGCATCAATTCCGCCCCGGCGGGCGCCGAAAGGCCGCGGAATATACTGCCGGCACCACGGACAGGACGAATCGAGACCGTGCGCTCGGGGCTCTCGCGCCGCACGGGCGGGGAGGTGTTGGTGACGCTTCCGGGCATCGGCGTGACACTCGGCCGGTATCGGCTCGAGGAACGGATCGGGGCGGGCGGCATGGCGGAGGTCTGGCGGGCGCTCGATCTCGGGCTCGAGCGCTTCGTCGCCCTGAAGGTGATCTCCCCGGACGCCGTCCAGTCCGACCCGTCGTTCGTCCCACGGTTCCTGCGTGAGGCGAAGCTCGCGGCGCGGCTCGAGCACCCCCACATCATCCCGATCTGGGACTTCGGTCCGTCCGACGATCTCCTCTTCCTCGTCATGCCGCTCCTGCCGGGGGGCTCCCTCCGGGACCGCGCGCGGGAGGGCGTCCCGGGCCTCGTCGCGATGGACTGGCTCGAGGCGCTCGCCGCCGCGCTCGACTACGCGCACGGCGAGGGGATCGTCCACCGCGACGTGAAGCCCGCGAACGTCCTCTTCGACCGGAACGGGAGGCTCTTCCTCGCGGACTTCGGGCTGGCGCGCGAGTCAGGAAGCGCCGGCCTGACGGTGGCCGGGACGGTCCTCGGGACGCCCGTCTATATGTCGCCCGAGCAGGTGAGGGGCGAGCCGGCGGGGCCGCGCTCGGACCAGTACGCCCTCGGAGTCCTGGCGTACTACCTCCTCGCGGGGACGCCGCCGTTCGAGGCGAACTCGGTCTTCGTCGTCATGGAGAAGACGCTCCGGGAGGAGCCGGCGCTGCCGTCGGACATCAACCCGGGGCTCCACCGCTCGGCCGACTATGTCCTGCTGAAGGTCCTCGAGAAGCGCCCGGAAAACCGCTTCGAGTCGTGCCGCGAGTTCGTCGAGGCGCTCCAGCGCGCCTCGCGCCGCGGAACCGACCCCGGCGTGAAGACGCGCGCGTAGCGCCCGCCTCCCCGATCCGGTTCCGGCCCGGAGGAGGGGAGGCGCCGAACGCGCTGCGAGGAGGTGCGTGGCGCACCTCCCCGATCCCCGTCTCCCAAGGAGGGGAGGCGCCGAAGGCGCCGCGAGGAGGTGCGTGGCGCACCTCCCCGATCCACTTCAGCTCCGGCCGTAGATGTACTCGGTGAGGTACTCGACCTTCTGGTGGTCGGCGTCGGCGCGGAAGGCGTTCAGGTCGCCGATCGAGAGCATCCCGAGGAGCCCCTCCTCGCCCGCCACGGGGAGGTGGCGGATCCGGTGCTGCATCAGGATCCCCTCGATGTCGTCGATCTCGCGGTCCGGCCGGACGACGATCACGTCGGGCGTCATGACGTCGCGGACGGGAGTCGTGGCCGCGTCGCGCCCCTCGGAGACGACGCGCCAGAGGACGTCGCGCTCCGTGAAGATCCCGCGGATCGTCGAGCCTTCCGCGACGACGAGCGCACCGATCCGGTGCTCGTGCATGAGGTGGGCGGCGTCCTTGACGGTGGCGTCGGGCGCCACGGTGATCACCGCGGCAGACTTCTTCCGGGCGAGGAGGTCGCGTGCGGTCGTCATGGACGACTTCTATACGGTGCGGCGCGGATGCGTCAACGCTGCGCCGCAGCCGCCGCGGCGCAGCGCGACCGCTTGGTATCCTGCGTGCCGTGCCCGACGCCGCCCTCTGGGCCCTGGCCCTCCTCCTCGTCCTCGCCGGGATCGCGGGGGCGGTCCTGCCGGCGATCCCGGGGGCGCCGCTCGTCTTCGGCGGGCTGCTCCTCGCGGCGTGGATCGACGGCTTCACGAAGGTCGGCTGGTTTCCGCTCGTCCTCATCGGCCTCCTGACGGCGCTCACGTTCGTCGTCGACTTCGCCGCCACGGCGCTCGGGGCCAGGCGAGTCGGCGCGAGCCCGCTGGCTCTCGTCGGCGCCGCCGTCGGGACGGTGGCGGGGCTCTTCTTCGGCTTCGTCGGCGTCCTCGTGGGCCCGTTCGCCGGCGCGGCGCTCGGGGAGTACGCCGCGCGGCGCGACCTGCGGCAGGCCGGGCGGGCCGGCCTCGGGACGTGGCTCGGCATCGTCCTCGGGAGCGCCGCGAAGATCGCCCTGCTCCTCGCGATGGTCGGCGTCTTCGCCGTGGCGTGGCTCGTGTGAGCGCGCTCCTCTGGCCGGACGGCGGCGGGGCGCTGTTCGACGGGCTGCCGTCCGGGCTCTCCGCCGGCTTCACGACGCTCGACCTCGTGCCGGACGAACTCCCCGCCGACGACGGCGCGCGGCGCTTCGCCCGGATGCTCGGCGTTCCCGAAGCGCCCGTCGCCCGCCTGAAGCAGGTCCACGGCGCGGCGGTCGTCGAGGCGCGGGGGATCGCCCCCGGCGAGGTCGCCGTCGCCGGCGCGGCCGACGCGGTCGTGACGACGGAGCGCGGCCTCGTCGTCGCGGTCGTGACGGCCGACTGCGTCCCGATCGTCCTCGCCGACCTCGAGGCGGGCGTCCTCGCCGCGGCGCACGCCGGGTGGAGGGGGACGGCCGCACGCGTCGCCGAGGCGGCGCTCGACGCGCTGGAGTCCCGCGGAGGCCGGGCGGAGCGCTCCTGGGCGCTCTTCGGCCCGTCGATCTCGCGGGGCCGCTACGAGGTGGGTCCGGAGGTCCTCGCCGCCCTCGGCGACCCGGTCCCCGACGGTGCGGTCGTCGCGGGGCGCGGCGACCGGAGCTGGCTCGACGTGGCGGCGTTCAACGAGGCGGCCCTCCTGCGGCGGGGGTTCCACCCGGAGCGGGTCGTCCGCCCGGAGCTCTGCACCTTCGGGCCGCCCATCCGCTTCTGCTCCTACCGCCGCGACGGGGAGCGGGCCGGACGTATCTTCACCGGCGCGGTGCTCCTCCCGGGCGGCGGCGCGGCGCGCTGAACGGCGGGGCCGTCAGGCCTTCCAGCTGCCGCTGCGCGGGGGGGCGGGCCGGGTCCGGACGGAGACGCGCCCCTTCCCCTCGGACTTCGCGTCGTAGAGGGCGGCATCGGCCGTCGCGAGGACGTCGGCGGGCTGAGCGTGGCCCGCCACGAGGGCGACGCCGATGCTCGCGCCGACGGCCGGCCCGTCGTACCCCTCGGGGGTCGCGAGGGCCGCGGCGCGGTCGCGGACCCGATCAGCGACGGCGCGTGCCTCCTCCGCTCCCGCCCCCTCGAGGAGGATCACGAACTCGTCTCCGCCGATCCGTCCGACGAGGTCGCCCGGCCGAACGGCGTCGAGGAAGAGCCGGGCGAACGCGCGGAGGAGTGAATCGCCCGAGCCGTGGCCCGAACGGTCGTTGACCTCCTTGAAGTTGTCGAGGTCGACCAGGAGGAGCGCGGAGGGGAGGCCGCGCTCGGCGCGCGCGAGAAGCCGGACGAGGTCCTCTTCGACGACCCGGCGGTTCGGGAGATCCGTGAGGGGGTCGTGCCGCGAGAGGTGGACGATCGCCTCCTCGTAGCGCTTGCGCTGGGTGATGTCCCGCTTGACGGAGACGAAGTGGGCGACCTCGCCGTTCTCGTCCCGGACGGGGGTGATCGTCTGGTCCTCGACGTAGACCGAGCCGTCCTTCCGGCAGTTCGTCGTCTCTCCCTCCCAGGTGCGCCCCGAGAGGATCGTCCTCCAGAGCTCCTCGAAAAAGGCCCTCTCGTGCCGCCCCGAGGACTGGATCCGGGGCGTCTTCCCGACGGCCTCCTCGCGCGAGAAGCCGGTCATCTCGGTGAACGCGGGGTTGACCCACTCGATCGTCCCGTCCGGCGCGGTGATGACGACGGAGTGGTGGACGGCGTCGAGGGCGAGCGACTGCAGCCGGATCTCGGTCAGACCGGCCGCGTGGTCGAACGAGAGCGAGATCTGCTGGGTGAGCCGCAGGAGAAGGTCGACGGTCCGCGTGTCGAACGCGTTCGCGTTCGGGGCGTGGACCGTGAGGGCGCCGACGGCCGTTCCCCCGTCGACGAGGGGGAGCGCGATGGAGGCGCCGATCCGGTGGCCGGCCGAGCGGTTTCGCCAGGTGCCGCCGAAGGCGTCTCCGTTCCGCGCCTCGGCGCGCTGGACGAGGCCGGTCCGGATCGCCGCGCCCGTGATCCCCCCGTGGGGAGAGGGGCGGTCCCAGCGGATCTCGTGGGCGACGGCCTCCGGGGCGTGCGGACCGGCGAGGCCGCTCATCCGGACGGTGCCGTCGGGCTGGCGCTGACCGATGCAGACGAGGCCGAAGCGGAAGACCTCGGCGACCGTGCGGCAGACGTAGGCGTGGATCTTCTGGAGCGGCTCGCGGGCGAGGAGGCGGGCGTTGACCTCGGCGACGAGCGTGAGGACCTGCTCGTTCCGCCGTGCGTCGGTCCGGTCGACGCCGACGGCCCAGACGTCCCGGTCCTCGGTCGGACCGGCGGCGGCGAGCGTCGACCAGGAGACGGTCCGGACCGCCCCGGCCTTCGTCGCCAGCTCGACCTCGACGTTCCGGAAACCGCGGCCGGCTTCCCTCCAGAGCTCGCACATCCGGGCCTTCTGAAGCGGGTCGGGGAAGAGCAGGTCCGCCGCGCCGGGGCTCCGGACGACGTCGCCGGCTGTGTATCCCGTGACCCGCTCGCACTCGGCGTTCCAGAACGAGAACAGGCCCTCTCCGTCCACGGCGCAGACGAGGAAGGGAAGCGAGCCGAGGACGAGGCGCATCTCCGACAGCTCCGCCCAGAGCAGCTCGAGCTCGGGGACGTGGTCGAAGCTGAGGCCCTCGGGGAGCTTCATGGACCTCCGGGGAGGCTCGGGAGAACGGACGTCCGGGGCTGGGGTCGACGTCCGATCATCCAGAATCGGGGGCCAGGCCGTCAAGTCCTTCCGGGAGCGTCTCCGGGAGCCGTCCCGGCCGCGGCGGAGCGTTCGCCGATGCGAGCCCGGCCCGCCGCGCGGCGTTCCCTTAGACTCCGCCCCGTGCCGAAGAGAGCCGACCTGAAGTCGATCCTGGTCCTCGGGTCCGGTCCCATCGTCATCGGGCAGGCGTGCGAGTTCGACTACTCGGGGACCCAGGCCTGCCGGGCCCTCCGGAGCGAGGGGTACCGGGTCGTCCTCGTCAACTCGAACCCCGCCACGATCATGACCGACCCCGAGTTCGCCGACGCGACGTACGTCGAGCCGCTCGACGTCGCGACGGTGGGGCGCGTGATCGCGAAGGAGCGTCCCGACGCCCTCCTCCCGACGGTCGGCGGGCAGACGGCCCTGAACCTCGCGGTCGCCCTCGAGAAGGAGGGGGTCCTCGAGAGGTACGGCGTCGAGCTCCTCGGCGCTTCGGCGAGGTCGGTCGAGCTGGGGGAGGACCGTCTCCTCTTCAAGGAGGCGATGCTCCGGGCCGGCGTCGACGTCCTTCGCTCGGGGATCGCCCGAAACGTGGACGAGGCGCGCGAGATCGCGCAGCCGTTCGGCTACCCCGTCATCGTCCGCCCGTCCTTCACGCTCGGCGGCACCGGCGGCGGCATCGCCTACAACGCCGACGACTTCGAGGCGATCGTCAAGCGCGGCCTTCTCCTCTCGCCGGTCCACGAGGTCCTCGTGGAGGAGTCGGTCCTCGGCTGGAAGGAGTTCGAGCTCGAGCTGATGCGCGACGCGGCCGACACCTGCGTCGTCGTCTGCTCGATCGAGAACCTCGACCCGATGGGGGTCCACACGGGCGACTCGATCACGGTGGCGCCCCAGGTCACGCTCACCGACGTCGAGTACCAGGCGATGCGCGACGACGCCAAGACCGTCATCCGGACGGTCGGCGTGGCGACGGGCGGCTCGAACATCCAGTTCGCCGTGAACCCGAGGACGGGGCGACGGATCGTCATCGAGATGAACCCCCGCGTCTCGCGCTCGTCGGCCCTCGCCTCGAAGGCGACCGGCTTCCCGATCGCGAAGATCGCGGCGCTCCTCGCCGTCGGCTACCGCCTCGACGAGCTGCCGAACGACATCACGAAGAAGACCCCCGCCTGCTTCGAGCCGTCTCTCGACTACGTCGTCGTCAAGGTCCCGCGCTTCGCGTTCGAGAAGTTCCCGGGCGCCTCGGACGTCCTCGGGGTCCAGATGAAGTCGGTCGGCGAGGTGATGGCGCTCGGCCGGACCTTTCCGGAGGCGTTCGGAAAGGCGCTCCGCTCGCTCGAGGCGGGCCGCGGGGGGTGGACCGGGGCGGGCGCGGCGTCGATGCCCCGCGCCGAGGCGCTCCGCGTGCCACGGCCGGAGAGGGTCCACGCCGTCCTCGACGCGCTCCGTTCCGGCGCTTCGGTCGAGTTCCTGCACGAGGTGACGGCGATCGACCCCTGGTTCCTCGACCGCTTCCGCGAGGTCGTCGCCCTGGAGGCCGAGCTGAAGGCCGCGGGGAGCGAGGCGCTCGCCGCGCCGGCGCTGCTCCGGAGGGCGAAGCGGATGGGCTTCTCCGACGAGGACCTCGGGCGGCTCTCGGGGCGGAGCGCCTCGGAGGCGCGCGCGGCGCGCCTCTCCGCCGGCGTCGCACCCGTCTTCTCGCGCGTCGACACCTGCGCCGCCGAGTTCGAGTCGTCGACGCCCTACCTCTACTCCTGCTACGAGTCGGAGTGCGAGGCGGCGCCGACGGAGAGGAAGAAGGTCGTCGTCCTCGGCTCGGGGCCGAACCGGATCGGGCAGGGGCTCGAGTTCGACTACTGCTGCGTCCACGCGGCGAAGGCGATCTCGGAGGCCGGCTACGAGTCGGTGATGGTGAACTGCAACCCCGAGACCGTCTCGACCGACTACGACACCTCCGACCGCCTCTACTTCGAGCCGCTCACGTTCGAGGACGTGATGGCGGTGATCGAGAAGGAGAAGCCGGCCGGCGTCCTCGTCCAGTTCGGCGGGCAGACGCCGCTGAAGCTCGCCCATCCGCTGAAGGAGGCGGGCGTGCCGATCCTCGGCACCTCGCCCGACGCGATCGACCGGGCCGAGGACCGCGAGCGCTTCGGCGAGCTCCTCCGCGAGACCGGGCTCGCGGCCCCGCCGTGGGGGACGGCGCGCGACGTGGCCGAGGGGCTCGCGGCCGGCGCGAAGCTCGGCTTCCCGCTCCTCGTCCGGCCGAGCTACGTCCTCGGCGGCCGCGCGATGCGGATCGTCTACGACGACGCGGCGCTCCGCGGCGTCCTCGAGGAGGCCCTCGAGGCCTTCCCGGGGCGCCCCGTGCTCCTCGACCGCTTCCTCGAGGACGCCTTCGAGCTCGACGTCGACGCCGTCGGCGACGGGACGGACGTCGTCGTCGCGGGGGTGATGCAGCACATCGAGGAGGCGGGGATCCACTCGGGCGACTCCTACGCCGTCATTCCCCCCTACCGCCGCGTCCCGCGGGAGTCGCTCGGCGAGATCCGCGAGGCGACGCGCCGCCTCGGGCAGGCCCTCGGCGTCGTCGGCCTGATGAACGTCCAGTTCGCGCTCCGCGAGGGGAAGCTCTTCGTCCTCGAGGTGAACCCGCGCGCCTCGCGGACGGTCCCGTTCGTCGCGAAGGCGACGGGCGTCCCGCTCGCGCGGATCGCCGCGCGCCTCTGCCTCGGGCAGACGCTCGAGGAGGTCGGCCTGACGAAGGAGCCGCCGGTCCCCGGCGTCTCGATCAAGGCGCCCGTCTTCCCGTTCCGCCGCTTCGAGGGGGTCGACACGATCCTCGGCCCCGAGATGCGCTCGACGGGCGAGGTGATGGGGCGCGACCGGAGCTTCGGCCTCGCGTTCCTGAAGGCCGCGGCGGGCGCGGGAGTCCGCCTGCCGGAGACGGGCACCGTCTTCTGCTCCGTCCACGACGGCGACAAGGAGGCGCTCCTGCCGATCGCGCGGGAGCTCTCCGCGCTCGGCTTCCGCCTCTCGGCGACGGGCGGCACGGCGGCGTTCCTCCACGCGGCGGGGCTCGAGGCGACGCCGGTCCTGAAGGTGAACGAGGGGCGGCCGAACGTGGTCGACCGGATGATCAACGGAGAGATCCAGCTCGTCGTCAACACTCCCCTCGGGAAGGAGTCGTTCTACGACGAGGTCGCGATCCGCCGGAACGCGCTCGAGCGGGACATCCCGTGCCTGACGACGCTCACCGCGGCCGCGGCGGCCCTCGAGGCGATCCGCGCCCGGGCGGGGGGGCCGCCGTCGGTCACGCCGCTCCAGGACGCGGGGGCGTAGTGGACGGGCGCCGCGGGCGCCTTCTCCCGCTCGCGGCCTTCGCGGCGCGGGCCTCGCTCGCGCTGGCTCTCCTGGCGCTCGCGTTCGCGGCTCTCCGGATCCCCTGGCAACCGGCCCCGATCCCCCTTCTCGCATTCGCGGCGCTGGTGCTGGGCGCGTCCCTCGCGCGGCCGAACGTCGCGGTGCTCCTTTCGGCCGCGGCGCTCCCGCTCCTGCCGATCCTCGGGAACCTCTTCGGCGGGCCCTGGGTGGCGCCGGCCGAGCTCGTCCTCCTCCTCCTCGCGGCGGCGGTGCTCCTCCGGGGCGGGTCTCCGGCCCTCTCCGCGCCGCTCCCCCGGACCCTCGCGATCTCGACGGCGGCGATGGCGGCCGGCGCGTTCGCGGCGACGCTCGCGGCGGTGGCGCCGGCCGAGCTCCCCGCGGCGGTGCGCGAGCTTTCGAGCTCCTTCTTCTCGGCGGGGAGCGATCACGCCGCGGCCCCGCTCCGCGCGGCGCTCGTCCACGCCTGCGGCCTGCTCGGCTTCGCCCTTTTCCGTCGCGTCGCCGCGGCCCGCGGAGAAGGGACGCCGCTCGCGGCGCTCGTCGCGGGGCTCGCCCTCGTCGGGGCGTTCGCCGTCGTCGAGGCGGCGACGGGGCTGAAGCTCTGGAGCCCCGCGCACTACGAGGCGCTCTCCGCCGGGCTCCGGGTCCCCTCGACGCTCCCCGACTACAACGCGACCGGCGCCGCCATGGCGCTGGGGCTCTTCCCGGCGCTCGCGCTCGCGTACGCGGCGCGCGGCGCGCGGCGGCTCGCGTGGGCCCTCGCCGCGGGGCTCCTTCTCGCGGGCCTCCTCCTCTCCGGCTCGCGCACGGCCTGGCTGGCCGCGCTCCTCGCGGGCGGCGCGACCCTCCTCGGAGCGCTCCACGCGCGCCGAAAGGAGGCGCGCGGCGGGAGCCGTCGGCTCCTGCTCGGGGCCTCGCTCGCGGCCGGCCTCGCCGTCGCGGCGGTGGCGGCGTGGCCGGGCGACGTCGGAGCGCTCCTCCGCCGGCGCGCCGCGACGCTCCTCGAGCCGGAGGCGGCGCTGAAGGCGGTCCGGGCGGGGCGCCTCGGCTTCTGGACGGCGGGTGCGCGGATGGTCGCCGAGCATCCCGCAGCCGGCGTCGGCCCCGGAAGGGTGCCGGCCCGCTTCGACGACTTCTGCGACCCGGGCTTTCCGGTCCGCAACGAGAACCTCCACAACTACTTCCTCCAGGCGGTCGCGGAGAACGGCGTCCCCGGCGGGCTCCTCGTCCTCCTGCCGTTCGTCCCGCTCGGGCTCCTCCTCGGCCGTTCCCTCGCGAGCGGGGCCGCGTTCGTCTCGCCGGCCGCCGCGCTCGCGCCCGGACTCCTCGCGTTCACGGCGACCGGTGTCGCCTCGCACCCCTGGCTTCTCCCGGAGCTTCAGCTCCTCTTCTGGAGCGCGGCGGCGCTCCTCCCGGGGGCGGCGAGAGGCCCGGCCCCGGAGCCCCGCTTCCGGCGGGCGGGCGTCCTCGCGCTCGCGACCCTCGCCGCCTGGGGCGGATTCGTCCTCCTCGCGCGTCCGGGCCAGGAGCGGGGGCGCTGGGGCGCGGGCGAGTGGTCGGCCGAGGGAGCGGAGAAGCCGTACTTCTGGGTCGGCCCGCGTGCGCTCGTCCCGGTGGAGGTCCCCGGCGGGGAGCGCCTGAGCGTGCGGCTGCGGGGGATGCAGGAGGGGCTCGGGCGCCGGCCGCTCGTCGTCGCGCTTCGCCTCGACGGAGGGCCGGTCCGGAAGGTCTCCGTCCCGACGCGCGCGTGGCAGGATGTCGTCGTGGAGCGCGGCCCTCTTCGGCCCGGCATCGCCCCGGCGCGCGGCGGTCTCCTCGCGGTCGAGGCGAGCCGCGGTTTCCTGCCTTCGGGGGACGGGCGCGGCGACCGTCGCGTCCTGGCCCTTCAGCTCGCCCGGCCGCCCCTGCGTCCGGCCCCGGAGGCGATGCCGTGAACCGTCCGAGCCCCGTCGCCGGGATCCTCGCCTTCCTCGGCTGGGTGGTCCTCGCGGCCCTCTGCTCCGTCGTCCTCCTGCCGCCGCTCCCGTCGCTTCGAACGGCGGTCTGGGGGGCGTCGGTCGTCCTCTTCGCGGCCGCCGTCCTCGCTCCGCTCCGGTCGCTCCCCGTCGCGGGGCTCGCGGTCGCCGTCTCGGGCGTCTCCTCCCTGGCGTTCGGCCTCGCCCATCCGGCCGCCGTCGCGCCCGTGCCGCTCGCGGCCTACCTCGCCGGCTCCGCCCTGCGCTCGATCTACGACCTGGAGCGGCCGCCGGCCCGCCACGGCCTGACGCCGCTCTGGCGCGCCCTCGCGTCGGTCTCGGCGGTCTCCGCCCTCTCGGCGTTCGTCCTCGCGCGGACGGCCTACCTCCTCGTCCGCGACGTCCCGCCGCCGCGGGTCGTCAACCGCCTCGGCCTGGACGCGGAGCAGGCCGTGGCCGGGACCGTCGCGATGCTCGCCGCCCTCTTCCTCGCGGCCGGCTTCCACGCGCTCGGCGTGCGGGCGGGGCGCGATCGGAGCGGCGCGCGCCTCGTCGACGCGACGCTCGTCGTCGTCGCTCTCGCCGCGGGCGGGACGGCGATCCTCCAGAAGGCCGGGCTCCTCCCGCACCTTCGCGCGGCGCACTGGGCGACCTGGGGGCGGGCGCAGTCCACCTTCACCGACCCGTCCGCCGCGGGCGTCGGCGCGGCGCTCCTTCTCGCCCCGTGCCTCGCGCTCGTGGCCTCGGGGGGGTGGCCGCGCCGCCTGGCCGCGGGAGTCGGCGCCGCCGGGCTCCTCGTCCTCCTCGCCGACGCCGGCTCGAGGGGCGGCTTCATCGGAGCGCTCGTCTCGGTCCTCGTCCTCGTCCTCTGGGCGGCGACGCACGCCCTCGCCGGGCAGAAGCCGGGCGTGCGGCGCCGCGTCGCTCTTTCGGCCGGGACGCTCGCGATCCTCGTCGCGCTCGCGTTCGGAGCCGCGCTCGCGTGGCCCACTGGACAGGGGGGGCGGAGCGCGCTCCTCGCGAGGATGTCGGAATCGTTCGGGAAGAAGGAGGCGACGACGCTCGGCGAGCCGCAGCGGCTCCTCCTCTACGAGGGGGCCCTCGCGCTCGCGCGGGAGCACCCCGTCACCGGCAGCGGCCTGGGGACGTTCCGGTCGCGCTTCCCGGACGCCGCGCGCGACCTGCTCGGGACCGACGTCTCGTTCACCGACCACCCTCCGTCCCTCTACCTCGGCGTCCTCGCGGAGACGGGGCTCGCCGGGACGCTCGTCCTCGCGCTCCTCCTCGCCGGCCTGCTGCCGGCGCTCGGCGGCGCCCTCTCGTTCGGCGGGGCGCGCTCGGAGGAGTCTCTCCGCGCGGCCGGCGCGGGAGCCGCGGTCGTCGGCCTCCTCGTCGTCTTCCTCTTCGGCTCGCACCTCGTCTACGGGGAGATCGCGGCGCTCGCGGGCCTCCTGACGTCGCGGCTGCCGGCCCCGCCCGAGGGACGCTCGTCGCGCATGCTGGGCCACGTCCTTCCGGTCGCCGTCGCCGGCGCGTCGGTCCTCCTCCTCGGCGGAGCGCTCGCGCGCGGCGTCGAGACGTGGAGCGCCGACGCCGCGTTCGCCCACGCGCCGGCCGCGGGCCTCTGGAGCGAAGAGCGCGAGCCCGACGGCCGTCCGTTCCGGTGGACCTCCCGCGCCGCGGCGCTCCGCGTCGACGCGCCGGCCGGGCGTCCCTCGGCCCTCCGGATCCCGGTCCGCAACGCCCGTCCCGACGGCGAGGCGGTCCGGGTCCGCGTCTACTGGAACGACCGCTCCCGCGGGACGGTCGAGCTGCCGCACGGCGGCTGGAAGGCGCTCCGCCTCGACGTCGACGGGCCGGGCGTCGTCCGGCTGGCCGTGGACCGGACGATCCTCCCCCCCTCGCGGGCCGACCGCCGCCGCCTCGGAGTGGAGACCGGCGCGCCGGCGTGGGCGCCGTGACGGAGGTCCGCTTCCACTCGAGCGACCCGCGACGCCGCCCGCGCGCCTGGAACATCGACGGGAACGCCGGTCGCGTCGTGGGGGCGCTTCTCGTCCTCGCCGGGACGCTCGTCGCGATCGGGCTCTTCGGCGCTCCGGACCTCGTCGCCTACGTCGTCCGCTCGGCGGAGCGGCTGACGATCCGGGCCACCGCCCGCCGAGGCCTTCTCGCCTTCGACTCGGTCCGCCTTCGCTTCGAGAAGCTCGACAAGCGCGTCCGGACGGACGAGCTCTTCCTCGCGAGGATGGCCGTCGTCCTCGACCTCCCGAGCCCCTCCGGGCTCGTCGCGACGGGCGAGGCCGCGCCTGCTGCGACGCCGGACGCGCTCGAGGCGGAGGTCCACCGCCTCGGGCGGCGCCTCCGCGCGATGGAAGGTTTTCGCCGCACCCTCGCTTCCGCGAAGACGGAAGAGCCGGGACGGATCCCCTCCCGCTCCCCCGTCGAGCCGTCGTCGGCGGTCCCGGTCCATCTCTTCGGGCCGCGGGTCTCGCCGCTCACGCACCGCCCCGAGTTCCACGCGGGCCTCGGCCTCGCGGCCCCGGAAGGGACGCCGGTCCTCGCCCCGGCGGGCGGACGGGTCGTCTTCGCCGGCCGAGTTCCGGGGAGCGCCGGGGCGGAGTGGAGGAGCTTCCGGAACGTCGTCGTGATCGCCCACGGCGAGAGGACCCGGACGGTCCTCGGATACCTCGGGGAGATCCGGGTCCGGCGCGGCCAGGTCGTCCGGCGCGGTCAGGAGGTCGGGGTGGTCGGGGTGAACCGCTTCTCGCCGACTCCCCAGCTCCACTACGGCGTCTGGCGGCGGAATGGCGCGCGATGGACGCCCGTCGACCCGAGGCTCCACGTCCTCGACGCGGAGTGGATCGGGGCCCGGGACCTCGCGACGCCGGTCGTCCCGCCGGCGAGCCTCGAGCTGCCGCCCGCGTTCCGCTGAGCCTCGCGGCGGAAGCGCCCCGTCAGAGCTTCGCGAGGAGCCCGAGTACCTTCTCCGCGTCCTCCGGCTCGTTCCCGAAGTGCGGAGAGAGGCGGAGGAACCCGGCGCGGGCCGAGCAGGCGATGCCGCCGCCCTCGAGGTGGCGCATCGCCCGACGCGCGTCGACGCCCGCCGGCGGGCGCGCGGCGAGGATCCCGGAGCGGACGGCCGGACCGTGGAGGATCGGCGCGAAGCCGACCTTCGGGAGCCCCTCGGCGAGGAGGTCGAGGACGCCGCTGATCCTCCGCCCGACCTCCCCGAGGCCGGCCTCGAGGAGGAGGCCGATCGAGGCGTGGAGCGCGAAGACCCCGGGCATCGGGAGCGCGCCGATCTCGAACTTCGTCGCGTCCTCGGCGTACTCGGGATTCGCGCCGAGCTCGTACTGCGTCGGGTGGGTCCGCTTCAGGTTGAGCCAGCCCGACGGGGCGCGCAGGCGCGCCCGGAACGCGGGCGTCGTGAAGAAGAGGCCGCACCCCTCGGGGCCCAGCATCCACTTGTGGCCGTCGGCCGAGAGGTAGTCGGCGCCGAGCGCGGCGACGTCGACCGGGATCGCGCCGGCCGCCTGGATCGCGTCGAGGCCGAACGCAATGCCGCGCTCCCTGCAGAACGCCGAGACCTCGGCGGCGGGCGCGACGAAGCCGGTGTGGTAGGCGACGAGCGAGAGCGAGACGAGGCGCGTCCTCTCGTCGCACGCGGCGAAGACCTCTTCGGCCCCGTACGCGCCGTCGCGTGTCGGGACGCGCCGCACCACGACTCCGAAGCGCGCGAGGTCGAGCCACGGGGCGAGGTTCGCGGGGAACTCCGACTCCGTCGTCACGACGACGTCGCCCGGCCTCCAGTCGAGCCCGCCCGCCACGAGCGCGAGGCCGTACGTCGTGTTCGGGACGATCGAGACGGACGAAGCCCCGCCGAGCTCCGGCGTTACGCCGAGGAGGCGGGCTCCTTCCTCGCGGAGCATCTTCACGCGCGCCTCGAGCTCGGGGAACGCGAGCGGTCCCCTCGTGGAGACCAGGTCGGCGTACTCGCGGAGCGCGTCCGCGGCGCGCGCCGGGAGCGGCGAGACCGCCGCGTGGTTCATCTGGACCGTCGAGAGCCTCGACGGGAATTCGCGGTCGAGCGAGGCGCGGGAGAAGTCCATCGTCCCTCCGGGCACTCCGGCCGGCACGGGTCGCGCCGGCGGGAGGAAAAGGTAGAATTCAGGTGCCATGGTACCAGACCGAGGAGGCCCTCCATGCCGCTGAACATCAAGGACCCGGTCACGGAGAAGCTCGCGGCGGAGGTGGCCCGGCTCGCGGGCGAGACGAAGACCGGGGCGATCCGCCGCTCGCTCCTCGAGCGGAAGGAGCGCCTCGCGCTCCGGGTCGTCCGCCCCGACCGGGAGGCGGACCTCGTCCGGTTCCTCGAGGAGGAGGTCTGGCCGCTCCTCCCGAAGGGCGGGAGCCGCCGCCTCACGAAGAGGCAGCGCGAGGCCCTCCTCGGCTACGGGCCGGAGGGCGTGTGATCCTCGACAGCTCCGCTCTCGTCGCCGTCCTTCTCCGGGAGCCCGGCTGGCAGGCGCTCCTCGGCCGCATCGCGGCGGACGAGGCCGCCGCCGTCGGCGCCCCGACGCTCGCCGAGGCCGGCCTCGTCCTGACGGCGCGCCTCGGCCGCGACGCCCGGAGGCTCCTCTCCGCGTTCGTGCGGGAGGCGGGGATCACGGTCCTCCCGTTCGTCGAGGAGCACGCCCGCGTCGCCGTCGAGGCGTACGCCCGCTACGGCAAGGGGCGCCATCCGGCGGCGCTGAATTTCGGGGACTGCCTGACGTACGCCGTCGCGCGGCTCTCGGGGCAGCCGCTCCTCTGCGTCGGAGACGACTTCCCGAGGACCGACCTCCCGATCGCCTGAGGCCGGCTCAGAACGCGCGCTGCGCGGCGAGGAACGCCTCGAGGTTCCGGCGGACCTCGGTCATCGCGTCGCCCCCCGTCTTCTCGAGGAGCGCGTCGGCGAGGACGAGCGCGAGCATCGCCTCGCCGATGACGCCGCAGGCGGGGACGGCCGTCACGTCGGAACGCTCGTACTGCGCGCGATGCGGCGCTTTCGTGTCGACCTCGACCGACGGGAGCCCCTCGCGAAGCGTGGCGATCGGCTTCTGGAAGAGGACGACGAGGACGTCCTCGCCGTTCGTGATCCCTCCCTCCAGGCCTCCCGCGCGGTTCCGCTCGCGGAAGAAGCCCCGCTCCTCGCTCCACGAGATCGGGTCGTGCGCGAGCGAGCCGGGGGCGAACGCGTTCGAGACGCCGGAGCCGATCGAGACCGCCTTCACCGAGGGGATCGAGAGCATCGCCTGGCCGATCCGCCCGTCGAGCTTCCGGTCCCAGGAGACGTGCGAGCCGAGCCCGGGCGGGACGCCGCGCGCCGCGACGAGGATCGTCCCGCCGAGCGTGTCCCCCTTCTTCGCGGCCGCGTCGACGGCCTGCGTCATCTTCTCTTCGAGCGCAGGGTCGACGGCGCGGAACGGCGAGGCGTCGTCGACCTTCGCGAGCGTCTCGAACGAGAACCCCTCGCGCGGCTCCTCGACCGACACCGGGCCGACGGAGAGGACGCCGCTCTTCACCTCGACGCCGCACGCCGCGAGGAGCTGCCGGCAGACGGCGCCCGCAGCGACCCGCACCGCCGTCTCCCGCGCGCTCGCCCGCTCGAGGACGTCGCGCAGGTCGCGCCGGCCGTACTTGAGGCCCCCCGCGAGGTCGGCGTGTCCCGGCCTCGGCGACGAGAGGCGCCTCTTCGCGGCGGCCTGGGCGTCGATCTCGAGAGGCCCCATCACGCCTTCCCAGACGCCGTGGTCGAGGTTCTCGACCGTCATCGCGAGCGGAGAGCCGAGCGTCTCGCCGCCGCGCAGGCCGCCCGTGAACCGCACCCGGTCGCGCTCGATCTTCATCCGCCCGCCGCGGCCGTAGCCGTGCTGGCGGCGCGCGAGGTCGGCGTCGATCGCCGCGACGTCGAGTCGCAGCCCGGCCGGGAGCCCCTCGAGGAGCGCGGTCAGGAGCGGGCCGTGGGACTCGCCGGCGGTCAGAAGGCGGAGGCGCGGCATGGAAGGGGAGTCTAGCGGAGCGGTAATCTCGCCTCGCCGTGTCGGACACCTCCCGGAAGCGACCCGCGACGTACGAGGACATCCTCGCGCTCCCCCCGCACGTCAACGGGCAGATCGTCGATGGCGAGCTCTTCGCGACACCCCGCCCCGCGAATCCCCACGCGGCGGCCTCCTCGACGCTCGGCATGGACATCGGCGGCGCCTACCAGCGGGGGCGCGGCGGCCCCGGCGGCTGGTGGATCGTCTTCGAGCCCGAGATCCACCTCGGCCGGAACGTCCTCGTTCCCGACCTCGCCGGCTGGCGGCGGAGCCGGCTCCCGGCGATTCCGCCGACCGCCTTCTTCACCCTCGCTCCCGACTGGGTCTGCGAGGTCCTCTCGCCGTCGACGGCGAGCTTCGACCGTGTGAAGAAGATGCGCGTTTTCGCGGCCGAGGGGGTCGGGCACGCCTGGCTCGTCGATCCGGGCGTCCGAACGCTCGAGGTCTAGCGGCTCGCCGAGGGGCGGTGGGTCCTCCTCTCGGCGCACGAGGGGACGGAGAGCGTCCGGGCCGAGCCGTTCGAGGAGCTCGAGATCGTCCTCTCCGACCTCTGGGTAGAGATGGAGCCGCCGGCTCCGCAGGGCGCGACGCCGGCCCGGTAGAGGAGGTCCGGGCCGGCGTCGTCCGCGATCACTTCGCGGCGTTCAGGTAGCGGAGGAGGTCGCCGTCGGTGGAGAGGACGAGCGTCGTCTCCGGGTCGACGCTCTCCCGGAGCGTCGTCATCGACTTCAGGAACCGGTAGAAGTCGGGGTCGCGGTTGTAGGCGGCGGCGTAGATGTCGGCGGCCTGCGCGTCGGCCTTGCCCCGGATCTCCTGCGCCTTCCGGTACGCCTCCGACTCGATGACCCGGAGCTGCCGCTCCTTCTCGCCCGCGATGCGGGCGGCCTCGCCCGCCCCCTCGGAGCGGTAGCGTTCGGCGATCCGCTTCCGCTCGGAGATCATCCGGGCGTAGACCTCCTGCCTCACCGCCTCGACGTAGTTGATCTGCTTGATCCGAAAGTCGAGGATCTCGATCCCGAGGTCGTGGGTCCGCTTCCGAGCGTTCGCGAGGACCTCCTCGGTCAGCTTCTCGCGGCCGTACTCCACCTTCTCGGCCGGCTCCGGCTGCGAAAGGTCGGCCATGTCGTCGCCGACGACGAAGGGGCGGTTCGTCGACCTCACGATGTCGATCAGCTCGTGCTTGGCGATCGTGTTCCGGGTCTCGCCGTCGAGGATGTCGTCGAGACGCGACTGCGCGCCCCGCTCGTCGCGGAGGCGCTGGAAGAAGAGGAGCGGGTCGGTGATGCGCCAGCGGGCGTAGCAGTCGACCCAGATGAACCGCTTGTCCTTCGTCGGGATCTGGTTCGGGTCGCCGTCCCACTCCATGAACCGCTTCTCGAAGGCGTGGACGACCTGGATGAACGGCGCCTTCATCTTCAGGCCGGGCGTCGTGATCGGCTTGCCGACCGGCTTGCCGAACTGGGTGACGATGACCTGCTGCGTCTCGGCCACCGTGTAGAGCGAGCTCGAGAGGACGACGACCGCGAGGACGGCGGCGAGGACGAGGGAGGCGATCCGGGCTTCCTTCACGGCTTCACCTCCGGGGCGCCCGCGAGGGGCAGGAGGGGGAGGACCCCCTTCAGCTTCTCGTCGAGGACGACCTTCCTCTTCACCTTCGGGTAGATCTCGCCCATCGTCTCGAGGTGCATCCGGCGCCGGGTCACCTCGGGGGCGCGCTGGTAGGCGGCGTGGACCTTCACGAAGAGCTCGGCGTCGCCGCGGGCCCGGTTGACGCGGTCGGTCGCGAAGCCCTCGGCCTGCTCGATCGTCTGCTGGGCCTGTCCGCTCGCGCGCGGGATGATCTGGTTGTAGTCGGCGCGGGCCTGGTTGATCAGCTTCTCGCGCTCCTGCTGGGCCTGGTTGACCTCGTTGAACGAGGGCTTGACCGGGTCGGGCGGGTTCACGTCCTGCAGGACGATCTGCTCGACCTTGATGCCGGTCTCGTACTGATCGCAGAGGTCCTGCAGCCGCTGCTCGACCTCGGCGGCGATCTCCTGCCGGCCGACGGTCAGGACCTCGTTCACGCTCCGGTCGCCGATGATCTCGCGCATGACCGTCTCGTTCATGTCGCGGAACGTCTTCTGGACGCTCCGGACCTTGAAGAGGAACTTGTACGGGTCGCGGACCCGGTACTGGGCCGTCCACTCCACGACCGCCACGTTCAGGTCGCCCGTCAGCATCAGCGACTCGGAGGAGAGGTCCTCCTGCGAGTAGGTCGAGCGGGGGGAGGCGGAGGCATCCGTCCGGAAGCCGAACTCCTCCTTCAGCTGCCGCTCGACGGGGACCTTCACGACCCTCTCGATCGGGCTCGGGAGCTTCAGGTGGAGGCCCGGGGAGACGGTCCGGGCGTACTTCCCGAACCGGAGGACCAGCCCCGCCTCCTCCGGCTCGATCGTGAACCAGGACGAGAAGAGGACGACGAACGCCACGACGCCGAGGGCTCCGCGGGCCAGGAGTCGGACCGGGATGCTCGGGGTCCGGAGCCGCGTCCCGTCGGGGAATTGGATCTCCATCGGGTCTCCTTTCGCAGGGCGCCGGCCGGCCGGTGCCGCCACGCACGCCGAAACGATGCAACGCGGCCGATCGAGGGGAGATTCCCCGGAACGTGCGGATTCGGCGCTTTTCGATGCGCCTCGACGGGGCTTCTCCCGAAACCGGGCTCCCGCCCCACGCCCCGGGCGTCGCCGGGCCCCGGGACGGACGCCGGGCGCGCTCAGGCAGCCGAGGGGTGGTCCATCCGGGCGAGGACGTGCCCCGCCATCGCGAGCGCCAGCTCGTGCTCGCCCATGAAGACCTTCCCGGCCTTCTCCTCGCGTAGCAGCTCGGCCTCCTCCTCCGTGTGGGTCCGGAGGACGATCTCGATCGACGGGTTCAGAGTCCGCGCGACCTCCACCATCTTCCGGACCTTCACCGGGTCGGGCGTGGCGACGACGAGCATCGCCGCCGTCGCCACATGGGCCTGGACGAGGACCGTCGGATCGGAGGCGTCGCCCGAGACGGCCGGGATCCCCTTTTCGCGAAGGTCGGCAACCGCGTCCCGGCTCATCTCGGCGACGACACACGGGACCCTCCGCTCCGAGAGCGCCTCGGCGATCCGCCGCCCGACCCGCCCGTAGCCGACGAGGACCACCTGGCCGGTGAGGAGCGCCTCGTCGACCGTCGTCGGGAGCGCGGCGGTCTCGTGCTCCAGGGCGGCCAGCCTGCGGGCGAGGGCCGAGTGCCGCTTCAGCCACTCGGCGATCGGCTCGACGGTGGAGAAGACGACGGGGTTCAGGCCGATGGAGATGATCGAGCCCACGAGGATGAGGCTGTGCCCCGCCGCCGGGAGCAGGCCGAGGTCGCGCCCGAGGACCGCGATGATGAACGCGAACTCGCCGATCTGCGCGAGCGCGGCCCCGACCGTCAGCGCGGTGTGAAGCGGGTAGCGCAGCGCGAGGACGAGCCCCACCGCTCCGAGCGTCTTGCCGATCATGATGATCGCGACGACGACGAGCACCTTCACCGGCTGCTCGAGAAGGACGCGCGGGTCGAAGAGCATCCCGACCGAGACGAAGAAGAGGACGGAGAAGGCGTCGCGGAGCGGCAGGGATTCGTCGGCCGCGCGGTGCGCGAACTCCGACTCGCGCATCATCATCCCGGCGAAGAACGCCCCGAGGGCGAAGGAGACGTCGAAGAGCTTCGCCGAGCCGTAGGCGACGCCGATCGCCGTCGCCAGGACGCAGAGCGTGAAGAGCTCGCGCGAGCCGGTCCGGGCCACCCAGAAGAGGATTCGCGGGAAGACCCGCTTGCCGACGACGAGCATCAGGACGACGAAGAGGGCGACCTTCCCGAGCGTGATCGCGACCGCCGCGAGGAGGCTCCCGCCGGCCGGCGCGCCGGCCGGCGCGTTCCCGCCGAGGAGCGTCGCGAGCGGCGGGAGGAGGACGAGGGCGAGGACGCAGGCGAGGTCCTCGACGACGAGCCAGCCGATCGCGATCCGCCCGTCCTGCGACTCCAGGATCCCGCGACTCTCGAGGGCGCGGAGGAGGACGACGGTGCTCGCCGTCGCGAGCGAGAAGCCGAAGACGAGCGAGGCGCCGGTGCTCCAGCCCCAGAGCTTCGCGGCCCCCATCCCGAAGAGCGTCGCGAGCGCGATCTGGACGATCGCCCCCGGCACCGCGATCCGCTTCACGGAGAGGAGCTCCCCCATCGAGAGATGGAGCCCGACCCCGAACATCAGGAGCATCACGCCGATCTCGGCGAGCTGCCCCGCGAGCCCGACGTCGGCGACGAAGCCCGGCGTCCCCGGGCCGATGATCATCCCCGCGACGAGGTACCCGACGATCGCGGGGATGCGCAGCTTCGAGGCGATCAGGCCGAAGACGAGCGCGAGCCCGAAGCCGGCGGCGATGGTCGTGATGAGGCTGATCTCGTGAGGCATCCGTTCGTGCTTCCTGCCGGATGGTAACGGAGGGCGGGGAGGGGGAGACGGCCGGGATCTTTACCGCGTCCGCGTCCCCGGGTCCGGCCGCTGCGCCTCGGCGCGGACCGTCTCGAGGAGGGCGCGGGCGTGGCGCGCCTCGTCGCCCCCGGCGAGGCGGACGACGCGCTCGACGACGAGGTCGAGGTGGGCGCGGGTCCAGACTTCCGTCCGGACGGCCGCCTCGGTCTCGCGCCAAGCCTCCCGCGCGACGGCGCGGGCCTCGTCGCGGCGGCCGAGGCGGTCGAGGAGCTCGGCCTGGACGGAGAGGAGAGGGCCTCGGGCGCGGACGGCCTCGACGAACTCGGCGCGGGCCCGCCCGAGGAGGGCCTCCGGTTCGGCGTTCCGTGCGACGCTCATCTCGAACCACCAGAGGTGGAGGAGGTCGTACGCGTCGGGGTTGACGGGCGGCGGGTCGAAGGCGATTCCCCGGCGCCACGCGAGGAAGGTCCGGTAGTGCGGCACGCGAGCGACCGCGACCATGTTCGTGT
>JAKLER010000050.1 GCA_022711615.1 Acidobacteriota bacterium
CCCCGCCGGCGCCGAGACGTTCGTCAACAGCTCGGCGGCCGGGGGCCTCCGGATGACCGTCCACGGCCTGACGATGTCGATGACGGCCCGCGCCGCGCGCGAGGCGGCGCTCGGCGCCGGCGGGATCGTGAAGCTGGTGACGGCGGGCGAGCTCGAGAGCTGGGAGCTCGACGAGATCCGCGCGATCTCCCCGAACCTCGTCCTCCTCGCCGGAGGGGTAGACCACGGCGAGAAGGCCATCGTCCTGAAGAACGCCGAGAAGCTGGCGGCGCTGATCGCGGACGGTCTCCGCGTCCCGGTCCTCTACGCCGGGAACGCGGCGCTCCGGCGCCCGGTCACCGAGCTCTTCCGCCTGGCCGGCGTCGAGCTCCACGTCGCCGAGAACGTCTTCCCCGAGGTCGACGTCCTGAACGTCGGCCCGCTCCGCCGCCTCGTCCACGAGGCCTTCAACCGTCACATCGTGAACGCGCCGGGGATGCATCGCCTCGCGGAGCTGACCCGGCACGAGATCCTCCCGACGCCGGGCGCCGTCCTCCGCGGCGCCGAGCTCTTCGCCGAGGTCGCGGGCGACTGCCTCGTCTTCGACGTCGGCGGCGCGACGACCGACGTCCACTCCGTGACGGAGGGGAGCGCCGACTGGCACGCCCGTCTCGTCGAGCCGGAGCCGCGCGCGAAGCGGACCGTCGAGGGGGACCTCGGCGTCTTCGTGAACGCGCGGAACGTCGTCGACCTCGCGGGCGAGCCGGACGGCGAGGAGCGCCTCGCCGACCTCGCCGCTCTCCCCGTCACCGACCGCCAGAAGGCGCTCACCCGCTGGCTCTGCGAGCGTGCCGTCTCGATCGGCGCCCGCCGCCACGCGGGGGTCGTCTCCGACCTCTACACCCCGACCGGCCGGAAGCAGGTCGTCAAGGGAAAGGACCTGACCGCCGTACGCTGGGTCGTCGCGACCGGTGGCGCCCTCACGAAGGTGGAGGGGGCGGCCGACTGCCTTCGCGCCGTCTGCACCGGCGCGGGGAAACACCTCCTTCCCGACCCTTCGGCCACGATCCTCGTCGACGCCGAGTACCGCTTCAGCGCCCTCGGCACCCTCGCCCACGCGTACCCCGACGACGTCCGCGCGACGTTCCGAAGCTGGATCGGCGCGCGCTCGGAGCCGTAGAGGAGCCTCATGTTCATCCGGACGCCCCGCCTCGAGATCTACCCCGACCGGATCGCCCAGAACGCCCGGGCCGTCATCGCTCTCTGCCACGAGCACGGGGCGCAGGTGGCGGCGGTGACGAAGGTCGTCTGCGCCCACCCGGCGGTCGTCAACGCCCTGGTGGCGGGCGGAGCCGACATGGTCGCCGACAGCCGCATCCGGAACCTCCAGGCGATGGCCGACACCGGGATCGACCGGCCCCTCATGCTCCTCCGTATCCCGGCGCCGAGCCGGGCCGCCGACGTCGTCCGCTGCGCGAACGTCACGCTCAACAGCAACCTCGGGACGATCGAGCTCCTCTCGGAAGCGGCCGTCCTCCACGGCGTCACGCACCAGGTGATCGTCATGGTCGACGTCGGCGACCTGCGCGAGGGGGTCTGGCCCGACCGGGCGATCGAGGTCGTCCGCGGCGCCGCGAGGCTCCGGAACATCGAGGTGATCGGCCTCGGCTGCAACCTCGCCTGCTACGGCGGCGTCATCCCGACGAAGGAGAACATGACGGCCCTCGTCGAGGTGAGAAACCGGTGCCGGGAGGCCTCGGGGCTCGACCTGAACGTCCTCTCCGGCGGCAACAGCGCGAACCTCCCGCTCCTCGTGAGCGGGCAGATGCCGTGGGAGATCAACCAGTTCCGGATCGGCGAGGCGATCGTCCTCGGCCGGAACGTCATCGACCGGAGCCCCTGGCCGGGGACGCGGCAGGACACGTTCAAGATGGTCGCGGAAGTCGTCGAGGTCGAGCGGAAGCCGTCGATGCCGATCGGGGAGCGCGGTCAGGACGCCTTCGGCGGGACGCCGGAGTTCGAGGACCGCGGCGTCCGCCTCCGCGCGATCTGCAACCTCGGCCGGCAGGACGTCGTCGTCGACGGCATCGAGCCGCTCCTCCCCGGGGTCACCGTACTCGGCGGCTCCAGCGACCACCTCATCCTCGACGTCGAGGAAGCGGCGGAGAATGTGAAGGTGGGCGACGAGCTCGAGTTCTGGCCCGGCTACGGCGCGCTCCTCGCGCTCTCGACGAGCCCCTACGTCCAGAAGGTCGTGATCCGCGGATGAGCCTCCTCTACGCCACGCACGCCCGCATCCACCTCGGGAACGTCCGCGACAATCTCCGCGCGATCCGCGCCGCGGTGGGGCCTTCGCGGAAGGTCCTCATCGCCGTGAAGGCGAACGGCTACGGCCACGGCGCCGTCGAGGTCTCGCGGATGGCCGAGGCGAGCGGGACGGCCGAGTGGCTCGGCGTCGCCACCGTCCCCGAGGGTGTCCAGCTCCGGGAGGCGGGCCTCCGCCTCCCGATCCTGAAGCTCGGGCCGACCTTCCCGTGGGAGATGCAGGCCGCCGTCGAGGCGGGAGTCACGCTCGCGGTCTGCTCGAGCGAGGAGGCGGACGCCGCCGCCGAAGCCGCCCGCGCGGCCGGGCGCCCCGCCTCCGTCCACCTCAAGGTCGACACCGGCATGGGGCGGGTCGGCGTGACGCAGGAAGAGGCGCCCGCCCTGGCGCTCCGCCTCTCGGCGCTCCCGGGCGTGGAGCTCGGCGGCGTCTTCACCCACCTCCCCGTCAGCGACGCGGCCGACCCGGCCTGGACCCGCGAGCAGATATCCCGTTTCCGCGCGGCCGCCGAGGCGGTCCAGGAGGCGGCGGGACGGCGGCTCCTCGTCCACTGCGCGAACTCCGGCGCCGTGCTCGCCCACGAGTCCTCCTGGCTCGACATGGTCCGCCCCGGGATCATGATCTACGGCTTCCGCCCCGACGCCGAGACGCCGGCGACGATCCCGCTGAAGCCCGGAATGAGCCTCCTCACGCGCGTCTCCTTCCTGAAGCGGGTCGCGGCCGGGACTTCGATCGGGTACGGCCGGACGTGGATCGCGCCGCGCGACACGTTCATCGCGACGATTCCCGCCGGCTACGCGGACGGCTTCAACCGCCTCTTCTCGAACCGGGGCCGCGTCCTGATCGGCGGGAAGAGCTATCTGCTCGTCGGCCGCGTCTGCATGGACCAGAGCATGGTCGACCTGGGACCGGAGACCGATGTCGCGGTCGGCGACGAGGTCGTCCTGTTGGGCCGGAGCGGCGAGGCCGAGATCCGCTGCGAGGAGTGGGCCGAGAAGCTCGGCACGATCACCTACGAGGTGACGTGCCAGGTCAGCCCGCGGGTGACGCGGGTCTTCGACCCGTACTGATCCCCTCGGCCGGAGGCAGAGGCTCTGCCGCGCGGCGCCCGTCCCGGGGAGGCAACCGCGCGATCAGGGCGATGGGTCGAAGGACCTCAGGTGCTCGATGCCGTGACGGTACCCGGCGTCGATGATCCGGGCGTGCAGGCCGGTCGCGAGCATGCCGAGCCCCGCGAGCTCGGGCCGCAAGCAGACGTCGGCTTCGAGCCGCATCTGCTCGACGTTCGCGAGGCTGGCCAGAAGCATGCTGTGCAGGAGCACGTCGAAGACGCCGGGCGGCGGAGGGTGGCCCTTCCGGCGGGTGAAGCGGGCCAGCAGCTGCGTCCAGGGCGAGGGATAGGCGCTGGCGGCGAAGGTCAGGTGCTGCGCCGAGCTCACGTCGACGGCGATCACGCGACCGGCGAGCCGTTCGCGCGCGACACCGACGGGAAGGTTGTCGATCAGGCCGCCGTCTACCAGCAGCTCGCCGTCCCGGATCCAGGGTTCCACGATTCCCGGCAGGGAGCAGCTGGCACGAAGCGCAGCCCAGGCAGGTCCCTTCGTGTGGAGCTCGACCGTCTTGCGGGTCAGGTTGCTCGAGACGGCCACGAAGGGGAGCCAGAGATCCTCGATCCGGGTGTGGCCGCACTGGTCTGCGAGGGCGCGGCTGAGCCGCTCGCCGCGGATCAGGGAGAAGAGAGGGAGGGTGTAGGAGCGGAAGGGGCGCGCCTGGTGGAAGAGGAGGGCGGAACGCCGCATCGCGTCGTCGCTCGAGTCGGCCGCGACCAGGTAGCCCGACAGGGCACCGGCGCTCGTGCCGGTGACCAGGTCGACGGGAATGCCGAGCTCCCGCATGGCGAGCACGACGCCCAGGTGCGCGAAGCAGCGCGCGCCGCCGCCCGACAGCGCGAGCGCCACACCCCGCCCGGCGATCCCGCGAGCCACGCGCCGGACGTCGTCGTCGCGGTCGAAGCGCACGTGGACGTGCGCGTCGACGGTCCGGGCGTCGAGCCAGCGCGCCGTGTCTCGCGGAGGCTTCGAGCCGTCGCGGTGCAGAAGCGCCAGCAGGCGCCGCGGCTGGCGCCGGGCCGGCGCCGATGGCCGAAGCGCCAGCTCCAGCGCGCCGGGGCTCGGGTCGCCGGTTGCATCGGCGACGAGGACAACCTGGTCGGCGAGGCCGACCACTCGCGCGCTCCAGGCGCCGGGGGTCGCGTCGGCCACGAGCAGCAGAAAGCGGTGGGAGGCGGACTGCGCCTCGAGCCAGGCGCCGACGCGGATCCAGGCCGGGTGCGAGCCGGAGAGGCCCGCCGTCTCTCTCGAGATGCCGATCTCCTCGAGTCGGGCGCTGCTCGCGTGGAGCACCGGGCCGAACCGGGAGAGCGCGACGGCGAGCCGCCGGGCGAACGCCGCGACGTCTACTCCGGGAGTGGCCGGCACCAGGGCCAGCGTGAGCCCGGCCGCCGCCGCGCGACGCGGCGCGTCTCCCCGTGCCACGAGCCGTCGAGCCAGGGTGCGAAGGATGGCGTTCGCGACCTGCGGCCACTCGGAGACCAGCTCGGCGAACCGGTCCATCGGGAAGCGAACGAGCTCGGTGTCGCGCAGCGCGTAGACCGTCGCCGAACGCGGTCCCTCGGTGAGCAGAGCCAGCTCGCCGAGCGCTTCGCCCTGCCCCACCTCGGCAAGGAGCCGGTCGGCCTGGTCGCCACCGGACGGCAGCACGACCGCCAACCGGCCGCTGGTCACCACGTACCACGCGTCGCCGGGATCGCCCTCGTGGAACAGCACCTCGCCGCTGCGCAGCGTGAGCCACGTGGCCTGCTCCTCGATGGCGCCCAGAACGCCGCCGTCGAGAGGCCCGAGAAGGGAAGGGAGGACTTCCAGCATCCGGTGGCGCCGAACGCGCCGCCCGGCCACCCGGGCGACCGTCTCCAGCAGCTCGGGCGACTCTTCGCAGAGGACGTCGAAGACCTGCCGCCGCAACCGGAACACCTGCGCCGCGTCGACCGCCACGACCGTCGCCGAGGCGACCCCTCCGACGACGAGCTGCATCTCGCCGAGAGCACCTCCGCGCTCGATCGTGTCGATGGCGACCTCGGACCCGTCGTCTCGGCCCAGGCGGACCTCGAACCGGCCGGCGGCGACGACGAAGAGCGAATCGCTGACCTCGCCCTGGCGCAGGAGAGTCTCTCCGGGGCCGACGGGCTCCCGGCTCATGGCCCCTGCCAGCCGGGCGCGCAGCGGCTCGGCGAGGGACTGGAAAGCCTCCGACGTCGCCAGGAGCGCGCAGGCTTCCCGCGTGCCGGCATCGTCCGGGTCCATCTCGGGGGCAGCCATTCCGGCCTACCCGGCCGCCACCCTCCGCTCTACCCGGACCAGCCGCTCGGACAGGATCCTGCCGAGATTGAAGTGGAGCTGGAGCGCCACGTCCGGATCGGACTTGCCCAGCTCGGTCAGGAAATGCCGCCTCAGGACGAGCAGATGGCAATCGCTCGCGGCCTTGACCGACGCGGTCCGCCTGCCCTCGTCCCGGAAGAACGCGAGCTCGCCGAACAGGTCGCCGCGCCCCAGCACCGTCAGGCGCCGGCCCTCGGCCGAAAGCACCTCCAGCGTTCCCTGAAGGACGATGTACAGCTCGCGTTGGCCGTGGCCGGCCCTGGTGACGAGCGTGTCGCGCGCGACGTCGAGCAGGAAGCCCTTCGTGGTCAGCTTCCGGACGGCCGCCTCGCTCAACCCGTCGAGGATCGAGCTCGCGGCGGCGTCCTGCAGGAGCCCGTCCTGGACCTCCTGCCAGATCTGGTCGCGCTCGAGCTCGATCGAGGATCCGCCGGGGTCGAGCAGGTCGCCCAGGGTCGAGAGGTCGAAAGGGGGCCTCTTCCCGGGGCCCGTGCCGTAGAAGCGCGAGACCAGAGACGCCACGGGCGAGCCCATCTGCTTGAGGTACTTCGCGTCCGACGCGATCCCGACCAGCGGCACTTCCAGGCCGTCCACGGTGGGGACGAGCGGCGCGGCGTAGGGGCGAAAACCGAGCTTTCGGTAGTGCGGCACGAGGCCGGGCGCGCAGTAGCAGAAGCCGAGGTCGACCCCCGCGACCACGCCGCGCTCGTAGACGGATCGCACGAGCGACGGAAGAAGCAGCTTGCCCCGCAGCGTCGGGCGGATCATGAGACGGCCGAGCTCGGAGATCGTCCTCTCCTCGATGCCCGGGAACTTCGACATCGAGAGCATCTCGAACTCGCGTCCCGGGATCCGGCCGGGCTGCCAGATCCGAAGGCGCACGGTCGCGCTGATGTCGTCCAGCGGACCCGTGTAGAGCAGAACGGAGCCGTCCTGCTCGTCGTCTTCGTCGCAGACGACCTTGCGGACGTGGTCCACTCCGCCGAGCTCGCGGCCGAGCTCCTCGACGTAGATCTTGTAGCGGAAGGCGTAGACGGCGTCCCGCTCTTCGCGACTCTTCGCTTCGTGGACCTGCTCCAGCTTCGTGAGCCACGGTTCGAACAAGGGACCTCCTGATTCGGGGGCGAGCGCAAAATAGCAGCTTCCGGCGGCCGCCGTAGAAAGGCGCCGCCGGAGGGCGAAGGCACGGGAGGACACCGAGATGGCCGACGATCAGATCACCGCGGGAAACATCGCGAAGGAGCTGGGGGCCTCCCCGGCGCAGGTGAAGAAGGCGATCGAGGCGCTGAAGCTCGCGCCCGTCGCGAGGAAGGGCGCCTGCAGCTACTACTCGCGCGAGCAGGTGAGGAAGATCAAGGGCGCGCTGAAGTAGCCGGATCCCGCCGCCCATGGTCCAGCGGGAGCACGTTCGCGGCCCGGAACCGAGCCCGTCGAGAGCCGGCCGGCTCCTCTTCCCCTGGCCTCCGCGGCGGCTGCCGTGGGCGCGCCCGGTCCAGGTCGCGCTCCGAACGGTCCACGTCGCGGCGATGGCTCTCGTCCTCGGCGGCCTCGCGTTCGACGTCCCCGACGCGCGGCTCCACGTGGCCGGCGTCGTCACCGTCGCGAGCGGTGTCGGCCTGCTCGCCGTCGAAATCGCGCGAACGGGCGTCTTCCTCTACACGGGGGCGGGCGCCGCCTCCCTCCTCAAGCTCGCCCTTCTCGGCCTCGGAGTCGCGTTTCCCGCGGCGCGTTTCGAGCTCTACCTCGCGGCGACGCTCCTCGCCTCGATCGGCTCGCACATGAGCGGGCGGTGGCGACACTGGTCGCTGCTCGACCGGAGATCGCTGACGCAGGACTGACCGGGGGCGGGCGGCGACGTCCCGCTACACCCCGAAAGTGCGTGCCACGAGGCTCCGGGCCCGCGCCGGGTCGTTCGTCCCCTTCACGACCGCTCGGCCGTCAGAGAAGAGGGTCAGCTCCGCGTCCTCCGTTCGGAAGCGAAGGAGCCAGTCGTTCGCGACGACCTCGCCGAGGGTACGGAGCCTCTCGGCGAGCGTGGCGAAGTCGGGTTTCGAAGGGACGAGCGGGCGAACCTGAACGGAGTCGCGCCCGCAGAGGACGGCGGTCTGCGGCGTCTCGACCGAGAGGAAGTCGAACTGCCGGCCGGCGCAGCAGGGGCAGGCCGGGTCGCGCGGGACGGCCATCCGGGTGAAGCGGGCCTCCCAGACGTCGGCGTAGACGAGCTCGGCCTCAGGAGGGGATTCTCCCGTCGAGAGGTAGCGGAGCGCGCGGCCGACCTGCATCGAGGCCGCGAGGTGCGCCGCGGGGCCGAGGATGCCGGCCGTGTCGCAGGTGGCGGCCGAGCCCGGCTCGGGGAGCTCGGGGAGAAGGCAGCGAAGGCACGGCGTGACGCCCGGGACGAGGAGCGCCGCGAGGCCGGTCGAGGCGATGCAGGCGCCGTAGACGAGAGGGGTGCGCGTCTCGACGCACGCGTCGTTCATCAGGAAGCGGGCCTCGAAGCTGTCGAAGCCGTCGACGACGAGGTCGACGCCGTCGAGGAGGCCCCGGACGTTCCTCGGTCCGATGTCGGCGACGATCGGCTCGACGGCGACGTCCGAGTTGACGCGGGCGAGCCGCCGCGCGGCGGCGACCGCCTTCGGGAGCCCCTCGCGGACGTCGGCCTCGTCGAAGAGAGCCTGGCGCTGTAGGTTCGACAGCTCGACGACGTCGCGATCGACGATCCGCAAGAAGCCGACGCCTGCCCGGGCGAGGAGGCTCGCCGACTCGGCCCCGAGCCCGCCGCAGCCTGCGACGAGGACGCGGGCGGCCCGGAGGCGCGCCTGCCCTTCGGCACCGAGCGGGCGGAAGAGGACCTGGCGGGAGTATCGGTCGTCGGGAGGGCGGTTCATCGCGATCGATTCTCTCGCGAAGGGGCGTTCCGAATTCCGGACCTTTCTTGCCCCGCTTTGGGTCCGAGTGCTACCGTTCCAAGGGCGGTTGGCCCCACCCGACGCCCCGACCGGGGCGCGCCGGCCGGCCGCGACGAGGCGAGCATGTCGACGACGACGCCTGACTACACCGTCCGCACGAGCTACACCGACGACCTCGAGACGATGAAGGCGGCCCACAGGGTCCTCCTCGAGGTGCCGTTCACTCCGAGCGAGCCGGAGCGCGGCTACAACATGAGGTCCCTCTACGTCGACCTGACGACCCTCACGGTGAAGGAGAAGCAGGTCACGCCGCAGATGAAGGACCTCTTCGTCGGCGGGCGCGGCTTCGGCCTCTGGTACCTCTGGAACGCGACGACGCCCACGACACGCTGGAACGACCCGGAGAACGAGATCGTCATCGCCCCCGGGCCGATCGCGGGGATCACGCAGTACCCCGGCACCGGCAAGTCGCTCGTCGTCTCGATCTCGCCCCTCACCGACATCCCGATCGACTGCAACGTCGGCGGCTACTACGGGCCGCTCCTGAAGTTCTGCGGCTTCGACGCGATCGAGATCCAGGGGAAGGCGGACCGCGAGGTCGTGATCGTCGTCGACGGGCCGCGGGGCGTCATCCGGATCGAGGAAGCGCCGCTCGAGCCGCCCGACAGTCACGTCCTCTCCGAGATCTTCACGCACATGTACGCGACCGGGCCCGAGGACTACCGGAACGTCTCCGTCGTCTCGGCGGGGAAGGGCTCGGACCACTCCTACATCGGCTGCCTGAACTTCTCCTGGTGGGACCCGAAGCGGAAGGCGGCGCGCCTGAAGCAGGCGGGGCGCGGCGGCGTCGGGACGGTCTTCCGCGACAAGAGGCTCAAGGCCCTCGTCGTCCGCGGGCCGGTCATCAAGGCCGACCTGAACCACGTCGCCGACCGGGCTCGGATCCAGAAGGTCGGGAGCGTCATCAACAAGGAGATCCACGACCTCGACGCCCAGCAGTGCAACATGCGGCGCCAGGGGACGGCCCACCTCGTCGAGGTGATGGACGCCTACGACCTCCTCCCGGTCAAGAACTTCCAGTACGGCAACCACCCCGACACGAAGAACATCGCCTCGTGGGTCTGGGACAAGCGCTTCACGCAGGGGATCCCCGACGGCTGCTGGTACGGCTGCACGATGTCGTGCTCGAAGGGGGCCGACGGGCACGTCGTGAAGACGGGACCGTACAAGGGCGACGTCGTCACCGTCGACGGCCCCGAGTACGAGAACGCCGCCGGCCTCGCCGCGAACTGCGGCATCTTCGACCCCGACTGGCTCCTCGAGTCGAACTTCTACTGCGACACCTACGGCGTCGACACGATCTCCTACGGAACGCTCTGCGCGTTCGTCATGGAGTGCTGGCAGCGCGGCATCCTGAACGCGGAGCGGACGGGCGGCCTCGACCTGACCTGGGGGAACGCCGAGGCGCAGATGGAGATGCTCCACCAGATGGCGCGCGGCGAGGGCTTCGGCGTCATCGCGGGGAAGGGGATCCGCCAGATGAAGCGGATCTTCGCGGAGAACGGCTGGGGCGACCCGAAGCTGATGAACGACATCGGCATGGAGGTCAAGGGGCTCGAGTACTCGCAGTACCAGTCGAAGGAGTCGCTCGCGCAGCAGGGGGGCTACGCCCTGACGAACAAGGGACCCCAGCACGACGAGGCCTGGCTCATCTTCATGGACATGGTGAACAAGCACCTCCCGACCTTCGAGGACAAGGCGGAGGCGCTTCATTACTTCCCGCTCTTCCGGACGTGGTTCGGCCTGAACGGGCTCTGCAAGCTCCCCTGGAACGACATCGAGCCGGCGAACAACGCCGAGCAGCCCGAGCCGGCCAAGGTGCCCGAGCACGTCCACAACTACTGCGAGATCGCCTCCGGCGTGACCGGCATCGAGGTCACGAAGGAGAAGATCATCGAGCAGTCGGAGAAGGTCTACAACTTCCAGAGGGTCTTCAACCTGAGGCGCGGGTACGGGAAGCGCGAGCACGACTGGCCGCCGTACCGCTCCGTCGGCCCGGTGACGGTCGAGGAGTACGAGTCGCGGGCCGAGCGCTACGACAAGCAGATGCGCGAGGAGATCGGCGTCGACCCGGAGGGGAGGACGACCGAGGAGAAGATCGCGATCACGCGGAAGTACCGCGAGGACCGCTACGCGAAGCTCTGCGACGCCGTCTACAAGCGCCGCGGCTGGACGACGGACGGCGTCCCGACCGTCGAGACGCTGAAGAAGCTCGGCATCGACCTCCCCGAGCTCGTCGAGCTCGTGAAGCAGCACGGGGGCTGAGCCGGTGGACCCGAAGCCGGGCGCCCCGGGGGCCGAGGCGGACCGGGGCACCCGGCTCGTCGTGAACGGCGACCCGCTCGACTGGTTCGAGGGGATGACCGTCCGCGACGTGCTGAGGGCGAAGAACTACGTCTTCAAGCTCATCATCGTCACCGTGAACGGTGCGCTCGTCCCGCGCGGGTCGTACGACGAGGCGCCGGTCCCCGCCGGCGCCGACGTCAAGGTCGTCCACCTCATCAGCGGGGGATAGGGGTCAGGCGTGAAATCGTGTGACGTCGACGACAATACACGATTTCACGCCTGACCCCGTCGATCCGTACGCGACCGGCCGCGAGGCGGTGTCGTATCGAAGGAGGAACCCCGTGAGCCGTCCGAAACTGCTCCCCGCCGCCTTCTCGCTCGCCGTTCTCCTCGCCGCGTTCGTGGCGTTCCCCGCCGGGGGGGAGGGCGCCGCGGACGGGATTGCGCTGACCGGCTCGGTGAAGAAGTCGCAGCTCCTCGACGCCGCGTCGCTCGCCGGTCTCCCGCGGCAGAGGCTCCACGTGAAGCTGTCGGGGCCGGGGGGCGTCTACCGGGCGACGGTCGAGGCCGACGCGGTCGCGCTGAGGGAGCTCCTCGATAGGGCCGAGGTCGCCAAGTCGATGGACGACAACTTCGACCGACCGCTCGACCTGGCCGTCGTCGTGACGGGCCGCGACGGGACGAAGGCCGTCTTCTCCTGGGGCGAGCTCTTCCTCGCGGGCGACTCCGGCGCGGCGGTCCTCGCGGACCGGCTCCGTCCGTTCATGCCGCACCACCACGAGCCCGTCGCGGACGCGGTCTTCGCCTCCGGGGCCTGGCTCGGCCCCGACGCGCGCGCGAGCCTCGACGTGTCGAGCTGCACCGCGTGCCACGACGGAGGGAAGCTCTCGAAGATCGACGTCCCGCGCGGGACCTGCCTCGTCCCGACTCGCGACGCGACGGGACGGCGCTTCGTCGAGGACGTCGTCTCGATCGAGGTGAGGCAGGCGGGCTTCCCCGCGCCGCCGAGGAAGAAGGACCTGAAGAACCCGTGGGTCGAGGCGCCGCGCCTCGTCCTTCCGAACGGGAAGTCGACACCCCTGTCCGCGAAGGCGACGAGGTCGCTTCCGCGCGTCGCCGGCGAGGCCGAGGCGATCGGCCTCGGGCGCGGCTACCGCGGGCGGAGCCGGTTTGCGGGAGCGAGCCTCGCGGCGCTCCTGCGACAGGCGCTGCCTGCCGGGACCGACCCCGGTCTCCTCTTCGTCGTCGTCACGGGGAGCGACGGCTACCGGTCGCTCTATTCCGGCGGGGAGCTCCTCCTGTCGCACCTCCCGGAGAACGGCGTCCTCGTCGACACCGAGGGCGGCAAGCCCCTCCTTCGGAAGTCGGGGCGCCTGAAGTCCGTCGTGCGCGGCGACTTCTTCGTCGACCGCTCGGTGAGGAACGTCTCCGAGATCCGAATCCTGACCGTGCCCTGACGGCCCCGGCTTCGACCCCGGTCTCTCTCAGCGGTCTTCGGGCTCCTCGATGAGGTGGACGAGGACCTCGTCGCCCGCCCTCAGGGCGAGGGCGTCGGCGGGGACGAGGGCGAGGGCGTTCGACCGGAGCATCGACGAGAGGATGCCGGAGCCCTGGGGGCCGGAGGGGGAGACGACGACGCGATCGCCCTCGCGGCGGGCGCGAACGCGGATGAGGTGGACCTTGCCGTCCGGGGCGCTCTTCCGGAACTCCCCCTCGAAGACGGCCGTCACCTCGGGCCGGAGGAGCCGGCCGTGCCCCATCATCTTCCGGAGCGCGGGCCTGACGTACTCCTCCATGCAGACCATTGCGGCGACGGTGTTTCCGGGGATGCCGAAGACGGGCGTTCCGTCCCAGAGCCAGAAGCCGAGCGGGCCGCCCGGCTTCTGCTTCACTTTCCAGAAGACCTCGCGCGCCCCGAAGTCGCCGAGGACCGCCTTGATGAAGTCGTAGTCGCCGACGGAGATCCCGCCGTTCGTCACGACGACGTCGGCCTCGGCACGGGCGCGGTTCAGCGCGGCGGTCACCGCCTCGCGCGTGTCGGGGACGCGCGGGATCGGGATGGGTACCGCGCCGAACGCCGCGGCCTGCCCGCACATCGTCTGGACGTTCGAGTCGCGGATCTGTCCCGGACCGGGCCTCGCCGACGCGTCGACGAGCTCGTCGCCCGTCGTCAGGATCGCGACGCGGACGCGCGGGCGGACGGGCGCCTGGGCGAGCCCGACGGAGGCGAGTATCCCGAGCGCCGCGGGCGTGAGGGCGAAGCCGGACGGGAGGAGCTCCTCGCCCTCGCGGAGGTCCTCTCCGGCGAGGCGGACGTTCGCGCCCCGCTTCACGGGGGCCGTGATCCTCACGCGGCTCCCTTCCGAAGTCGTCGCCTCGACGGGGACGACGCTGTCGGCGTCGGCCGGGAGCGGCGCGCCCGTCATGATCCGGATCGCGGTCCCGGGCGCCACCTCGTGCGTCGCGACGCTCCCGGCGGGGAGGTCGGCGAGGACGTCGAGGAGGGCCGGAGACGCGGCCATCGCGGAGGAAAGGTCGTCGGCGCGGACGGCGTAGCCGTCCATCGCCGAGTTCGTGAACGGCGGAACGGTCTCCGGCGAGATGACCCTCTCGGCGAGGACGAGACCGAGGGCGTCGAAGAGCGGCGTGGGCCGCGCGGGAAGCGGGACGACGGAGTCGAGGATGAGGCGGAGCGCGTCGCTACAGGTCGTCATCGGATCTCCCTTCGCGGGGGATGAGGTGGACGGACGCGGCGGAGAACGTCGCCTCGACGGGCAGGCCGGGTCTCGGGGCGAGGTCGTGGGCGACGCGCCGCGTGATGAGGGCCTGGAGCGGTCCCTCGGAGAAGCCGGCGTCGATCTTCAGCTGCATCGTGGAGCCGTGGTCGAAGACGGTCGCGACGGTGCCGCGGAAGCGGTTGAGCCCGGGCGCCGGGGCGGCGTCTCCGGGCGCTTCGACGAGGACCTCCTCGCGCCTCACGCAGGCGTCGACGGCGGTCCCTTCGGGAAGGACCGTGCGGGAGAAGAGGACGCACGCTCCGACGGCCACCTCGGAAAGGGCCTCGCTCCGGCGCGTCACGACGCCGGAGAGGATGTTCCCGGTCTGCATGAAGCGGGCGACGGCGCGGCTCGCCGGCCGGAGGAGGACCTCCTCGGGCGTCCCCGCCTGGAGGAGCCTCCCGCGGCGCAGGACGGCGATCCGGTCGGCGACGGAGAAGGCCTCCCCCTGCTCGTGCGTCACGTAGACGCAGGTGATCCCGTGCGCCTTCACGACCTGCGTCAGCTCCTCGAGGAGGTGCCTGCGGATCGGCGCGTCGAGCGCGGCGAACGGCTCGTCGAGGAGGAGGAGCTCCGGCCGGAGGACGAGAGCCCGGGCGAGCGCGGTGCGCTGCGCCTCGCCCCCCGAGAGCGTCCGCGCCCGCCGCTCGGCGAGGTGGTCGACGTGGAGGAGCCGGAGGGCCTCCGTCGCCTTCTCGCGGGCGGCGACCCCCGTTTCGCCGCGGAGCGAGAGGCCGTACAGGACGTTCTCGAGCGTCGAACCGGAGAAGAGGAGCGGGTCCTGGAAGGCCATCGCGATCCGGCGGCGCAGGTCGAGCGGCGCCGGCCAGGGAACCGGCGCGCCGCGCCAGGCGACCGAGCCGGCGGCGGGCCTCTCGAGGAGATGGAGGACACGCAGGAGCGTGCTCTTGCCGGCGCCCGTCGGGCCGAGGAGGGCGAGGAGCTCCCCCGCGCGCACGTCGAGCCCCTCGAGCGAGAGGATCGCCTTCCCGTCGCGGGCGACCTCGACGCCGGCGAGCGCCAGGAGGCTCACGCCCGGCGCCTCTGCTGGACCGCGGTGAAGAGCCAGTTGATGCCGAGGGCGAGCGCCAGGAGGATGACGCCGAGGACGATCGCGTTCGCGAACTCCCCCTGTCGCGTCTCGAGGACGATCGCCGTCGTCATGACGCGCGTCTGCCCCTTGATGTTCCCGCCGACCATCATCACGGCGCCGACCTCCGAGATGATCGACCCGAATCCGGCGGCGAGCGCGGCGACGAGAGAGAGCCGCGCCTCCTTCACGAGCTTCAGGTAGAGCTGCGCCCGGGAGGCGCCGAGCGAGAGGATCTGGAGGTGGAGGCGCTCGTCGAGCCCCTGGATCGCCGCGAGCGTGATCCCGACGACGAGGGGAGTGGCGATGACGACCTGCGCGAGGACCATCGCCCACGGGGTGTAGAGGAGGTCGAGGCCGCCGAACGGACCGGAGCGGGCGAGGAGGAGGAAGACCCCGAGGCCGACGACGACGGGCGGGAGACCCATTCCCGTGTTCACGAGCGTGACGAGAAAGGAGCGTCCCGGAAAGCGGTGGAGCCCGAGGAAGATCCCGGCCGGCACGCCGACGAGCATCGAGACGACGATCGCGACCCCGGAGACGAAGAGCGAGAGGAGGATGATCCCCGCGAGCTCTCCCGGCGCCGGGAGGAGCGCGCCGAGCGACGCGAGAGGGGCCGTCATCCCTTCTTCGCGTCGGGGACGAAGAGCGGCTGGCCGAACCGCTCCCTCCCGAACGCGCCGATCGCTCGCTGCGCCTCCTCCGAGACGAGCCATTCGGCGAAGCGCCGGGCCGCGGCGGCGCGGACCTGCGGGTGCTTCACCGGGCTGACGACGAGGACGCGGTAGGAGTTGCGGAGCGTCGCGTCCCCCTCGACGAGGACCGCGAGGTCGAGCGTCCTCCGGAGGGAGAGGTAGGTCCCGCGGTCCGCGAGCGTGTACGCCCTCTTCTCCGAGGCGATTCGCGCCGTCTCGCCCATTCCCTGGCCGGTCGCGACGTACCAGCTCTGTCCCGTCGGGTCGACCCCGGCCTGCTTCCAGAGCTCGAGCTCGCGCGCGTGCGTTCCGGAGCGGTCGTCGCGCGAGGCGAAGAGCGCGCCCTTCTCCGCGAGGCGCCTCATCGCGTCGAGGGCGCGGAGCCCGCGAACGCCAGCCGGGTCCGGCGGAGGCCCGAGGAGGATGAAGTCGTTGTACATGACGTCGAGCCGGAGCACGCCGAAGCCGCCGGCCAGGAACTCGTCCTCGGCCGCCTTCGAGTGGACGAGGAGGACGTCGGCGTCGCCGCGGCGCCCCATCGCGAGCGCCTCGCCCGAGCCGACGGCGATCGTCTTCACGCGGATCCCCGTCGCCTTCTCGAAGCGGGGAAGGAGGTCGTCGAGGAGGCCGCTGTCCTGGGTGCTCGTCGTCGTGGCGAGGATGAGGGAGCCCTGAGCCTCCGCGCGGGGCACGGAGGCGACGAGGGCGGCGAGTACGGCAGCGAGCGAGAGGATCTTGCGGTGCATGGAGAGTCTCGCCCGCGCCCTGCGGGACGGCGGGCAGGGCATCCTACTTCAGCCGGAGGGGGCGAAAGGCAAAGGCGCCCCGCCGGCGAGCCGGGGGAGCGCCTTCGATCGTCGGAGCGGGAGCCGTCAGGGCGTCGCCGGGACCTCCTCGAGGACGCCGGCCCGCTCCATCTCCTTCGCGACGGAAGCCGCCAGGCGCTTCACGCCCTCGCGGATCCGCTCGATCGGCATGTTCGAGTAGTTCAGCCGAAGGGTGTTCTCGTTCCCGCCGTTCGGGAAGAACGCGCCGCCGGGTACGAAGGCGACGTTCTGCCGCACGCACTCGTCGAGGAGCGTCCGGGCGTTCAGGTTCGCGGGGAGCGTCATCCAGAGGAAGAGGCCGCCCTGGGGACGCGTCCAGCGGACGCCGGGGGGCATCTCCTGCTCGAGCGCGGAGAGCATCGCGTCGCGCCGCTCCCGGTAGACGGGAATGATCTTCGCGATGTCGGCGTCGAGGTCGTTCTCCTCGAGGTAGCGGTTCACCTGGAGCTGGGAGAGCGTCGCCGTCTGGAGGTCGGCCCCCTGCTTGAGGATGACGAGCTTCTCGATGACGGAGAGGTCGGCGGCGACCCAGGCGATTCGGAGGCCCGGGCAGAAGACTTTCGAGAACGTGCCGAGGGCGACGACGCGCCCCTTCGTGTCGAACGACTTCAGCGACGGGACGGACTCTCCCTCGAGCCGCAGCTCGCCGTAGGGGTTGTCCTCGACCACCCAGACGTCGTGGCGCTCGACGACCTCCATGAAGCGCCGGCGCCGCTCGAGCGACCAGGTTCGCCCCGAGGGGTTCTGGAACGTCGGGATGACGTAGATCGCCTTCGCGTTGGGGTGAGCGCGGAGCTTCGACTCGAGGGCGGCCGGGTCCATCCCGTCGTCGTCGGTCGCGACCTCGACCCAGCGCGGGCGCATCACGTTCCAGGCCGAGAGGGCGCCGAGGTAGGTCGGGCTCTCGCAGAGGACGACGTCGCCCTCGTCGAGGAAGAGCTTGCCGGTGAGGTCGAGCCCCTGCTGCGAGCCCGAGGTGACGAGGACCTGCTCGGGCGTCACCTGCGCCCCCCAGCTCGCGTTCATCCTCTCCGCGATCTTCCGGCGGAGCGGCGGGTGCCCCTCCGTCGTCGAGTACTGGAGGGCGCGCGTCCCCTCCTCCTCGAAGACCTCCTGCGTCGCGGCGGCGAGGCGCCTCACGGGAAAGAGCTCGGGCGCCGGCAGCCCGCCGGCGAACGAGATCACCTCGGGCCGCTGCGTCACCTTCAGGATCTCGCGGATCTCGGAGGCCTTCAGGGCTTCCATCCGTCGTGCGAATCGGGTCGTCATGGGGTCCCCCTTGTCGCCGCCGGCCTCGCGGCCCCCGGCGTTTGAATGATGCTCAGACGATGGGCGGCGTGCCCACCACGGCGCGGCTCGGCCGGCGCGGCTCGGCCTGCGCGGCGCGGAGCGCGCTCCCGAGGCGCCGCGCCCCCTCGCGCAGGTCGTCCTCGGGGGCGAACGTGAAGTTGAGGCGGATCGAGCTCTCGGACGGCTCCTCCACGAACGAGGCCGCCCCCGGGAGGTAGGCGACCCGCTCGGCCGCGGCGTGGGCGACGAGGCTCGCCGGCGAGACGTCGTCCGGCAGCCGGCACCAGAGGTAGAAGCCTCCCTCCGGGCGGCTCCAGGAGAGCCCGGGGACCGCCTCGGCCGCGAGCGCCTCGAGGAGGACGTCGCGCCTCCGCCTGTATGCGGCGCGGACCCGGGCGAGGTGGGCCGACAGGAGCCCGGAAGAGAGGAACCCCTCGACGATCCACTGCCCCAGCGTGCCGGAGTGGAGGTCGACCGTCTGCTTCACGAGCGCCAGCTGGCGGACGAGCGGCCGCGGAGCGGCGATCCAGCCGAGGCGGAGGCCCGGGAAGAGGACCTTCGAGAAGGAGCTGAGGTGGATCACGTGCCCGTAAGGGTCGAGCGCCTTCAGCGACGGGAGCGGCGAACCCTCGTAGCGGAGGTCGGAGTAGGTGTCGTCCTCGAGGACCGGCACCTGGTGGCGCCACGAGAGCTCCAGGAGGTGGCGCCGTCGCGCGGGCGAGAGGACGGCCCCCGACGGGTTCTGGAACGTCGGGAGCGTGTAGACGAGGCGGGGCTTCTGGCGGGCCAGGAGCGCTTCGAGGATGTCCGTCCGCATCCCCTCGGCGTCCACGGGCACGCCGAGGAGGCGGACGCGCGCGGAGCGGAACGCCTCGAGCGCCCCGAAGTAGGACGGCTCCTCGACGACGACGAGGTCGCCGGGGGAGAGGAGTGTGCGCGCGACGAGGTCGAGCCCCTGCTGAGAGCCCGACGTGACGAGGACCTCCTCGGGGCTCGTCCGGATGCCGCGCGGGACCATGTGGCGGCAGAGCGCCTCGCGAAACGCCGTCACGCCTTCCGTCGGGCTGTGAAGCAGCGCCTCGGGCCCCTTGCGGACGAGGATCTCCTCCTGTACGCGCCGGAGCTCGGCGAGCGGGAGGAGCTCGGCCGCGGGAAGCCCGGCCTGGAGGCTGATGACGTCGTGCCGCTCGGTCAGCGCGAGGACGTCGCGGACGAGGGGGTCGGGCTCGCGCACGCCCCCGTCGCGGGCGAGCTGCCGCCATGGGAGCGGTCCGGCCGGCTCCGCTTCGCTCCTCAGCACCTGCTGCGACGCGACCTCGGTGCCGCGCCCGACGTGCGCCTCGACGAGGCCGTCGGTCTTCAGCTCCCGGTA
>JAKLER010000500.1 GCA_022711615.1 Acidobacteriota bacterium
ATGGAGCTCGAGCTGACCGAGAGCATCCTGGCGCGCGACGTCGAGGCGGCGGCGGCTCTCCTCGGGAGGCTCCGGTCCCGCGGCCTCTCGATCTCCATCGACGACTTCGGGACCGGCTACTCCTCGCTCGGCTACCTGCGGAAGTTCCCGCTGCAGCGTCTGAAGATCGACCAGGGTTTCGTGCGCGAGATCTGGAACGACCCTTCGGCGGCGGCGATCGTCCGGACGGTCATCGGGATGTCCCGCGGGCTCGGGCTGAAGGTCGTGGCGGAGGGCGTCGAGGAGAAGCGGCAGTACTCCTTCCTCCGCTTCCACGGCTGCGACGAGGCGCAGGGCTACTTCATCAAGCGCCCGGTCCCCCCCGAGGCGTTCCGCGCCTTCCTCGAGGCCGGAGACTTCGACCCCGACGCCCCGGCGGCCTGAGCCGCGGGCCCGTCAGGCCGGATCGGCCCCGGGGGCGGGCGGCAGGTAGACGCGGAAGAGGTTCCCCCGCTCCACGGGCGCCGCGAAGAGGAACCCTCCGGCCTGCTTCACGGTGCCGAACGGGGCGGCGAGGCCGAGGCCGCCGGCGCGCCCGGGCGTTCGCGAGGAGCCGAACGGTTCGAACAGACGGCCTCGGGTCTCCTCGTCCATCGGCGTCCCGTCGTCCCCGACCGTCAGGATCACCCAGCTCTTCCCGGAGCCCGGAGCGAGAGCCTCCAGGTCCGGCTCCGAGAGCGGCCCCATGGTCGTCCCGAGCGTGAGGGTCCGGCCGGGAGAGAGAGACTCGAGGAGGAAGTCGGCGAGCTGTACGAGGGCGTGGGCGAGCTCCCGGCGGTCCACCGTCACCACGACGGCTTCGGGCGAGAGGTCGAGGTGCAGCAAGATGCCTGGCCCGATCCTCCCGCGCAGCTGCGCGGCCGCATCGCGCAGCAGGGCGTTCGCCCCGACGCGGGCGAGCTCCATCGACGCGCCCCGGCCGAACGAGAGGAGCTCGTGCCCGAGCGCCTCGCCGCGCGCCGCCGCCGCCCGGGCCTCGCCCAGCAGGGGCGCGGCGGCGCTCCCTTCCGGGAGCAGGGCCGCCGCCGCGTCGATCCCCGAGAGGACGCCCGAGAGGACGCCGTCGAGCTCGTGCGCGATCTCGCGCGCGAGATGCCCCAGGGCCTCCATCTTCTGCGCGAGGCGGAGCCTTTCGTTCATGACGTTCCGCTCGGTGACGTCGTCCTGGACCGCCAGGTAGCCGGTGACCGTTCCCCGCCGGTCCCGGATCGGGGCGATCGAGGCGCGCGCGATGACGAGGCGGCCGTCCCGCGCCCGGTTCCAGACCTCCGTCTTGACCGTGCTCCCGGCCGCGAGGGTCGCCCACATCTCCGCGTAGAACGCGGCGTCGTGCCGCCCGCTCCGGAGGAGCCGCGGAGTGGAGCCGATCGCCTCCTCGCGCGTGTAGCCGTAGGTCCGCGTGAAAGCGGGGTTGACGTAGGTGATCGTCCCTCCGGCGTCCGTCAGGAAGATGATGCTGGCCGACTGCTCGACGGCCGCCTCGAGGCGCCGCAGGGTGTCCTCCGAGCGGTGGCGCTCCGTGACGTCACGGGAGTTGACGACGAGCCCGAGGACCCCGGGGTCGTCGAGGAGGTTCGTCGTGAGGGCTTCGAGCAGCCGGATCGCGCCGTCGGCGCGGCGCACGCCGAACTCGACGGAGACGGTCGTTCCCGGGCTCTCGAGGCATCGCTTGAGGGCCGCGCGGACCGCCTCGACGTCCTCGGGACAGACGATCTCGACGACGTTGCGGGTGACGAGCGTCTCGACGCGGTGGCCGAGGAGCTTCTCCGTCGACGGGCTCGTGAAGAGGATGCGTCCCTCGCGGTCGAGGATCGAGACGATGTCGAGGGACGAAGCGACGAGAGCCTCCGCCTGGCGCTCGGCCCGGCGCAGAGCCCGCTCCGTCTCGGCCTCCTTCCGCCGCGACTCCTCGAGCTGGGTCGCGAACCGGACCGTGGCGGCCAGGCTCGCGGGGGTCAGGCT
>JAKLER010000501.1 GCA_022711615.1 Acidobacteriota bacterium
GGATCCGGCCGAGCGAGCTGCAGCGCGCGCAGGGGCCTCCGAGGCCGGTCCCCCTGCACGCGGGGCACTTCGCGAGTCGTTCGCGCGCGAGCATGCTGTCCTCCCGGCCATCGCGGCCGCGGCTTCCGTTCGTACGTTCGGCTGGCGCTGAGGAAAGTCTACGCCCCGGGCGCCTTCCGATCACCGCTGAAACGCGTACGAGACCTTGAGGAAGAGCTGGCGGCTCTCCGGCGGGAGCCCGCCGTCCTCGGAGAGCGTCCGGGCGTCGCCGTAGCCGAGGAAGACGACGCTCTGCCAGTTCAGCCGGTACCCGAGGAGGGCCGACGCGGAGAAGGTCCCCGACTCCGCTTCAACCTCGGTCGGGTAGAGCTCCGGCGCCTGCCAGGCGCCCACGTACTGCCCGATGACCCGGACCCAGGCGCGCGCCGTGAGGGTCCACGTCGCCTTCAGCCGCTCGACGTGGGCGGTGAAGAGCCGGGGCGAGCGCCCGTCGGGCAGGTCGACGTCCAGCCAGCGGACCTCGCCGCTGAGGTCGAGCCGGAGGTGGTCGCCCGGGCGGAAGACGGCGCTCGCCGCGAGCCATCCGCCCTTCCCCGTGCGCGCCCCCTCGAAGTCGATCTCCTCGCCGATCGCCCCGTCGATCGCGATCCCGGCGAAGAATCGGGAGGGGACGGCGCTCAGCGAGTAGACGACCCGCTTCCGCGGGAGGACCCGGGTCCCCGCCCGGACCTTCTCGCTCCTCAGCTCGAACCGGGCGAAGCCGTTGAACTTCGTGTCGAACCCGACGCCCGGGGCGACGACCTGGCTGAGGAGCTCGCCCTCCCGGTCGACGAGGTAGTCGGCGAAGAAGAAGGTCCGGACGCGGGAGAAGAACCCCTTCGGCCGGAACGTCCGGCCCGCTCCGGCGTACCCCTCGCGGAAGCCGACCTGCGGAACGAAGCCGAGGTCGGCCCGGAAGCCGTCGGAGAAGTCCTTGTACTCGAGCCCCCAGTCCCACGTCTCGGTCGTGTGCTCCCACCAGACGTCGGCGCCGTGGCCCGAGAGCGACCGGCCGTCCCATTCGGCGGCGAGGTCGGGACGTTCCGGCGTCTCGCTCCACGACCAGAGGAGCTGCCCGGTGACCAGATCGGTCTCGCTCAGATTCAGGCGGAAGTCGGGGCCGAGGACGCGGTTGCTCGCCGAGCCGGGCATCTCCTTGGCCGTGACGAGGAACGACGCGAAGGAGCGGCCGACGTCCCGCCGGACCCTCCCGACCAGGTCGAGCGACCGGAAGTCCTGTTCCGCGAGATCGGAGCCGTTCGGACCGGGAAGGATGACGCTCCCGCCCCCGCGGTCCTCGGCGACGAGGGCCGTCCAGCTCGTCCCGCCCAGCTTTCCGGTCCCGCGAAGGCCCCAGCGCGGCGACGTGACGGACCGGGTGTAGACGGCCTGAACCGGCGTCGAGAGGAGGTCGACCCCCTCGAGGAAGAAGGGGCGCTTCTCCGGGTAGAAGAGCGCGAAACGCTCGTTCACGCCGATCCGGGCGGTGTCGGACTCGATCTGGGAGAAGTCGGGGTTGAACGTCCCGTCGAGCGCCACGCCGGCGGAGGGGGTCCATTTCACGTCGAGGCCGCCGTCCGGCTCGACGGGTTTCGCCACGCTCCCCGTCCCGTCCGCGCGGGGCAACGTCTCCTGCGAGGCGGTCGTGTAGGGCGCCACGACGAGATGTCCGCCCGGGGGGAGCCCTTCGAGGCCGGTCAGGACGTTCTCCGAGCAGATGAAGCAGTTCCGTCCGCGCGGGAGCCGGGCGGAGAACATCTGATAGCGAAAATCGCGCGGGCGGTTCCTGTAGAGGAGGATCCCCCAGGTCTGCGGGTCCGCCCGGTCGTAGCGGAGCGAGGAGAACGGGATCCGGATCTCGAGGTTCCAGCCCGTCGCCGTGATCTTCCCCGCCGCCTCCCAGTGGAAGTCGGGCGAAGAGTCCTCGTTGCCGTCGTCCGTCACGGCGTCGTACGGGATCCC
>JAKLER010000502.1 GCA_022711615.1 Acidobacteriota bacterium
AGGTAGTCCGAGGGCCGGTTCGAGGCTCCGAAGGGCACCATCGCCTTCACCCAGGCGACGGCCTCCTTCGAGACGGCGAGGTAGTTCGTGGTGTCCGAGGCCATGTCCGCTCCTTTCGGCGACGCTTCCCGCAGAGCGTCCCGAGCTCCTGTCGATCCGCCGACGAGCCACACGCCCCCCCGCGTCCCGCGGGACGCGTCTTCGGGCCGATGCTCGCTCGATCTGAGACGAATACGCGGAAACGGCGACGCGGGTTCCGTGCGCCCTGTCACCGAAGCGTCGGAGTCGTCCCTCGCCGGACCCTCAGCCGAGGTGGTCGGAGAACTCCTCCCACTCGCTCTCGTTCCACCACTCGGCCTCCACGCCGCGACACGTCGTGCCGAACGACGGGCAGACGACGCAGCCCTCGCCGCGCACGCCCGGGTCGGGGGCGGCCGGCCAGGCGGCCGCGAGCCGCTCTCCTTCCGCACGCGCCGCGAGCTCCTCGGCCGACGGCGTCCGTCCGTGCAGCTCGAGGACGTTGACCTGCGCGAGCCGGACCGCGCTCTCCGGGATCAGGACCGAGTTCTCCGCGTCGATGTGACGGCCGAGCTCGGCCGTGTACCGTGCGACGAGGGCGATGAGCCGCCGCCCCTCCTCCTCCGTCATTACCGGGCGGTCGAGGAGCGGGTCGAACGCGTCGATCTGCGCCGCCATGTCCTGGTGCTGCTCGACGAACGCGGCCAGCGGCCCGCGCTCGAGGGCGAGCTCCGCCTTCTCCGCGAGCGCCGGGAAGAGCGTCTCCTCCTCGCGCGCGTGATGCCACGCTCCGGCCCAGAGCCGGAGGAACCGCCGGAATGCGGCCCCGTCCGAGGCGTCGCCCTCGCCCCGGGCGCGCGCCGCCGCGAAGCTCCGGAGCGACGCCGCGACGCGGTCGATCAGGACGTGCTCGGCCCGCAGCTCGTCGAGGAAGATCACGTCAGCCGAGCTCGGCCCGGAGCGCGTCGACGAGCGCGACGTACTTCTTCATCGCCTCGTCCTTCCCGGTCCCCTTGACCTTCCCCCAGGCGTCGTACTTCGCCCGCCCCTTCAGGTCGAGGAGGCCGGGGCGGCTCCCCGCGACGTCTCCTTCGGTGGCCTGCTTGTAGAACGCGTAGAGCTCGAGGAGCTGGTCGTTCGTCGGCCGCTTCGTCAGCTGCTCGACGCGCCCCTTCGCCTCCGCGAACCGCTCCGCCAGAGGCTTCTCCTTCTTCGTCGCCATCGTCCCCTCCCGCAGCCCCGACGGCCCCCCCCGACGGGGTCAGGCGTGAAATCGTGTATTTCGCACGACTTCCGCTCGCATGTCTCCGAAACGTGCCGCGAAGATAGCAGAATCCTCCCACCCTCCGCCGCGCCGCGGCGAGGCCCCCGGTCGTCGCGCGGGCCTCAGCCCTCGCCGCGCGGCGGGAAGGGCCGTCGCGGCGGCATCGGGCGCTCCCGCCGGACGAGGACCTTCCGTCCCCGCAGCGTCGTCCGCCGGAGCGCCTCGATGACGGCGTCCGCCGACTCCCCGGGCACCTCCACGAGCGAGAATCGGTCGGCGATCTCGATCGCCCCGATCGCGCGCGACGGGAGCTTCGCTTCGTTCGTGATGGCGCCGAAGAGGTCGGCGGGACGGATCCCCGCGTCGCGGCCGGCCCCGACGAAGAGGCGCACCGCTCCCGCGAGCCGCGGCCCGCGCCGGGCCGGGAAGGGACCCGGAGCGGGACCGTCGCCGCGCGGCGCGAAACGGGGCCGTTCCGGCGGAACGGGGATCGCCGGGATCTCCTCTTCCTCCCCCGGCGACCCCGCAGCCTCGTGCGCCAGCTTGACGCCCGCCGCCGCGACGTCGAGGAGGTCGAACTCGTCGGCAAGCGACTCCACCGCGACGCGGAACGTGTCGAGGCCGCCCCCCAGGATCGTCTCCCGGAGCGAGGCGCGCGTCAGCTCGAGGCGCCGCGCCTTCAGGTCGGCGACGGTCGGCACCGTCGCCCTCTCGA
>JAKLER010000503.1 GCA_022711615.1 Acidobacteriota bacterium
TTCGACGTGAGCCTCCTGCCGCCGGCGGGCTCCCCGCCGCAGTACGGTCCGGCGCGCGTCGGTGCGGGACGGGTCGACCCGGCGCGGGCGCTCGCGACCGAGGTGATCGTCTTCGACGACGAGCGGCCTTCCGTGGTGAGCCTCTCGGCGTTCCTCCAGGGGGCCGCGCCCGCGACAGTGACGCGGCGGCTGCGCATCCTGAACAAGGGCTCCGCGCCGGCGACGCTGACGCCGGGATGGACGACTCCGTCCGCGATCCCCGGCGTGCGCGTGGACGTCCCCGGCGCGCCGATCACCGTTCCGCCGGGCGGGTCGGCGACGTTCGAAGTGGCCGTCGTCCTCGCCGACCCGTCGGCGGTGACGAACGCCCCCGACCCGACCCTCGCGCTCCGGCAGCCCAGCTTCGTGTCGCTCTCGAACCGAGCCTGGATGACCGAGGCGAGCGGATTCGTCACGCTTTCGGGGGCCCCCGCGGGGACGCTCCGCGTCCCGCTGCAGGTCGTCGTTCGCGGCCAGTCCGCGATGCGGGCCGCCTCGAGGGCGATCGGCGCGCCCGCGGAGGGCGGCAGCTTCACGATCCCGCTCACGGGGAGCGGCCTGAAGACCGGCCCGCTTCCGCCCGTCGACGCGCTCTCGACCGTCTCGGCGTTCGAGCTCCATGCCGAAAGCCCGCGGTCGAACCCCGAGGGGAGCGCACGGGCCGTCGCCGACCTCGCGTTCGTCGGGGCCGCGAGCTCCATTCCCGCGGGCCGCTTCGACTCCGCCGCGACCGTCTGGTTCGGGATCGCGACCTGGGCCGAGTGGGTGAGCCCGGCCGAGGTCCGGTTCGAGATCGAGGTCGACAGGAACGGCGACGGCATCGTCGACGCGACGGTGGAGACGATGTCGACGGGCGACGTGGCGAACCCGTCGGACCCGTCGCAGTCGGTCGACCCGACCGACGTCTGGGTCGCCCGCACGGAGCAGGCCTCCGGCGCGGGCGCGAAGAGCTACCGCTACCTGAACGTCGATCCCGCCTCCCGCGGCACGCACCTCTTCGCCTCCAACGTCGTCGTCCTGCCCGCCTCTGCCGGCGCGGACGGCCTCGGCCTCACCGCCGGGAACGCCCGGTTCCGCTACCGGGTGAAGGCCTCGACGTCGCGCGGCGGCACCGTCGAGGAGACCTCCTGGCTGACGTTCGACGCGGAGAAGCCGGGCTACTCGATCCTCGCGGCCGACGCGACGCCGTTCCACGACGACCTCCCGGGGTCGGCCCTTCCGGCACGCTTCGATCCGGCCGCGGCGCAGGCGAACGGCGCCCTCGGCGTCCTTCTGCTTCACCACCACAACGCCTACGGGGCGCGCGCCGAGGCCCTGACCGGGAGGAACAGCCCGCCCGCCGTGACGATCCTCGAGCCGGCGCCGGGCGCCGCGTTCGACGCGGCCGCGCCGGTTCGCTTCCGCGCCTCCGGGACCGACGCCGACGCGGGCGACACGCTGACCTATTCCTGGAGCCTGGGCGACGGGCGGACCGTCTCCGACGCCGACGTCTCCGCCGCCTTCGGCAGCGCCGGGCCGCGGGTCGCCACCGTGACCGTGACCGACGGCGCCGGCGCGACCGCGACCGCGCAGGTCGCGATCGAAGTCCGCGCGCCGCAGGCGCCGTCCGGCATCTCGAAGCTCGTCCCCGTCGTCCTCGACGTGAGGGGGGTCGGCGGGGCTCCCTTCACGACGGAGCTGACGCTCGTCTCGCGGTCGGCGACCGCCGCGCGGGCGCTCCTCACCTACACGGCCTCGGCGGGAGCCGGCTCCGGGTGGGCCGGGATCGACCTCGGCCCCGGCGAGACGAGGGTCCTGCCGGACGCGATCGACTTCCTCCGCTCCCAGGGGCTCGCGATCCCCGACGACGGCTCCAACCAGATCGGGACGCTTCGCGTGACGCTCCCCGGAGCATCGGAGCCGGCCGCCCTCTTCGTCGGCGGCCGCACTTCGAC
>JAKLER010000504.1 GCA_022711615.1 Acidobacteriota bacterium
GCTCGACGCCCCAGCACTCGATCGACGGGTCCTTCTCCTTCAGGAAGCGGGCGATCCCGGTGAACGTCCCGCCCGTGCCGACGCCGACCGCGAGGCCGTCGATGCGGCCCTCGAGCTGCTCCCAGACTTCGGGCGCGGTCGTCTCGTAGTGGATCCGGGCGTTCGCCGGGTTCTCGAACTGCCGCATCGCGACGGCGCCGGGGAGCGTCGCAAGGAGCTCGTCCACCTTCGCGCGCGCGCCGGGGATCCCGGAGCCGTGCGGCACGAGGACCACCTCGCCGCCGAGCCCCCGGATCAGGACCATCTTCTCGCGCGCGTACCCTTCGATCATCACGATGACGACCCGGTAGCCGCGCGCGGCGCCGACGAGGGCGAGGCCGACTCCGGTGTTCCCCGCGGTCGCCTCGAGGATCGTTCCGCCGGGCTTCAGGAGCCCGCGCTCCTCGGCGTCGCGGACCAGGCCGAGAGCCGTCCGGTCCTTCACGCTCATCCCGGGGTTCAGGTACTCGAGCTTGGCGTAGACGTCCGCCTCGCCGGGCTCCTTCAGGGCGCCGAGCCGCACCATCGGGGTCCGCCCGATCAGCTCGACGACGCTTTCCACGACACGCATGCACCGCTCCCGGGGCCCTTCGGGCGCGGCGCGCCCCGGCGAGAGCCCAGCGGTTCTTGTAGGCGGGGGAGGAGGGGAAGTCAAGGAATGCGAAGGGGACGCCGCCGGCCTCGCCGGGGCGCTCCGGAATCGAGCATATGCTAGGATGCCCGGCTGGGCGGCCGCATCCCCTCCGGTCCGCCACTCCTCGAGAGGTGCTCCACAGAATGTCCGACGCCAAGAGCCTGCGCATCGCCAGCCGGATCGTCCACGCCGGGCAGAAGACCTGCCCGCTCACGGGAGCCGTCGCGACGCCGATCTACCAGACCTCGACGTTCGCGTTCAAGGACACGGACGAGGGCGCCGCCCGCTTCGGCGGCACCGACCCGGGCTACAAGTACACGCGCCTCGGCAACCCCACGGTCGCGGCCCTCGAGGAGTGCGTCGCCGACCTGGAGGGAGGCTGCGGGGCGATGGCCGCTTCGACCGGCATGGCGGCCGTTCACACCGTCTACTTCACCCTGCTCGGAGCGGGGGCCCACGTCGTCGGGACGGACGCTCTCTACGGCGCGAGCCGGATGATCCTCGAGAAGGAATACTCCCGGTTCGGCGTCACGGGCTCCTTCGTCGACACGTCCGACCCGGCGAACGTCGAGAAGGCGATGCGCGCCGAGACGAAGCTCGTCTACCTCGAGACGCCCGCGAACCCGACGCTCAAGCTCTGCGACATCGAGGCGATCGCGAAGATCGCCCACGCCCACGGCGCCCTCGTCTGCGTCGACAACACGTTCGCCACGCCGCTCCTCCAGCGGCCGTTCGAGCTCGGGGCCGACGTCGTCCTCCACAGCATGACGAAGTTCCTGAACGGCCACAGCGACGTCGTGGCCGGGATCGTCGTCGCGAAGGACCCGGAGCTCTTCAAGCGGCTTCGCTCGGTCCACGTGAACGTCGGACCGACGATGGACCCGCACCAGGCGTGGCTCGTCTTCCGCGGGATCAAGACGCTCGGCCTGCGCCTCGAGAAGGCCCAGGCCAACGCCCTCGAGGTCTCCCGGTTCCTCGAGGCCCACCCGAAGGTCGCCTGGGTCCGCCACCCGTTCCTCCCGAGCCACCCGCAGCACGAGCTCGCGAAGCGCCAGATGTCGGGCGGCGGCGCGATCGTCTCCTTCGGGGTGAAGGGCGGGCTCGAGGCGGGGCGGACTCTGATGAACTCGATGAAGCTCGCGACGCTCGCCGTCAGCCTCGGGGGCGTCGAGACGCTCATCGAGCACCCGGCGTCGATGACGCACGCGAGCGTGCCGAAGGCCGAGCGCGAGAAGGCCGAGATCTCCGACGACCTCGTGAGGATCGCGATCGGCTGCGAGGACGCCGCCGACCTCTGC
>JAKLER010000505.1 GCA_022711615.1 Acidobacteriota bacterium
AGCTCCGCGCGCCGTGGGGATACGTGGCCTCCGTCGCGGCCGACCCGATCGAGAAGAAGCCGTTCTTCCACGTCCTCCCCGGCTCGACGGCCCTCTCCTTCGGGATGCTCGGCTGCGACCTGCGCTGTCCGTACTGCCAGAACTGGGAGATCAGCCAGACGCTCCGCGACCCGGACGCGGACGCCTGGGCGCGCCCGCGCCCGGCCACCCCGGAGGGGATCGTGGCCGCCGCGCTCGAGGCGGGGGCCCAGGTCGTCACCTCGACCTACAACGAGCCGCTGATCACGGCCGAGTGGGCGGCCGCCGTCTTCACCGAGGCCCGCCGCGCGGGCCTCCTGACGAGCTTCGTCTCGAACGGCCACGCGACGCCCGAGGTGCTGGACTTCCTCCGGCCTCTCGTCGATGCCTACAAGGTCGACCTGAAGGGAATGCGGGAGGGCGCCTACCGGGAGGTCGGCGGGCGCCTGGCGGTCGTCCTCGACGCGCTGGCGGGGCTCGTGGCGCGAGGCTTCTGGGTGGAGGTGGTCACGCTCCTCGTGCCGGGGAGAAACGACTCGGACGAAGAGCTCCGCGACGCGGCCCGGTTCCTCGCGACGCTCTCTCCCGATCTGCCCTGGCACGTCACCGCGTTCCATCCCGACTACAGGATGGGCGACGTCCGGGCTACGCCCGCCGCGACGCTCCTTCGCGCCGTCGACATCGGCCGCCGAGAGGGCCTTCGGTACGTCTACGCGGGGAACCTTCCGGGGGGCGTGGGAGACGCGGAGACGACGGCCTGCCCCGGCTGCTCCGAGCGGCTCGTCGAGAGGCGGGGGTTCCGGGTCGTGGCGCGTCGGATCGGCGCCGACGGAAGGTGCCCGCGGTGCGAGCGGCTCATCCCGGGGATCTGGTCGCGGGGCGGACGGATCAGTCCGGAGACGCCCGGGGCCGCTTCCGTCGCCCGGACGCGTTCCTCGACGGCCTGAGAGCGCCGAATTGACGGCCGGTTCCGTTCCGGCATAGCATTCCGGCGTCTGGCCCGGCGCGGCGCGGCCCTGCGGAAGCGGGTGGCGTGAACGGGGCGCCGGGCGAGGGAGTCGCGAGGATCACGACCCGCCCTCCCCCTTCGGACCGAGTAGGAAATGCCGTCCGCCCGGGCTGAGCGCTCGCGTGGGGGGCCCGCAGGAAACGGAACGGCCGCGAAACGCCCGTTCCGGAGGTCAGCTTGGACGAATTCGACCCGAAAGAGCTCGTAGAAGCGAATCGGCCTGCCGTCGAAGCCACGGTCGTCGAGGAGCTCCCCGAGGGGGACGACGACGCCGAGGCCCTCGACGAGGGCGACGCCGAATCCGAGGCCGCATCGCCCGAAGGCGGCGCCGTGCCCGGCGAGCCGTCGCGCAAGCGCCGTCGCCGCCGGCGGCGCCGGGGCCGCAGCAAGGGGACCGGCGCGGAGAACGGCCCCGGCGGGGCCGAGGCGGCCGGGGAGGGGGCGCCGCGCCGCGAGCCGGCCGTCCAGGCAGCCCCCCCTGTCGCCGTTCGCGGGCTCGTGAAGCTTCACGGCGATCACTCCGGCCTCGTCGTCTCGAACGAGACGTTCTTCGCGGAGAAGGGGGACCCCTTCCTCCCGAAGTACCTGGTCGAGGCGGAGGACCTCGAGGACGGTCTCCTGATCGAGGCCGAGGCGGTCGCGCGGGGGCCGAAGGGGCCGATGGTCCAGAAGATCCTCTCGATCGAAGGGATGACGCCCGCCGAGTACCGCTCGAAGTACGTCCAGTTCCACAAGGGGATCTCGATCGACCCGAACCGGCGCCTCCGCATGGAAACGGCGACGGACGAGAACTCGGGGCGCGTCCTCGACCTCGTCGTCCCGATCGGCCGCGGACAGCGCTGCCTGATCGTCGCGCCGCCGAAGGCCGGGAAGACGTTCCTCCTGAAGACGATGGCGAACGCCATCGCGAAGAACGACCCCGACGTG
>JAKLER010000506.1 GCA_022711615.1 Acidobacteriota bacterium
CTCTCGCTTCTCGACGAGCCCGACGCTGGAGAGCTCCTCGTGGACGGGATGCCTCCCGCCTCGCTCGGCCCGGCCGAGCGGTGGCGTGCGCGGAATGCGGGGATCGTCTTCCAGCTCCACCACCTCGTGCCGCACCTGACGTCGGCTGAGAACGTCGCCCTGCCCCTCGCGGGTCTCGGCCTTCCGCGCGCCGAGCGGTCGCGGCGCGTCGCCGCCATCCTGGATCGCGCCGGTCTCTCGCATCGGTCCGGATCGCTCGCCTCGAAGCTCTCCGGGGGCGAGCGTCAGCTCTGCGCGGTCGCGCGCGCGCTCGTCGGCCGGCCGAGGCTCCTTCTCGCCGACGAGCCGACCGGGAGCGTCGACTCCGCGAACGGCGAGCGAATCCTCGGCCTGCTCGCCGGGTGGTGCCGCGAGAGCGGCGCCACGATGGTCCTCGTGACTCACGACGCGGCCGTCGCCGCGACCGCGGACCGGATCGCCGCCATGCGGGACGGCCGGTTCCTCTCCACGGCACCGGCCTGACTCATCGGCTCGGTTCCGCCGCCCACGGATTCTGCCTGCGCTCCTTCCCGGGGACCGAGGCCGTCCTGCGGCTGTACGGCCTGCTCTTCGACCTCCTGACGACTTTCGCGGACCCTGTCGGCTCGGCCGGGGCGCTTCCGCGCGCGCCCGCCCCCCGAGGGACGGGCGCGCGCAGCGTCCTCAGCGCGCCATCGGCAGGTAGCTTCCGTCCGAGGTCGCGGCGTCGTTCAGGACGCCGTAGGCGACGAAGCGCGACGTGCCCGAGATCCGCTCGACCTTCACCGAGCCGGCGGACGCACCGCGCGAGAGGAGCGGCTCGTTCTTCTGGAGCCAGGCGCCGGGAGCAAGGGCGTGCTCCTCGGAATTGCCGAGAGCCTGGCCGTTCGCGCCGTAGTACGTCAGGCGGAGCGTGACGTTCCCCGCGTCGCCGAAGTTCACGAGGGCCACGTTGGAGCGCGTCTTCGCGTCCTGCTGGAGGCCGTGGACCCAGGCCGTCCCGTTCGCCGCCTCGGAGTGGGTGAGGCCCGGGTAGAAGACGCCGAAAGCCCCGTCGCGGACGCTCGAACGGGTCGAGACGCGAGCCCCGGCGGCAAGGAGGTCCGCCGCCCTGCCCGTCGGGACCTTCACGAGGAGCGAGCCGGCGACGTTCGCGCCGCCCGCCGGGATTGCGAGCCCGGAGCTACGAAGGAATGCCATCACGTCGGGGACGATCCTCTGCTCTCCGCCCGCGAGCGTCATCGGGACGTTACCCGAGCCGCCGCCGAGGGCGGCCGTGTAGGCGAGCGTGAGCTCGAGCGGCGCAGCCTCCAGGTTCGTGAGCGTCAGCTCCGTGGCGTAGCGATTGACGCCGAGCCCCTTGACGTCGAGGACGACCGGTATGAGGCGGTCCCCCGCGCCCGGACCGCCCGTCAGCAGCGGCGGAACGTAAGACCCGTCGGACGTCCCCGCGTCGTTCAGGACGCCGTACGCCGAGAAGGGCCCACCGCCGGCAAGGCGCAGCACCCGGGCGCGCCCGGAGGCCGCCCGGCCGAGGAGCGGCTGGTCGTACTGCTTCCAGCCCCAGGCCGGAAGGGTCGGCTCGTCGAGGATTCCGAGAACCTCTCCGTTCGCGCCCTCGAGCCTCAGCCGCAGCTTCACCGGCTCCGGCCCCGCGTTCACGACCGCGAGGTTCGAGCGCATGGCGCTGTTCTGCTGGAGCCCCGCGACGACGATCTCCCCCGTCGCCTCGACGGCGTCGGCATAGAAGAGCCCGAACGCGCCGCCCTCGCCCGGGGTCGAAGTGCGGCCGCCGACGAAGAGGGCGGCCGGCTCCGATGCTCCGGGGAGCGTCACGCGAAGCGTCCCGATCTGGTTGGAGCCGTCGTCGGGGATCGCGAGCCCCTGGGAGCGGAGGAAGTCGA
>JAKLER010000507.1 GCA_022711615.1 Acidobacteriota bacterium
CGCGGAGTCCGCGGCCGAGGCGAGCGCCACTCTCTCGTAAGGATAGATGCCGTAGAGCGTCACGCCGCTCGCGTTCGCGGCGGCGGCGAGCTCCTCGAGCAGGGGCTTCCCGTCGCGTTCCCTGGGAGACCCGACGGGCGCGCTGCGCGGACCGACGTGGTACTCGCGCCCCGGGAACCGGCCGAAATGGTGGGCCACGAGGACGAGCGACTTCCGCCCCTCCATCCCCGCCATCAGGGCGACGAGGCCTCGGAGAGCGGTCACCTTCGCCTTCATCATGCCGTAGGCCTGAAGCGTGCCAATCTCGCGCGAGGTCTCCGTCGAGCCGACCGTCCCGCCGACGCGCGGGTCGGCGGCGATCGAGTCGAACCAGAGGTCGCGGGAGGCGAGCTCGGCGACCTCGTTCTCCTGGCCGTCGAGGCGGGAGACACGGCGGGCCACGACGTCGAGGGTCTCGTCCAGCGCCGCGAGGTCGGCGGTGAAGCTACGGACGACCCGCACGGAGTCGCCCCACGAGACGACCATCGCCTCGTCGCCCGGCCCCGTCAGGGCCTTCGCAAGGAACGCCTTCACCCCTTCGAAGAGCTCCCGGCGACGGGTCGGCTCGGGGAGATGGAGCCGGTCGACGAAGACGACCACCTTCCGGGGCTGCCGGGAGACCGTCTCTTCCGTCCCGCGCGGGACCGCACCGGACGGGTCGATCCCGGCCGGCGCGCCCGGCAGGACGCCCGTCTCCTCGCTCCGCTCCTCGTGCAAGTTCGTGATCACCACGGGCTTGCCGCCGTAACGGAGCTCGAAGTCGGCGGCGGTCAGGCCATGGACCGGCTTACCGTTCCTGTCCGTGACGACGACGTCGACGCCCAGGATCGAGACCTCGGCCGAGGCGGCGATCCGCGGGGCGTCCGAGGCGGGCTGGGCTGCGGTCCGTCCTGAAGGGAGGACGACTGCGGCGACGGCAACGAATGTCGCGACGGCTGCCGTCGCCCTCGCGATCCGCCCCGGACGTCTCCTGAGCCCATTCGAGGACGATTCCATGCCGCGCCCCTCCACGTCGTCCACACCTTGCAGATAACATGCCGCCCGCCGGCGGAGGCGCGGGACGCGCCTCCCGTCCGGGATGCCGATTCGGAGGGACCGTCGATGTACACGCTCGTCCTGCTGCGCCACGGAGAGAGCCAGTGGAACCTCGAGAACCGCTTCACCGGCTGGACCGACGTCGACCTCACCGAGAAAGGGCGCGAGGAGGCCCGCGAGGCAGGGCGCCTCCTCCGCGAAGGGGGCTACGACTTCGACGTCGCCTACACGTCGGTCCTGAAGCGCGCGATCCGGACGCTCTGGATCGCCCTCGACGAGATGGACCGTATGTGGATCCCGGTGATCCGGAGCTGGCGCCTGAACGAGCGGCACTACGGGGCCCTCCAGGGGCTCAACAAGGCCGAGACGGCCGCGAAGTTCGGCGAGGAGCAGGTGAAGGTCTGGCGCCGGAGCTACTCGACGCCGCCCCCCGAGCTGACCCCCGACGACGAGCGCTTCCCCGGCCACGACCGCCGCTACGCCGCGCTCGCGAAGGAGGAGCTGCCGCTCACCGAGTCGCTGAAGGAGACCGTCGCCCGCGCCGTCCCGTACTGGGAGAGCGTCATCGCCCCCGAGGTGAAGGCCGGCCGGCGGGTCCTCGTCGCGGCCCACGGCAACAGCCTCCGCGCCATGGTCAAGTACCTCGACGGGATCTCGGACGAGGAGATCGTCGGCCTCAACATCCCGACGGGCGTCCCGCTCGTCTACCACCTCGACGAGAACCTGAAGCCGCTGAAGAGCTTCTACCTCGGCGACGCCGAGGCCGTCGCCGCGAAGGCCGCAGCCGTGGCGAACCAGGGGAAGAAGGGCTGACGAAAACCCGGCGTCAGCCGGGAAAG
>JAKLER010000508.1 GCA_022711615.1 Acidobacteriota bacterium
GTCCACGGCCACACCCACGGGAGGAAGGTCGTGTCCCACGCCCACGCGGCGCCGGGCGACCGCGATCGCGGGCCGCGGCTCGGCGCGCCCGACCAGGTGGCGACGCTCCCGACGACGGCCGGCGCGATGACGGCCGTCGCCTCCTCGACGCGGTACCCCCACGAGCCGGCCGCGGTCGGCTCGTCGCTTCCGCCGAAGTTCCTCCTCCACGCCTCGCTCCTTCGCTGAGACCTCCCCGTCGGCCGGCGCGCCGTTTCCGGCGCGCGCGTCACCTCCGCTGAAGAATGGAGGATCGCGGTGGGAGAAGAGCTGGAAGGATCCGCAATGGAACGGACGCCGGAGCTCCCGGCCCGGGTCGACGTCGTCCGGCCTTCGGGCCTGACCGAGGAGGAGGCCGCCAGGCGCCTCGCCCGGGAGGGTCCGAACGAGCTCCCCGCCTCGAAGAGACGCGGGCCGTTCCGGATTGCCCTCGAGGTCGTGAAGGAGCCGATGTTCCTCCTCCTGATCGCCTGTGGCTCCCTCTACCTCCTCCTCGGCGACGTCGGCGAGGCCTTCCTCCTCCTCGGCTTCGTCTTCGTGATCGTCGGCATCACCTTCGTCCAGGAGCGCAAGACGGAACGGGCGCTCGACGCGCTCCGCGACCTCGCGAGCCCGCGCGCCCTCGTCGTGAGGAACGGCGAGAAGCGCCGGATCGCGGGACGCGACGTCGTTCGCGGCGACGTCCTCCTCCTCAGCGAGGGAGACCGCGTGCCGGCCGACGCGGTGGTCCGCGGCGCCACGAGCCTGTCGGTCGACGAGTCGCTCCTCACGGGCGAGTCCGTGCCGGTCGGCAAGCAGCCGGCAGCGGGCGCCGCGCCCGCGGCCGCGCCGGGCGGGGACGACACGCCGTTCGTCTTCTCGGGGACGCTCGTCGTGAAGGGCCAGGGCGTGGCCGAGGTCGTCGCCGTCGGCGCCGCCACGGAGATGGGGAAGATCGGGCGGGCGCTCGCGGTGCTCGAGCCGGAGGACACGCCGCTCCAGCGGCAGACGGCGCGCCTCGTCCGGCTCTTCGCTCTCATCGGGTTCGGCCTCTGCGCCACGGTCGTTGCGGCCTACGCCCTCACCCGCGGGGACTTCCTCAAGGGGCTCCTCGCCGGCCTCACCCTCGGGATGGCGATGCTGCCGGAGGAGTTCCCGGTCGTCCTCACGGTCTTCCTCGCCCTCGGCGCCTGGCGCATCTCGAGGCACCACGTCCTCACGCGGCGCATCCCCGCCGTCGAGACGCTCGGCGCGGCCACCGCGCTCTGCGTCGACAAGACGGGCACCCTCACGATGAACCGGATGTCCGTCGCCGAGCTGGCGGTCGGAGACGAGGTCCTCGCGGTGGATCCGAAGGGGGCGTCGCTCCCGGAGGACTTCCACGAGCTCGTCGAGCTCGCGATCCTGGCGAGCCCGGCGGACCCGTTCGACCCGATGGAGAAGGCGATGCGCGAGCTCGGGGAGAGGACGCTCGCGGGGACCGAGCACCTCCACGGCGACTGGGAGCTCCTCCGCGAGTACCCGCTCTCCCGGCAGATCCTCGCGATGTCGCGGGTCTGGCGCTCCCCCGACGGGAGCGAGTTCGTGATCGCGGCCAAGGGGGCGCCCGAGGCGATCGCCGACCTCTGCCATCTCGGGCCGGAAGAGACCGCGCGGCTCGAGCGCCGCATCGCAGACCTCGCCTCCCGCGGCCGCCGCGTGATCGGCGTCGCGAGGGCGGCGTTCCGCGGGCGGGCCCTCCCCGCGGGGCAGCACGACTTCGGTTTCCGCTTCGTGGGGCTCCTGGCTCTCTCCGACCCGGTCCGGCCCGGCGTCCCGGAGGCGATCGCCGAGTGCCGGCGCGCGGGGATCCGCGTCCTGATGATCACCGGCGACTACGCGGGGACGGCCC
>JAKLER010000509.1 GCA_022711615.1 Acidobacteriota bacterium
CCGCGGTGCGCGGGCGCCTGAGGCTCGAGACGCTCTCGGAGCATCCCGCGGTCGCGGCGCTCCGCCGCCTCTTTCGCCGCGCGGGGTGCGACCCGACGCGCTACCGGTCGGGCTCCGAGGCGCTCCTGCGGCGTGTGCTGAAGGGGGAGGATGTGCCGGAAGTCCACCCGCTCGTCGACCTCGGGAACCTCGTGGCCCTCGAGCTCGCCACGAACGTCTGCGTCATGGACGCGGAGAAGGCCGCGCCCCCGTTCGTCTTCCGCGCCGGCAGGCCGGGCGAGGAGATGCTGTCTCTGCGCGGGCCGTTCGACTGCGCCGGCAAGCCGCTGCTCGTCGACGCGCTCGGCCCCGCCGACGTTCCGATCACCGGGGCCGACCGGGTGCGCGTGACCGAGGCGACGCGATACGCCTGGCTCATCGTCTACCTGCCCGCCGGCGTGATCTCCCCGGAGACGGCCTCCGCGGCCGTGCAGCGCCTCGCCGGGCGGACCGGCGTGGCGCGCCTCGGCCGCCCGACAGGCCCGGAGAACGGGCACGGCGCCTGACCGCTCGAGCCCGGAAACCCGCCCGGCCGGGTGACGTATCGGGAAGGAGAGGTCCACAGCACTCGGGCGGAGCCCGGGAGTCGGATGCGGGCTCCGTCGATTCCGATTCGACAGGAGGACTCCCGATGCGCCTGTCCCGATTCGTCCTCGGCTCCCTGGCCGCAGCCGCTTCTCCGCTGATCGCCCAGGTCCCTCCGCTCCAGCTCCCCGCCGCCAGCCCGAAAGCGTCGGTGACGCAGAGGGTCGGGATGACCGACGTGACCGTGAGCTATTCGAGGCCCGCCGTGAAGGGCCGGAAGGTCTGGGGAGGCCTCGTTCCCCTCGGCGAGGTCTGGCGGACCGGCGCCGACGAGAACACGGCGATCTCGTTCTCGAGTCCTGTGACCGTCGGCGGGAAGACCCTGCCCGCGGGCACCTACGGGCTGCACACGATTCCGGGCGAGAAGGAGTGGACGGTCATTCTGAGCACCCAGGCGAAGGCCTGGGGGAGCTACAGCTACGACCCCGGGGAGGATGCCGTGCGCTTCGCGGCGGTCCCGCAGGAAGGGCCGCACGAAGAACGCCTCCTCTTCACGCTCGCGGACCCAACGGACCGCTCGGTCGCCGTGACGCTCGCCTGGGAGAGGCTGCGGCTCTCCTTCCCGGTGGAGGTCGACACGAAGGCCGTGGTGGTCGCGAGCCTGAAGGAGCAGCTCCGGGGGCTGCCGCGCTTCGGCTGGCAGGGGTGGAACGGCGCCGCCGCCTGGTGCGTGAGGAACGACACCGCCCTCGACCAGGCGGAGGCGTGGGTCGAGCGCTCGATCGGCATGAACCGCAACTTCACGAACCAGTCGACGAAGGCCGACCTCCTCGAGAAGAAGGGAGATGCGAAGGCCGCCGCCCAGCTGCGCGAGAAGGCGATCGCGACCGCGACCGAGCCCGAGCTGAACCAGTACGGCTACCAGCTCCTCGGGCAGAAGAAGGTGGACGACGCGATCCGGATCTTCGAGAAGAACGCGAGGGACCACCCGGAATCGTGGAACGCGTGGGACTCGCTCGCCGAAGGCCAGGCGACGGCCGGCGACAGGAAGAAGGCCATCGCGAACTATGAGAAGGCGCTCTCCATGACCGGGGACGAGGAGCAGAAGAAGCGGATCCGCGGCGAGATCGCGAAGCTGAAACCGTAGGGGATCGTCGATGTCCCGCCGCGGCCTCCTTCTCCTCCTCTTCGTGGGCATCCTGGCCGCTCCACCCGTCGCGATCGGTCAGCCGCCCCCTCCCGGGCCGGTGAGTCCCGGCGGGGCTCTTCGGGCCGACGGAGACGTCCCCGGGGCCATCGCCGCCTTCGAGAAGAGGTACCGCGAGGACCCCGGCGACCGAAG
>JAKLER010000051.1 GCA_022711615.1 Acidobacteriota bacterium
CGGACCGCCTCGTCCCCGGCGGCGACCGCCTCGACGCGATACCCCTCCCCGCCGAGCGTCTCGGCGAGCATCGACCGGAGCGACTCCCGGTCCTCGACGAGGAGGATCTCGGCGGCCATCCCGGCCCGGGTATGGCCCCCGTCAGCCCCGGCCGCCGGGCGGCTTCGGCTGGTTCGAGGAGGGGGGCGGCAGGTACGACCCGCCCGGCTGCGACGGGGCGCCGACCGGAGCGTTCGCCGGCGGAGCGGCCATGTCGGGCGGACGCTGCGGCGGCGCTTCCTCCTTCGCGGGAGGGGGCGGCGGCGGAGGCGCTTCTTCGCCCGCCGCGCCGGGCTCCTTCTTCTGCTCCGCCCGTTCGCCCGGCTCGCCCTCCTTCGCGGGCGGCGCGATCACTTTCCAGCGCGGCACGTAGCCGAACCGCTCGACCGTCTTGTCCGTGTCGATCTGCGCCCGGAACGACGCCTTCTCGCCCGGGTCGAGAACGTCCTTGGCGAGGGCCGCGTAGGTCGTCGCGATCGACTTCCCGTCCGCCCCGACCGCCTCGACCGTCACGCTCACGCCGAGGACCGGGGCCTTCCCCGAGTTCAGGACGGAGCCCTCGATGACGTAGCCAGCGTCGCTCTTCTTCGTCGTCGTCGGCCCGATCGAGACCTCCCCCTCGCCCTTTTCGGGCGAGCCGGAGGAAACATCGAGGTACCCGCCCGCGACGTCCTGGTCGGTCAGGACGACCGCGGCCTTCCGGGCGTTCTGCGTCGCCCGGGCGGCGTCGACGAGGGAGGGCGCGCGCGGCGTCTCGGCGGGCGCCGCCTTCGGCGCCTCGGCCGCCTTCTTGGCGAGGGCCGCCGTCTTCTCCTGGTCGATCTCGGCCGCGGGGATCGAGACGAGCTTCCCGTCCGCGAGCGTGAGGACCGCCTGGCGGCCCTTGATCACGGGCGGCTTCTTCGTGTCGAGGGTGCGGCCGTCCCGGAGGACGACCTGGTCGGCCGCGAGCGGCCCGGAGAGGAGGCCGATGAGCCCGAGCACGAGCAGCGAGAGTACGCGCCGCATGGGATTACCTCCGGAGGGGACAGGATAGCACCGGCCCCCGTCCCGGGGCGGGCTCAGCGCGCCGGGTCCGCCTCCGGCGCGGTGTCCCTCTCCGGGCCTCCCGCCTCCTCGGAGACGAGGTAGAGCGGCCGCCGCTTCACCTCGTCGTAGATCCGCCCGAGGTACTCCCCGAGGACGCCGATGAGCATCAGCTGCACGCCGCCCAGGAGGAGCATCCACCCCATCAGCGTCGTCCAGCCCCGTTCGTTGATCCCGAGCACCTTCAGGACGAGGACGACGAGGATGTAGAGGAACGCGAAGAGCGAGACGCCGAAACCCAGCCACGTCCCGAGCTGGAGCGGCACGTGGCTGAAGGAAGTGAGCGCGTCGAGCGCGAAGCGGACCATCCGCCGGAGCGGGAACTTCGTCTCGCCGTGCAGCCTCGGGGGGCGCACGTAGGAGACCGCGACCTGCCGGAAGCCGACCCACGCCGTCATCCCGCGGATGAACCGGTGCCTCTCGCGCAGCGACCGGAAGGCCGCGACCGCCTTCGGGCCCATGAGCCGGAAGTCGCCCGTGTCGACCGGGATGTCGACGTTCGTCCAGCGGCGCATGAGGCGGTAGAAAAGGTGCGCCGTCGCGAGCTTGAAGGCGCTCTCCCCCTCGCGCGCCGACCGCTGCGCGTAGACGACCTCGTACCCCTCGTCCGCCTTCGAGAGCATCTCGGCGAGGAGCTCCGGCGGGTCCTGCAGGTCGGCGTCCATCACCGCGACGAGCCGGCCGCGCGCCCCGTCGACGCCCGCCGTCAGGGCCATCTGGTGGCCGAAGTTCCGCGAGAGGCGGATCGCGCGGAGGCGCGGGTCCTCGGCGGCCTGCGCCGCCATCGCCTCCCACGACCCGTCGCGGCTCCCGTCGTCGACGAAGACGACCTCGAAGCTCCGCCCGGCCGCCTCGAGGACCGCCACGAGGCGGCGCCGGAGCTCGGGGATGTTCTCGACCTCGTTGAAGCAGGGGAGGACGACGGAGATCTCCGGTGCGCTCATCGGCTCGGCCTCCCGCCGTCCGGACGCCGGAGGACGACGACGTTCTGCGCCCCCACGGGGCTCCACGGACGGCGCGTGAAGAGATAGACGAGGAGCTCGCGGGCATTCGGGCGGAGCGGCGAGAGGGAGACCTCCGGGAGCCACCAGGAGCGAAGCGGGATCGTCTCGACCGCGTAGCCGCCCCCGAGGAGGCGCTGCGCCTCCTCCACCTTTCCCTCGTCGACGACCACGACCGGCGGCCGCGTCCCCGCGGACGGGAGCGCCCAGAGGACGGGGAGTCCCCGCAGGTACCAGGACAGGGGCCAGACGGCCTCTCCCGAGACCGCCGCCGCCGGGTCCTCGCCCGAGCCCCCGGCCCTGAGGATCTCCGCGACGACCGGCATCACCTCGGGGCTCGTCTGCGTGAAGACGACCGACTCCGCCCGCGGGTGCGCCGGGGAGAGGAGCGGGTTCCAGAACGAGAGCGAGAGGGCCGAGACGAGCGTGGCCGCGAAGGCCGGCGCGGCGACGGCGAGCGCCCGTTTCCGCGAGGCGGAGAGCGCGGCCCACGCGGCGCCGGCGAGCGGCACGAACGGGAGGACCTGGTGGACGAGGAGCCATGGCGTCTTCTCGCCGAGCCACGCGTACATCGCGACCGACGAGACCGCGAGCGCCGAGACGAACCGCTCCGCCGCCGAGAAGCGGCGGAAGCGGAGCCCGATCCAGACGAGCGCCGGCAGGACGATCGCGAACTCGTACTGGAGGATCCGCGGCAGGTAGTACGTCTTCGGCCCGCCGACGCGCTCCACCTTGTGCTGCCCCCACCAGTACGAGATCGCCTGGAAGACGGGGTTCCCCGACTCGGGGTGGACGAGGAAGAGCGTGTAGGCGACCTCCGAGAGCGTGAAGAAGAGGAGGATCGCCCCCGCGATCGCCGCCCCGTGACGCTCGAGGAGGTCGAGCAGCGCGCGGAGCTTCGGGACGAGCGGGAAGCCCCGACCCGGCTCCCAGACCGCCGCGAGGACGGCGGGCGCCATCAGAGCGCCGAGGACGTAGAAGTTCTCTTTCGACGCGAACGCGACCGCGCCCCAGACGGCCGCGAGCGCGAGGTCCGCGACGCGCCGCGTCGCCCACCAGCGGTCGAGCCAGAGGAAGAGGCCGAACGTCCCGAGGAGGCTCCAGACGTCCTCGCGGCAGAAGCGGGTGTAGTAGAGGAGGTTCGGCGAGATCGCGAGGAGGACGCCGGAGGCGAAGGCCGCGCGCCGGCCGAAGCGGGCGCGCAGGAGCATGGCCATCGCCACGAGGCCGACGCCGCCGAGCGCCGCCGGGAGGCGCGCGGAGAAGTCCGAGTCGCCGAGGAGGCGGAACGCCGCGGCGACCATGTAGTACTGCACCGGGCCGTGGTAGACCGGGTCGTAGACGTAGGTCCCCTGGAACGCGAGCTGGTGGGTGAACCAGCCGTGGATCGACTCGTCGTGGTGGAACGCGCGCGAGCCGAGGTCCCAGACGCGCAGGAGGAGCGCGAGGAGGAGGAGCATCCCCCAGGCCCACCGCTCGCGCCGGCCATACGCGGGCGAGGCGGCGCTCACGGCGCGACCTCCCAGAGCTCCGTCCCTTCCGCCTCGAGGACGCGGCGGAGTGGAGCCCGGACGCGGAGCGCGTTCGCGCCGTGCTCCTTCCGCTCCAGCTCCCCCACGACCACGTACCGCGCGCCCGTCCGCTGAAGCGCCGCGCGCACCGCCACGACGTCGTCCGACCGGTAGATCGTCTCCACGTCCCGCCGCCGGGCCTCGATCGCCCCGGCCCCCGCCGCCCCGCGCCAGAGTCCCTCGTGGTTCGTCCAGCCGAGGACGAGGGGCCGCCCCGACGCTCCTCCGACCCGCCCGTGGTCCGTGTAGGCCGAGCCGACCGCCTCGACGAGGCGCGCACCGGCGGGGGCGTTCGCGCGGAGCCACTCCGCCGCGGCGCGGTCGCCCGGGGCCTCGCGCGTCATCCACGTCAGGCCGTCCAGGCTCGTCCGCGTCGCCTTCGCGCGCTGCGCGAGGAGCGCCGCCGGATGCGCGAGGAGCGCCAGCGCGCCGAGCGCCAGCGCCGCGCGGACCGCGTACCGCGCCCGGCGCGTGGCCAGCGCGAGCGGCGCCAGGAGCGCCGCGGCCGGGGCGAGGAGGGCCGCCGCCCCCGCGTAGCACTTGAAGACCGTGTTCATCCGGTGGAGCTCCTCGCCGTACGGGTCCTTCACGGCGACGAGCTCCGGGAGCATCGCGAGCGCGACCGCGGCCGCCGCGAGGAAGAACCCGGCCCGAAGGGCGCCCCGGAGGCCGGGCAGCAGGTGGAGCACGGCGAGGAGGAACGCCGCGCCGAGGCCGAGGACCGGCCGGCCGGTGAGGATCGCGAGGAAGACGCCGGCGGCCGGGTAGAGGTTCGCGGAGAGGAAGCTTTCCTCCGCGTCGTCCCGCGAGCGCAGGAGCGCGACACCGACGGCGAGCGCCGGAACGAGGAGGAGCCCGCCGAAGTGGAGGAACGCCTCGGGGCTCGTCGTCCGGGCCGCCACCCCGCGGAGCCCCTGCATCTCCGGCCGGGCGCCGAGCAGGGTCGGGACGAGGAACGGCAGCGCGACGGCGGCCGTCGAGAGGGCCCGGACGAGCGCCGGGAGGAACGGCCGCGAGACGAACGCGCCCGCGCCGAGGAGGAGGAGCGCCGCCGGGAGGTCCCACGGGTTCGCGGAAAGGAGCGCCGCCAGGAGCGCCGCGTCGAGGAGGAGCCCCGCGCCGCTCGCGAAGCGCCCGGCGAGCGCCGCGAGCGCGAGGAGGAGCGGCAGCGCCACGGCGTGCGGGTGGAGGTCGCCGAGCCAGAGCGTGAAGAGGGGCCACTCCGTGATCGTGTGGGCCACGCGCCTCGAGGAGGCCCAGAGGTCGACCGACGCGAGCGACCCGCCGCCGAGGAGCGGACGCGCGCCGTCCCACGTCCCGGCGAGCGTCAGGAGGAGCGCCGCGGCGACGGCGAGCCGCCGGCCGCCGCCGCGCAGCCTCACGACCCCGAACGCCGCTCCCCCCGCGAGCGCCGCGACGAGCGCGGCGACGAGGTTGTAGGCGACGCCCGGCGCGATCCCGGCGAGGCGGAACGGCAGCGCGAGGAGGTACGTCCCGAAGTGGTAGTAGGGGAACGCGGTCCCGGCGAGCCACGGGTCCTCGAGCGGCAGGCTCGGCGTGACGAGGAGCGCCGAGAGGACCGCGAGGTCCATCGGCTTCTCCGTCTGCCGCGCGTCCCCCCACCCGAGACGGAGCCAGAGGAAGAAGGCGAAGAGGGCGAGGAGGAGCGCGACGGCGGCGAACGCCCGCCGCTCGCGGAGGACCGCGAGCTCTTTCCCGCAGAGGGCGAGGGCGGCCACGACGGCGACGCCGCCGAGCGCGAGGACGACGCCGAAGGGGACCCCGCCGACCGCGCTCGCGACCTGGCCGGGGAACGCCAGGAGGAGGAGCCCGACCGGAAGCCCGAGCGCGAGCGCTCCGTCGCGGACGCCGTCCGCGTCTCCATCGCCGCGACCGGCGCGAAGGACGACGGCCGTTCCGGCCGCCAGGAGGCCGGCGAGGAGGACGGCCAGCAGGAGCGCGGAAGCGACGGTCACGGAGCCGGGCGACGGTAGCACAGCGCCCGCGGGCCTTCGCGGCCGCTCGGGTTCCCCCCGCTCCGTTCTCGTCCACAATCGGCCGATGACCGACGCGCCGTCTCCCGCCCCCGCCCGAAGGAAGAGCGTCGCCGTCGTGGGCGGCGGCCTCGCCGGCCTCGTCGCGGCCGACCGGCTCCTCGGCGCGGGCCTCCCCGTCACCGTCTTCGAGAAGTACCCGGAAGCGGGCGGCCTCGTCGGCACCTTCTCCGTCGGCGGCGAGCCGCTCGAGCGCTTCTACCACCACCTCTTCACGAGCGACGCCGACTACGTCTCCCTCGCGGAGGAGCTCGGCCTCGGCGGCGAGATCGAGTGGCTCCCGTCGAAGATGGGCTTCTACTCGAACGGCCTCCTCTACCCGTTCGGCACCCCGCTCTCCCTCCTCGGGTTCGCGCCTCTCGGCCTCCGGGGCCGCGTCGAGCTCGTCCTCTCCACGCTGAAGCTGCGCGGCATGAGCGACTGGCGGGCGCTCGAGGGGGAGACCGCCGTCGGATGGCTCCGGAAGAACGGCTACGGGCGCGTCCTCGACGTCGTCTGGGGGCCCCTCCTCGAGCAGAAGTACGGCCGGCGGGCGACCGAGGTCGGCCTCGTCTGGCTCTGGGGGAAGATCGCGCTGCGCACCCGCTCGCGCGACAAGAGCGGACTCGGCGAGCGGCTCGGCTACATGAGAGGGTCGTTCGGACGCGTCGTCGACGCGCTCCTCGCGCGCATCGCCGAGCGCGGCGGGGAGATCCGCCCCGCCCGCCCCGTGAAGCTCGCGACCCGCGCCGGCCAGGGATGGAGTGTCGAGTCCCGTGGAGGGGCGGAGACGTTCGACATCGTCCTCTCCACCGTCGCCATCCCCGAGCTCCTCCGCCTCGTCCCCGATCTCCCCTCAGATCTCCGCGCGCTCTGGGGGACGATCTCCTACGCGCACGCCCTCTGCCCCGTCCTCGTCCTCGACCGGCCGCTCACTCCCTATTACTGGACGAACGTCGGCGACGCGACGATGCCGTTCGGCGGCTTCATCGAGCACACGAACTACGTCCCGGCCGAGCGCTACGGAGGGCGCCACGTCGTCTACCTCTCCGACTACGTCCTCCCCGACGACCCGAAGTGGACGATGCCCGACCGCGACCTCTGGGAGCTCTACCTCCCCGCCGTCTCGCGCCTCTCCCCCGCGTTCGAGAAGGCGAAGGTCCTCGAGCGGCACCTCTTCCGGGCCGAGTACGCGCAGCCGATCGTCGGGACGCACTACGCGAGGGTCCTCCCGCCGGTGAGGACCGGCCTCCCGGGCCTCTACTCCGCGGCGATGGCGCAGGTCTACCCCGAGGACCGCGGCCAGAACTACGCCGTGAAGATCGCCCGCGAGGCCGCGGCGGCGCTCCTCGACGACCTCGGCTGACGCCGCGGCGCGCATCTATCATGGCGGGGTTGAGCGGCTCTCCCGACGCCTCCGCTTCGCGCGCCGAGGGCTTTCCCTACCGCGCGGCCCACCTCTCCCTCTCGGGCTGGGGACGCTTCGCCGTCGAGGCGGGGCCCGCCTACCGCCCCGAGACGTGGCGCGCCGTAGAGGCGGCCGTCCGCTCCGCGCCGGAGCCGACGCTCGCCCTGCGCGGCCTCGGAAGGAGCTACGGCGACTCGGCGCTGAACGGGGCCGGCGCCGTCGTCCTGACCGAGCGGCTCGATCGGATCCTCGCGTTCGACCCCGAGGGGCGGACCCTCACGTGCGAGGCCGGCACCTCGCTCGCGCGCCTCCTCGCGTTCCTCCTCCCGCGCGGCTTCTTCCTCCCGGTCGTCCCGGGCACCCGCTTCGTCACCGTCGGCGGCGCGCTCGCGGCCGACGTCCACGGCAAGAACCACCACGTCGACGGGACGATCGGGCGGCACGTCGAGGAGCTGACCCTCCTCCTCTCCTCGGGCGAAACGCTCCGCTGCTCCCCGAGGGAGAACGCCGAGGCCTTCGACGCCACGATCGGCGGCATGGGGCTGACCGGCGTCATCCTCTCTGCGCGCCTGGCGCTCCTCCCGGTCGAGACGCCGTGGGTCCGGGTCGTCAAGCGGCGCGGCCGGTGCCTCGAGGAGGTCCTCGCGCGCCTCGAGGAGGAGGAGAGCCTCAGCCGCTACTCCGTCGCCTGGATCGACGGCCTCGCCCGCGGCCGGGCGCTCGGGCGCGGCGTCCTGATGCGCGGCGACCACGTCCTCGCCGCCGAGCTCCCGCGCGGGAAGGCCGTGCGCGGCTCCCTCCCCGAGAAGCCCGGGCCGAACGTCCCGTTCGAGGCGCCGTCGGCCCTCCTCAGCCCGCTGACGATCTCCGCCTTCGACGCCCTCTACTACGCCGCGGGGCGGGACTCCACCGGCCTCTCCGGCCCCGCGAGCTTCTTCTTCCCGCTCGACGCGCTCGGCTCCTGGAACCGCCTCTACGGGCGGCGCGGCTTCGTCCAGTACCAGGCGCTCCTCCCGCGCGAGACGGCGGCCGAAGGGTGCCGCCGCATCCTCGAGGAGATCTCGCGCGAGCGGGCCGCCTCCTTCCTCGCCGTCCTGAAGACGACCGGCCCGGAGGGGCGCGGCGTCCTCTCCTTCCCGAAGCCCGGCGTCACGCTCGGCCTCGACGTCCCGAACGTCGGCGAGCGGCTCCGCCCGCTCGCCCGGCGCCTCGACGAGATCCTCCTGGCGCTCGGCGGGCGCCTCTACCTCGCGAAGGACGCGCTCACCGACGCCGCGACGCTCGCGTCGATGTACCCGCGCCTTCCCGAGTTCCTCGCCGTGAAGCGGCGCCTCGATCCGAACGGCCGCTTCTCCTCCTCGCAGGCGCGCCGCCTCGGCCTCGCGGAGGGGCGATGAGAAGCACGGCGAAGGGGAACGTCCTCGTCGCCGGCGCCGGCTCGGCCCTCGCGCGGGCCGTGGCCGAGGGGCTCGCCGCCCGCGGCTGCGGCCTCGTCCTCGCCGCCCGCGACGAAGGCGAGGCCGCGCGGACCGCCGCCGACCTCGCGCTCCGCTTCGACGTCGCCACGGCCGCCCTCGGCTTCGACGCGCGCGACGCCGCGGCGGCGGCCGCGCTCCCGGCCCGCGCGGAAGAGGCGCTGCCGGGCGAGCTCGCCGGCGTCCTCGTCGCCTTCGCCGTCATGCCCGACCAGGAGCTCGTCGAACGCGACACCGGGGCGCTCCTCGAGCTCGCCGACGTGAACGTCCGCGCGACGCTCGCCCTCCTCGAGGCCGCGGCGACGCGCCTCGAGGGCCGCCCCGGCTCCTTCCTCTGCGCGTTCTCCTCCGTCGCGGGGGACCGCGGCCGGCGGAAGAACTACGCCTACGGCGCCACGAAGGCCGCGCTCTCCGTCGCGATGGAAGGGCTCTGGGCGCGCCTCTCGCCGAAGGGGGTCACGGTCCTCTGCGTGAAGGCCGGCCCCGCCGACGGGGCGATGTCGTGGGGCGTCTTCCCTCCCGGCTCCCCGCTCCTCGTCTCCCCCGAGCGGGTCGCCCGCGACGTCCTCTCCGCGCTCGAGAGCCGCCGGCGCGTCGTCTACACGCCCTGGTTCTGGCGCCCCGTCATGGCCCTCCTCCGCGCGCTCCCAGCCCCGATCTTTCGGAGGCTCCCCATCTGATGCTCCCGGCGAGGCCGCTCCCCTTCCGCCTCGCCCTCGCGCTCCTCTTCGCGGCGGCGCTCGGCGTCCGCCTCCTCGGCCTCGACCAGGACCAGGGGCACATGTACCACCCCGACGAGCGCCGGATCGTCGAGGCGGTCCAGGAGCTCTCCTTCTCCCCGCTGAGGCTCGACCCGAAGTTCCACGCCTACGGCTCCCTCCCGTTCCTCGTCACCCGCGCGGCGACGTCGCTCGTCTCCCACGTCTGGCCCGGGGCGCTCACCTGGCACGGCACGCTCCTCACGGGGCGCGCCCTCTCCGCCGCGTGGGGCGCGGCCGGCTGCGTCCTCCTCGCGCTCCTCGGGCGGAAGCTCTTCGGCGAGAAGGCGGGTCTCCTCGCCGGCTCCTTCCTCGCGATCGCCGTCTTCCACGTCCAGAACTCGCACTTCGCGACGAACGACGTCCCGCTCACGACGCTCGTCCTCGCGACGTTCCTTCTCCTCGCCCGCGCGCTCGAGCTGAGGAGCGTCCCGGCCTTCCTCCTCGCCGGCGGCGCCGCCGGCCTCGCGCTCGCGGCGAAGGCGAGCGCCGCGACGCTCCTCCTCCCGCTCGCGGCCGCGCCCCTCCTCGCGTTCCTCCCGGCACGCCGCTTCGGGCGCGGCGCCCTCGCCCTCGGGGCCGCCGCGCTCGGCCTCGGCGCAGCTTTCCTCCTCGGGCAGCCCTCGGCGCTCACCTCCTCGCGCGAGCTTCTCGCCGCCGTGGCGGAGCAGGGGGCGATGGTCCGCGACGCCGGCTCCGTCCCCTACACGAACCAGTACGTCGGGACGACGTATCTTCTCTACGAGCTCTCCGAGATCGTCCTCTGGGGGCTCGGCCCCGCGCTCGGCCTCGCCGCCCTCTTCGGCGTCGCGCTCCGGCTGCGCGAGACGGCACGCGAGAGGGAGAGGCGCGAGCTCCTCCTTTGGCTCTGGGCCGTCCCGTTTCTCCTCCTGACCGCCTCGTTCGAGGTTCGCTTCCCGCGCTACCTCCTCCCGCTCCACCCGCTCCTCCTCCTCGGCGCCGCCGCGCTCCTCGCGCCGCGCGCCGGAGAGGGGAGCGGCCGGCGCTTCGCCCGACGCGCCGTCCTCGGCCTCTCGGGCGCGTACCTCCTCGCGTTCCTCTCCATCTACACGCGGCCCCACTCCGTCGTCTCCGCCTCGCGCTGGTTCCACGAGAACGCGGCCGAGGGGGCGACGCTCCTCGTCCCCCACTGGGAAGAGGGATTCCCCTTCGCCCTCGACGGCCTCCCGGCGGGCCGCTTCCGCACGGCCGACCTCCCCCTCTACGACCCCGACGGCGCGGAGAAGACGCGCCTCATGGCCGAGAGGCTCGCCTCCGCGGACCTCCTCGTCTTCCCGACGAAGCGCCACACCGGCGCCATTCCGCGCGCGCGAGAGCGCTACCCCGACACCGACCGCTTCCTCCGCCTCCTCTACTCGGGCGACCTCGGCTGGAAGCTCGTCCGCACGTTCTCTTCGCCCCCGCAGCTCTTCGGACTGCGCCTGCCGACCGAGCTCGCCGACGAGTCGTTCTCCGTCTACGACCACCCGCGCGTCACCCTCTTCCGGAACGCCGCCCGCCTCGACGCGGCGGCCCTCGAGCGCCTCCTGCGCGAGGCGACGCCCTCCCGCGTCCTCACCCGGCGGGAGATCCTCCGCGCCCGCCCCGACGACCCGCACGCCGACTCGGAGGAGAGGATCCGGGGCACGCGCTCCACGCCCCTCGCGCTCCTTCTCTGGCTCGCGCTCCTCGAGGCGCTCGGCCTCGCCGCCTGGCGCCTCCTCGGGCCGCGCCTCCCCGCCGTGCCGGGCGTCTACGCCCTCTCGAAGGTGGCCGGCGTCGCCCTCTTCGGCCTCGCCGCGTGGGCCCTCGTCGCCTGGGGCCTCTTCGCGTTCGTCCCCTCCTTCGCCCTCGCCGCCGCCGTCGCCGTCGTCCTCGCGGGCGCCCTCTCCTCCCGCCCGCTGCCCGCGCTCCCGCGCCGCGAGCTCCTCGCCACCGAAGGGCTCTTCCTCGGCGTGTTCCTCTTCTTCGCCGCGGTCCGCGCGTTCTCGCCGGAGATCTACTGGGGTGAGAAGCCGATGGACTTCTCGTTCCTCAACGCGCTCCTTCGCTCGGAGCTCCTTCCGCCGCCGGAGCCGTGGCTCGCCGGTACGACGCTCTCGTACACCTACTTCGGCCACTTCCTCGTCGCGGCGTTCGCGAAGGCCCTCGGCGTCCACCCGGCGCTCGCCTTCAACCTCGGCCTCGCGGCGACCGCCGCGCTCACCGCCGCCGCGCTCCTCGCCGCCGGGGCGTTCCTCGGCGGGCGCCTCCGGACGGGGCTCCTCGCCGCCGGCCTCGGCCTCTTCGCCGGCAACCTCGCCGGCCTCCTCGAGTACGCGCGGCGCCGCGTGGTCGACTTCGACCTCTTCTGGTCGGTCTCGCGCGTCCTGAAGACGCAGAACGAGATCAACGAGTTCCCGTTCTGGAGCTTCCTCTTCGCCGACCTCCACGCCCACCTCCTCGCCTTCCCGTTCCTCCTGGGATTCCTCGCCGTCCTCCTCCTCGCATTTCGGCAGCGGACGAGCCCCGAGCTCTACGTCCCCCCGTTCGGCCGCTCGCTCCTCCTCGCCCTCGCGTCGCTCTTCCTCGCCGTCCTCCTCGTCACGAACGGCTGGAGCGCGCCGACCGCCGCCGGCCTCCTCGCCCTCCTCCTCTCCGCCTCCGCCCTCGCGGCGACGCCGCGCCCCGCGCCGCCGCTCCCGGCGCGGCGCCTCGGCCGCCTCCTCGCCGGCGTCGTCGTCCCGGGCCTCGCCGTCGCGCTCCCGGCGCTCCTCGTCACGCTCCCGTTCTGGCGCGCCTACACGCCGCCGCCGCGGCACCTCGGCTGGGAGCGGGGCCCGGGCTACGACGCCCTCTCGCTCCTCCTCGTCCACGGCCTCGGCCTCGCCCTCGTCGTCCCGTTCCTCCTCGCCCGCTTGCGCGAGACGCGGCACGACCCGGCCCGGCCGCGCCGCGCCGCCGCGCTCGCCGGAGGTCTCGCGCTCCTCCTCTCTCTCTCCCTCGTCGACCTGCCGGCGCTCGCGACGGGTCGCCTCGCCCCGGCGCCGTCCGTCCGCGCCTTCCTCGCCGGCCTCGCCCTCCTCGCGCTCCTCCTCGCGTTCGGCCGCGGCCTCCCGCCCGCGCGGCGCGCGCTCCCCGCCGTCGCGGCGGCGGCTTTCGGCCTCCTCACCCTCTGCGAGGTCGTCTTCGTCTGGGACCGGATGAACACCGTCTTCAAGTTCGGCCTCGACGCCACGCTCCTCCTCGCCGTCGCCGGGGCCGGGGCGCTCGACCTCCTTCTCGAGCGCTCTCCGCGGCCCGCTCCCTCCCGCCGGCTCGCCGCGACGCTCGCCGCCGCGGCGCTCCTCGGCGCCCTCGCCACCTCGCTCCTCGCCCTCGGCGGACACCTCCGGACGCGCCGCGTCGAGACGCCGCGCGGGACCCTCGACGGCCTCGCCTTCCTCCGCAGCCACCGCCCCGGCGAGGCCGCGGCCCTCGACTTCCTCGAGATGCGCGTGCCGGGCCTCCCGACGATCGTCGAGGCCTGGGGGCCGTCCTACCGCGAATACGCCCGCTTCGCCTCGCGCTCCGGCCTCCCGACCGTCCTCGGCTGGGACTACCACCTCCTCCAGCGCGGCCAGCCCCGCCCCGAGCTCGACCGGCGCATCCTCGACGTCGCCCGCCTCTACGATCCCCTTTCGCTCTACGACCTCCCCGAGATCCTCTCGCGCCGCGAGGTCCGGTGGGTCGTTTCGGGGGCCGAGGAGGTCGAGGCGCACGGGGAGACGCACCGCGCTCTCTTCCGCGCCTTCCCCGGCCTCCTCGTCCCCGCCTTCGAGTCGGGCGGCGTCACGCTCTACCGGGTGCCGCTCCGCGGGCGTTACGAAACGGAACACCTCGTTTCCGCGAAACCATCCCGCAGGGCGGACCCCGCAAAGCCAAACGACTGATTCAGAAGACTTTCGCCCTCACACCCCAGTCCCGGCCCGCGAGTTGCTCTGTTCCTGCCGCAGGGTCCCGCCGAGCGGGGCATGAGGAGGAGAGCAGATGCCAACGGGTCGTTGGGCTCCGCCCGGGAAAAGACGGAGGGGCTTCTCGCTCATCGAGCTCCTCGTCGTCGTCGTCATCATCGGGATCTCGCTGACGCTCGGCCTCTCCGGCATCCTCTCCGCGCTCAAGCGTCAGCGTCTCGCGACGGCGGCGAGCGAGGTGAACAACCTCGTCACGAAGGTCTACTCGACGATGCAGGACGAGAACCTTCGAACGTTCCTCGTCTTCGGCAAGTACGTCGAGGGCTCGGGGACCGACGTCGCCGTCGTCGTCGACCGAAACGACAACGGCGTCTGTGACGAGGCGATCGATCCGAACAACGACGGCCTCCTCCACGACGCACCGACGAACCTCGTCCCGTGGCGGGTTCGCGTCCCCGAGGACGTCGCCCTCTCGAACGTGGCGGCGAACGGCCAGGTCTTCACCGGGGCCTGGCTCCGCCCGAGCGGCTCCGGCCCGGTCTCCGCGGTCCTCCTCTGCGACTTCATGGGCCGGGCGATCACCCCGCCGGAAGCGGTGGGTGGAACGCCCGCCGTCGCCACGGGGCTCGCGACGGTCCAGCTCAGTCACCGGGACATGATTTCCGGCTCCCTGTCGCCCCTGGTCACCTACACCGTCTCGATCGGCCCACTCTTCAAGTCGTCCGTCCGGCGGGCCCCGTGAGGGAGGGGGAGGAGCAGAACGTGATGCGAGCGAACCGGACCCGTCCACGCCGTCTGACCCGCGGGGGCACACTCATCGAGGTGCTCATCGCAATGGCGATCCTCGCCATTCTGATGGTTGGCATTCTCCAGCTCTTCTCCCTCGCTCTCCTGACAGACACCGGGTCGGCCTCACGGTCTGACATGACGCTCCGCGCGCAGCAGGTTGCCGAGAACCTCCGTTATCTCCACTTCCTCCGGACGCAGGACCCGGCCGCCGTCCCGGCGAACACGGGACTGCCGACATCGCCGACGAATGGCGCCACCGTGACGCTGCCGAGGAACAGCACGACCGACACGAACAAGGCGTGGTGGCTCTACTGGGGTCCGGCCGGGACGAACGTCATGTACCAGGAGAACCCCCCGTTCTCCATCAGCTACACCTACTCCGCGTCGCCGACGCCGGGCTTCTGGTTCGTCACAGTGTCGGTCACCGCCGCCGACGCCCCCACCGGAATGAGCTACATCGGGACGAGCGCCCGAACGAAGAGGGTCGACTATGTTTGCCAGGTTCCGCAGTAGGCGCATCCGCGGCATCTCGCTGTCGGAAGCGATGGTGTCGCTCCTCATCCTGACGATGGTGATGATCGTCGCGCTGACGCTTCTCTTCACGATGAAGTCGTTCGCGGAGCGCCAGCAGGTGAAGACCGCTCCCCGCCAGACCTCCCGCCGCGCGATCGACTACCTCTCCACGCACATCGCCGGCGCAACCGACCTGAACGACAACGGCCCGACGCCGAGCCCGAACGCCCTCATCGCCTGGTACGCGCAGGGGAACTCGAACACTCCGGTCCAGGCTACCTACAACAACGTCACCGACGGACGGCTGGCCGAGCCGGGGACCGACATCCTCACGCTCGCCGCCCCGATCGACCCGTTCATGGTCCCGATCTCGAGATGGGTCGGCTGGCAAAAGGCCGCGAACCTCTACTTCCACTACACCGAGGGCTGCCCGTCGGACGAGACGATGAGGAGGAACTTCCTCCAGCTCACCGGCGCCTCGAGCGAGGGGAACGACGCCCAGAGCATCATCCTGACGCTCGTCGACCGGGACGGCCGATGGGCCTACTACGAGATCACCGGGTACCAGGACTTCAGCTGCACGCCGAAGACCTCGGATGAAGGGACCCCCTACAACGTCCACGTCGTCAGCAACCCGGGGCAGTCGCAGCGGATCAACCCGCCGGGCGGCCACCCGGACCTCAACGATCCCGCTCTGGCCGGCGGGATGCGGATTTACTCGTTCCGGGTCCGCCGCGACGCGAACGGCATTCTGAACCTGGAGCAGAAGCAGGGGCTCTTCAACCCGGCGACGGACAACCCGGGGACCGCGTTCACGCCGATCATGCCGGACGTCGAGGACCTCCAGATCGCGTACCTTTACTCCCGCCCCCCCGACCCGACGAACTTCCCCGGACGGACCGTCTTCAACACGTTCGACGCCGCGACGGGCGCCGACGTGAGGATCCCGGCCACGGGGAACGTCCCCCCGCAGGCGGCGGTCGGGAGCGCGACCCCGTGGGACATCACGATGGTCTCCGGGATCCGGATCTCCATCACCTCCCGATCCATCCCGCTCCGCTTCGAGGCGCGGAACGCCTCGGCGCGCCGGAATTCGAGCACCACGACGCTCCTCTCGGGCGCCCGTCCCCGTTCCGAGGACCGGGCTCCTGCTGCCCCGAGCGACGCCGACCCGACCGGGCCTTCGGGCGTTCTGATCGGCGACTTCGACCATCACCGGATGACCTCCACCGTTCTGATCCGGAACCGGATGCTGGGGAACTAGACGATGAGCCGCAGTCGACCGCCCCGCTCCGCTCCCAGCCGGCGCCCCTCTGCCCGGGGGAGCGCCCTGATCACCGTCATCCTCGTCGCCCTCGTCCTGACGGTCGTGGGCCTCGGGATCGCCTACTTCGCCTCGACGGAGGACAAGACCTCGGGCAACACCGAGATGGCCCGGGTCGGCTTCTACGCCGCCGAGGCCGGACTCCGCGACGGCGAGGCGCGCGTCTCCGACTTCGCGCAGCTCAACAACAGCGACGCGACCGAGCTCATCGACCTGACCTATTCCAGCGGCGCCGCGATCGACGCGCGGCCATGGCCCGCCGGCGACGTCTACACGCCCCCCGGCGGGGGCCGCCCCGCCTACGTCCTCGAGATCGCCGGAACGAAGTACCGGGACATCGTCATCCCGCAAGACCTCGGGAACCCCTCGACGCGGGCGATGTACTCGATCTTCGTCCGGAACAACGAGGAAGACACCGCCGGCGGCAACAACGCCGACACCGACAAGAAGATCAACATCGTCGTCGTCGGCCAGATGGTCCTCGTCGACCCGTCGACGAAGGCATTGGTCCTCCGCGACGGCGTCCCGACGATCGGGATCACGAAGGTCCTCGAAGAGCAGCTCTACACCGAGGTCGAGGGCTCCGCCACCGCCACCCAGAAGGGGACGAACGTCGGCGGCACCAGCTCCGGCGCGAAGTGAACGGTACCAAGGAGATCGCCATGCGAACCTCGCGAATCCACCTTCTCCCTTCGGCACTCGTCCTGGCCGCCGCTCTCGCCGCCCCGGGCCTCCGCGCGCAGGACGAGGGCTACGATCCGATGCGCCAGATCACGGCCCAGCTTCAGAAGGCGAACCTCCAGATCGTCCTCGACGTGACAGGCTCGATGGCGTGGTTCCCGGAGGGAAAGGTCACGCCGGAAACGGGCGTCAACAGCTTCGGCTGGCTGAGATGGAACCGGGACCAGTACGGCGACAGCTGGGGGCCGAGCGGCTCCAGCTGCAGCAGCGGCAAGTGCTACACATGGAAGTACAAGCTCGCCTTCAACGGCCCCTCCCGGATGGCGATCGTCAAGAACGCGCTCGGAGCCTCGGTGCCTCTCGTCACGACCTACACGCCGCCGGAAGAACTGCCGGCCCGATGGACGCTCGAGAGCACGGCCTCCTCGACGGCGTCCCGCCGTGAATGGGTCTTCCGCTACGACGCCACGTCGAGGGTGAAGGCCCCCGGCATCCCCTTCACGCCCTACGAGACGATCACGATCGCCGGCGCGAGGAACTCCAGCGGCGGCGACTACACGGTCGACTACTTCCCTATCGTCCGGAACGGCGCCTGCACCGTCGGGACCTGCACCTACTCGGCGCCGCAGGACCTGATCGGGAAGAACGCCGCCAGGGTCAACTGGGGGCTGACGACCTACTCCACCGACGGGATCACCCACCGCGTCGACATCGACGTCACGGACGCCAACGAGTACCTCGCCAAGCTCAAGGACTACTTCCTTCCGAGCGGGGCGACGGGGAGGGCCACCGGCGTCGGCGGCCTCGGCGCGAGCGGCGGGACGAACACGAACACCGCGCTGTCGCGGGTCAAGACGAAGATCACCACCATCGCCGGACTCGATCCCCGGATCCGCGAGAACTGCGACCGCCCGTACGGCGTCATCCTCGTGACCGACGGCCTCTCGAACAACAGCAACCCCGATGACGGGAACTGGATCAGCCCCTGCGGCACGGGCCCGCTCGAGTGCGACGGAGGCTCCTCCGGCTACGACTGCCCGAACAACTGGGACAAGTTCGCGGCCAAGTGGGCGAACGAGCTCTACACGAACACCTCCGCCGGGAGCGTCCAGGTCCCCGTCCGGACCTGGACGATCGGCGTGAGCGAGCAGGTCGGTCCCTGCGAGCTCGACTACATCGCCTTCATGGGGCGGACGGACGCCTCGAGCCCGAACGGCGACGCCGGATGGGGCGGCTTCGACCCGGTGAAGAACCCGTTCCTCCCGGACCCCGCGAGCCCGGAGCCCGCGAACCCCCGCTACAACACGACGTCGAACTTCGACGGGCCGAGCGGGCAGCTGCGCTGGAACCAGGACAGCAGCGCCACCTTCGCCACGGCCCTCGCCGGGTACGGCGACCCCGTGAAGAAGGCCCACGGCCACAACGCCTTCTTCGCCACCTCCGCCGAGAAGCTCGGCGAGGCGCTGATGGCGATCGTGAACGCCACGGCGACCGGCGACTACGCGACGAACGCCCCGGTCTCCGGGATGTCCGCGGGCGGCTCCCTCGCCAGCACCGTCTTTCTTCCGTCCACGGAGTTCCCTTCGTGGAAGGGGCACATCTACGCCTTCGACACCTCGAAGCTGGCCAAAATCGACCACGACGGCAACCCTGCGACGCCGATGATCGACAACCCGGACTACCTCAAGTGGGACGCGGGCGTGGTACTGAACCCCTCCACAGCCCACGCCACGCGGAAAATCTTCACCTGGGACCCCGCGAACGGGAACGCCCTCGTCGAGCTCAAGTCCGACAACCTCGACCGGCTGAACGACGCGGACATGGGCGGCCTCAGCTTCGACGCCGCGGTCCTCGATTTCGTCCGCGGCGCCCCGCGTGACTTCGACGGAGACGGGGTCACGGACAGCAGGGACTGGCTCCTCGGGCCGATGATCAACTCGGCTCCGGCCCTCGTCGGCCGTCCCGCGGCCTGGCTCCAGGGGAATACGGTCAGCCACTCGAACTTCGAGAACGCCTACGCCTCCCGGGAGCCCCTCCTCTGGGTCGGCTCGAACAACGGGATGATGCACGCGTTCCGGATCGAGGACGGCGTCGAGCAGATCGCCCTCGTCCCCCCCGCGCTCCTGAAGATGCAGGTGCAGCTCTTCGAGAACTACCTCGCCGATGAGAGGCTGAAGAAGAACCCATTCGGACAGCCTCCCGACCCGGCCCAGCACGTCTACGGCGTGGCGAACTCGTTCCGCTTCGGGGACGTCTGGGACCCCGATAACAGC
>JAKLER010000510.1 GCA_022711615.1 Acidobacteriota bacterium
TCCGGACGCCGACGTCGCCGGGCCCGTGGCAGGCCGCGCACTTCTCCGCGGGCGCGCCGCGGAAGAGCGTGTGACAGGAGAGGCAGTCGTCGCGCTGGCCGAGGTGCCCTGCGGAGAGCGACCCGGGAGTGATGGCCCGGTAGGGGAAGAGGAGCGCCGCCGCCGTCGCGGCCGCGATCGTGGCGACGAGGGAGATCCAGGTCCGCCGCACGTCACCACCTCCAGAAGAGGAGCGTCGCCGCGACGTGGACGACGGCGAGGCCCGCGAAGAGCATCGTCAGCGGGAGATGGACCTTCCTCCACTGCTTCATCGTGTCGTGGAGCAGGGAGACGGAGAGGACCTCCCGCTCGACCTCGGCCGGGGAGAGCCCGGACCGGGCCAGCTCCCCCGCCCTCTCGCGGAGGCGCTCGCGCACGTCGGCGAGGAGGAAGCGTCCGGTGAGGCCGCTCGCGACGACGACGACCATCGCGAGGAGCGCCAGCCACGGCACGAGCGCGTTGAAGTGGATCCCGCCGTGGACGAGGACGAGGAGCGCCCCGGCCCAGCCGAGCGTCTCGTGCAGGCGGAGGAGCCCCTTCGGCGACCCCGCGAAGAGGAGCTTCCGCTTCCGCGCGGAGTAGAGGAACGACGCGGCGAGGAGGACCGTCCCCGCGAGGCCGCCCCAGCGTCCGACCCCGGCGAGGCCGGCGCGATGGAGGACGAGGTCGGCGAGGAGGGCGCCGCCGAGCAGCGCGAGGAAGAGGGCGACGGACGGGAGAAGTCGCGTGAGCGTGAAGCGGAGGGCCACGGCTCACCTCCCCGTCGCCGTGCGCTCGGCGAGCAGGTGCCGCGCGAGGTTCGCCACGGCGAGGCTCACGAGCGCCCCGGCGGCCGAAAGGGCGAGGAGCTGGGGGTGCGGCGTCGCGAATCCGAAGAGCTCCCGCGCTCCGGGGACGCCGAGGGCGAGGGCCAGGAAGGCGAAGGCCCCTCCCGTGACCCAGCGCTCCGGGCGGTTCGGCGCGCGGAGGGTCTCGAGGAGGGAGCGGGAGCCCGCGCGGTTGAGGAAGATGAGCCCCACGTTCCCGAGGACCATCGTCGTGAAGGCGAGGGCGCGGGCGACGGGCTCCCCGTGCGCCGCGAGCGCCCAGCCGTAGAGCGCGAGGTCGACCACGAGCTCGCCGAGCCCCTGGACGAGGCCGAGGAGGAGGCCGCGGCCGCCGAAGATCGGCTCGTCGAGCGGCCGGGGAGGCCGGCGCATCACGCCCTCCTCCCCCTCTTCGGCCTCGAAGACGACGGTGCAGGCGGGATCGATGATGAGCTCGAGGAAGACGATGTGGATCGGCAGGAGCGCGAGGGGCCACCCGAGGAGGACGGGGAAGAGCGACAGCCCGGCGATCGGGACGTGGACGGCGAAGATGTAGAGCATCGCCTTCCGGAGGTTGTCGAAGATCCGGCGTCCGGTCCGCACCGCCTTCACGATCGACTCGAAGGCGTCGTCGAGCAGGACGAGCGCGGCCGCCTCGCGGGCGACGTCGGTGCCGCGCCCCCCCATCGCGATCCCGATGTGCGCCGCTTTCAGCGCAGGCGCGTCGTTCACGCCGTCCCCCGTCATGGCGACGATCTCCCCGTTCGCCTTCAGGGCCGAGACGAGACGGAGCTTCTGCTCGGGGACCATCCGCGCGAAGACGCACGCCTCGCGGACCCGCGCGGCGAGGGCCGCGTCGTCGAGCGTGTCGAGCTCCGGGCCGGTGACGACCGTCTCCGGGTCGGCGAGGCCGATCTCCCGCGCGATGCTGCGGGCCGTCCCCGCGTAGTCGCCGGTGATCATCAGGACGCGGATCCCCGCGCGCCGGCACTCGGCGATCGCCTCCGGGACGCCGGGCCGGACCGGGTCGGAGAGAGCCAGGAGCCCCACGAAGCGGAA
>JAKLER010000511.1 GCA_022711615.1 Acidobacteriota bacterium
CCTGCCGCACGCGCAGGCCCGTGAGCCCGGCGCGGCCGTGGAGGTAGGCGAGGTACCGCCCGTCTCGCGAGAGGGCGGCGTCGAAGACGTCGCCCCGGCTCGTCTGCGTCGACATCCTCATCGTCTGAAAGGCCTGAGCTCCCTCGGGCTCCACACCCTGTCGGCCCCGGAGCCCGAGCGCGAGCAGCGCGCCGACGACCAGGAACCCTGCTCCCGCGGCCACGAAGACGAGGGGCCTCGCCTTCCGCCCCGGCGCGGCGACGCCTGCCGGGGAGGTCGCGGAGCTGCCGGAAGCCGGGAGCGAGTCCCACTCCTCCACGATCTCGCGGAGCTGGAGGGCCAGGTCCTTCATCGACTGCACCCGCTGGTCGGGCCCCTTCGCGAGGCAGCGGCGGATGATGCGCCGGAGCTCCGCGGGCACGCGGGGATTCAGCTCCTCGACCGGCACCGGCTTCTCGTTCAGGATCCGGTGCATCGCCTCCACCGCCGTAGGCGCTTCGAACGGGCGCCGGCCCGTCGCCGCCTCGTAGAGGACGCAGCCGAAGGAGAAGACGTCCGAGCGGTGGTCCACCGGCCGGCCGGCCACCTGCTCCGGCGACATGTAGCCCGCGGTCCCCAGGACGCTCCCCGCCGCGCTGCCCGGCGATTCCATCGTCGGCGCGTCGGAGAGGCCGGGCGCCCGGCTCGGCGTCTCGGTCAGCTTCGCGAGGCCGAAGTCGAGGACCTTCGTGAAGCCGTCCGTCGAGACCATCACGTTCGCGGGCTTGAAGTCGCGGTGGACGATCCCGGCGGCGTGCGCCTTGGCGAGTCCGTCCGCCGCCTGGGCGAGATAGCCGGCGAGCGTGCGCAGGTCCGTCCGTTTCTCGTGGATCAGGCTCGCGAGCGTCCGACCGCTGACGAGCTCCATGGCGATGTAGTGCACCGGGGCCGAGTCGGGCTCCCCGGGGAACCGGACCGGAGTTCGGCCGTCGTTCGGCTTCCGCTCGGCGCCGCGCATAACATCCGCCGCCGAAATGGTCCGCGCGACGAGGCGAACAGGAGCGGGGTGCATCGGCGGAGCGGTTCTCCTCCTGTCGCTCGCGGTGCGCGGTCCGGTCGCAGCGGCCACGCTGAAGGACCCGCGCGGCGCGATGGGCTCGAAGTTCGAGATCACGGCGGTCCACGCCGACCCGGAGAAGGGGAGGGCGGCGATCGACGCGGCGTACGCCGAGATCGAACGGATCGAAGAGTTCCTCTCGGAGTGGCGCGACTCCTCGAAGGTGAGCGAGATCAACCGGCAGGCGGGGATCGCTCCCGTCGAGGTCCCGAAGGAGCTCCTCCACCTCGTCCGCCGCTCGCTGAAGGTCTCGACGCTCACCGACGGGGCGTTCGACGTCACGTTCCACACCGTCGGACGCCTCTGGAACTTCAAGTCGCACAACGCGCCGGTGCCGAGCGAGGAGGCGATCCGCGCCGCCCTCGCCGACGCCGGGCACCGGCACGTGATCCTCGACGAGGCGAAGTCCACCGTCTTCCTCGACCGGAAGGGGACCCGGATCGGCTTCGGCGGTATCGGGAAGGGCTACGCCGCGAACCGCGCCGTCTTCGTCCTGAAGGAGCACGGCGTCACGGGCGGCGTCGTGAACGCGGGGGGCGACCTCGTCGTCTTCGGGACGCAGGAGAGCGGGCGGCCGTGGCGCATCGGCATCGCGAACCCCCTCGAGAAGAGCCGGACGTTCGCCTGGCTGGAGACGACCGAGCAGGCCGTCGTCACCTCGGGCGACTACGAGAACTACATCGAGCTCGGCGGCCGGCGCTACTCGCACAT
>JAKLER010000512.1 GCA_022711615.1 Acidobacteriota bacterium
CGACCGGTGCGGCTGCGTCGTGCCGTTCTACCTGGCGCCGCTGACCGACCGGAGTCGCATCCTGGGAGACCTCGGCGACGAGCTGTCCCACGCCGCGCGGAGGGTTGCCAGGGGGCTCTTCACCGCGGTCCCGGGCTGAACCGGGGACGGGTACGTCCCGGGTTCCGCCAGGGGCCCGGGCCAAAACCCGCAGCGGGCGGGCTGCGTAGAACGAGGACCGGCCCAGGAGGAGACGATGGAGCAGGCTCTGTTCCCCCCGACGTTCGATTTCCGACCCGACCTCCTCGACCGCCGCGAGAAGCTTCTCGCGTTCTCCCGCTCGCGCCCCGGGGACGAAAGCCTCTCGCGCCTCCTCTCGGAGGTCGACGCCGCGCTCGAAAGGCTCGAGGCCGGGACGTTCGGCTACTGCGAGACGTGCCGCGACCCGATCGAGCCGGATCGCCTCGCCGCCGACCCGCTCGCCCGATTCTGTCTCGGTGACATGTCACCCGAGGAGCAGCGCGCCCTCGAGGACGACCTGGAGTCGGCCGCGAGGATCCAGAAGGCCCATCTCCCGAGGCTCGGAAGGGAGGTCGCGGGATGGGACTTCGCCTTCGCGTTCGAGCCGGCGGGTCCGGTCGGCGGGGACTGCTGCGACGTCCTGGCTCACGAGGGAAGCGACGAGGCGACGTTCCTCCTCGGCGACGTCTCCGGGAAGGGCGTCCCGGCCGCGATGCTCGCCTCGAGCCTCCACGCCACGATCCGGAGCCTCGTCTCCCCCGGCCTCCCGGTCGGGAGCCTCGTCGAGCGCGCGAACCGGCTCTTTCGGGCCGCTTCCGTCTCGCGCTCGTTCGCGACTCTCGTCTGCGGGCGGGTCTCGCCGGGCGGGTCGCTCGAGGTCTGCAATGCCGGCCACTGTCCTCCGCTCCTCCGCTCCGGGGGAACCGTCCGGGAGGTCGCGCCGACGGGTCTTCCCGTCGGCACCTTCCTCAGCGCGGCCTACGGCAGCCACGAGCTGCGCCTCGAGGAGGGCGCATTCCTGGTGGCCTTCACCGACGGGCTGACCGAGGCGCGCGACCCGGGCGGGGAGGAGTACGGCTCGGAGCGCCTCGCGGCCCTCCTCTCGAGGCTCGAGCGCCCCTCGGCGCGCGCCGTCGTGGACGCCAGTCTCGCCGACCTCCACGCCCACACCGCCGGCCGAGCCCGAGGCGACGACCTCTCGCTCCTCGTCGTCCGGCGTTCCGAAGACGGCGCAGGTGCCCGGCGATAGGCAAACCGCTCCTCGCGCGGCGGCGGGGGGCGCGGCCCGTCCGGGAAGGACGAGGTCAGGCCCTCCCCAGGGCGCGGTACCGTTCGTCCAGCTCCGCGGCCGTGATCAGCCCCTCGCTCGTTCCCCGGAGGGTGCAGGTGTGCCGGGCCGCGAGCTGGCCCCGAAAGACGGACTCCTCGAGCGGGCGGCCCTCCAGCACGTAGCTGGTGAGGAAGCCGACCGCGAGCCCGTCTCCGGCCCCGTTCGTGTCGACGACGGGCCGCTCGTCGGGGACGGGCGGAAATCGGCGAACCCGGCCCGCGACTCCGAGGGCGCAGCCGCGAGCGCCCATTCCGACCACGATGACCAGACCGGGGCGCCGCGCCCAGAGCTCGCCGGCGAGGTGCTCCGGCTCGTGGTTCGCCGCCGAGCAGAAGACGACGTCGGCGGAGTCGACGAAGTCGCGCCGGTACGGGTCCGCCGGGTCGACCACGTCCTGAAGGTCGCACGCCACCGTGAGGCCCAGCTCACGGGCGAGCGGCAGCAGCCGCCGGGCCCAGTTCGGGA
>JAKLER010000513.1 GCA_022711615.1 Acidobacteriota bacterium
TGAAGAGCACGGAGGCTCGCATGACCCCTCGGAAGACCCTTTCCCTCGTCGCGCTCACCGTGGCGGGCACGCTCGCCCTCTCCGCCTGCGGAGGCGGGGAGAAGGCCGGCGACGCCGCCGCCCCCGCTCCCGTCAACGCCTCGGTCGCGAAAGCCGAGTCGCGCGAGCTGCCGCAGCGGATCGAGCTCTCCGGCACGGTCGAGGCCGGGAAGTCGGCGATGGTCAGCAGCCGCGTGATGGCCGCCGTCGTCGCGGTCCCGGTCAAGGAGGGCGACCTCGTCGCCCAGGGGCAGCTCCTCGTCGAGATCGACCCGCAGACCGCCAAGGGGCAGGAGTCCCAGGCCCGCGGCGCGCTCGCCCAGGCGAAGGCCGGCTTCGCGCTGGCCGAGCGGAACTGGCAGCGCTTCCAGGCGCTCCAGAAGTCGGGCTCGGCCTCCGAGCTCGAGGCCGACATGGCCCGGATGCAGTACGAGCAGGCGAAGGGGGCCGTCGAGCAGGCGACGGGCGCCGTCGAGGCCGCCTCCTCCGTCGCGCGCGAGTCGCGCGTCGTCGCGCCGTTCGCCGGGCGCGTCGCGCGGAAGATGGTCGACCCCGGCGACCTCGCCGCCCCCGGCCGGCCGCTCGTGATGGTCGAGTCGACGGCGGGCCGCCGCCTCGTCCTCTCCGTCCCCGAGAGCGTGGCCGTCGCCTCGAGGCTGAAGTCCGGCGCCCTCCTCCCCGTCTCGCTCGACGCGATGCCGGGCGCCACGCTGCAGGGCCGCGTCGTCGAGATGTCCGCCGGGGCCGACCCGGCGAGCCACTCCTTCACGGCACGTGTCGAGGTCTCGGGCGCCCAGGTGCCGACCGGCGTCACCGGCCGCGCCCTCCTCGAGACGGGCCGCCGGACGGCCGTCGTCGTCCCCGCCGCCGCCGTCCTCCGTCAGGGGGCGATGAGCCTCGTCGTCGTGAAGGACGAGGAGGGGAAGGCGCGGACCCGCGCCGTCACGCTCGGCACCCGCGACGGCGACCTCGTCGAGGTCCTCTCCGGGCTGAAGGGGGGCGAGGACGTCCTCGTCGGCCTCGCGCAGGCCCCCGCCGACGGCGCCCCGGTGAACGCCTCCTCCGAGGTGGTCCCGTGAGCGAGCCCCGCGACGAGGCGGCCGGCAAGGCCGCCGAGGGCGCCGCGGGGCCGACCCCGCCGCCGTCCCACGCCGACACGAAGCGCGAGGCGCTCCGCCTCAAGATGACCCGCCGCCCCGTCGGCGCCTCCGGCCGGATCGCGAAGGCGTTCCTCGAGTCGAAGCTGACGCCGCTCCTCGTCGTCGCCTCCCTCCTCGTCGGCGCGTTCGCCGTGATGGTGACGCCGCGCGAGGAGGAGCCGCAGATCAAGGTCCCGATGATCGACGTCTTCCTCGGGATGCCGGGAGCCACCGCCCAGGAGGTGGAGCGCCGGCTGACGTCGCCCCTCGAGAAGGCGATCTACGAGATCCCGAACGTCGAGTACGTCTACTCGATCACGCAGCCCTCGGGCGGGATGATCATCGTCCGCTTCCTCGTCGGGACCGACCCCGACCAGGCGGCGGTGCGGGTCCACACGAAGCTCGCCGAGAAGGCCTCCGAGCTCCCGCCCGGCGCGATGCCGCCGCTCGTCGTCCCCCGCGGGATCGACGACGTCCCGGTACTCGCTTACACGCTCAGCTCCGCGGACGCCTCGCCCATGCAGCTCAAGGAGGTCGCCGAGGAGCTGAAGGTCGAGCTGACGAAGCACCCGCGCGTCGCCCAGGTGACCGTCCTCGGCGGCGAGAAGCGGGC
>JAKLER010000514.1 GCA_022711615.1 Acidobacteriota bacterium
GCACGCGCGTCGTCGAGAAGCCCGAGGCGCTCCGCCGCCTCGCCGAGGCCGAAGCGGCGGCCGCGGCCGCGCCGGGCGACGCAGAGGCCCTTCGCGTCGTCGAGCGGGCCCGCCGCGTCCTCGCGAAAGCGCGTTACTACGACGAGGCGCGCGAGTTCGCGAGGATCGCCTCGACGACCTGCCTGAAGAACGGCCGCTGCGATTTCGTCGTCGTCACCGGGGGCGGGCCGGGTGTCATGGAGGCCGCGAATCGGGGCGCCTTCGACGTCGGTGCCACGAGCCTCGGCTTCAACATCGTCCTGCCGCACGAGCAGTTCCCGAATCCGTACATCACGCCCGGCCTCTGCATCTACTTCCACTATTTCGCGACCCGGAAGATGCATTTCCTGATCCGGGCGAAGGCGCTCGTCGCCTTTCCGGGAGGCTACGGGACGCTCGACGAGCTCTTCGAGACCCTCACGCTGATCCAGACGCGAAAGATGCCCCCCGTTCCCGTCGTCCTCTTCGGGCGCGAGTTCTGGGAGAAGGCGATCGACCTCGACTACCTCGTCGAGGAGGGGACGATCGCCCCGGAGGACGCCCGCCTCGTCTCGTACGCCGAGACGGCGGCCGAAGCGTGGGAGGCGATCGCCCGGTTCCACGGGATCGGGTGACGGTCCGCTATCCTCCCCGGCGTGATCGAGCTCGCCGACTCCCACGGGCACCTGACGATGGTCTTCCCGGGGCCCGAGGCCCGGTGGCCGACGCGTGAGGCGACCGACGCCGAGGTCGGGGAGCTCGTCGCACGCGCACGCGACGCCGGGGTGACGCGGGTCCTCGTCCCGGCGACGACGCTCGAGGACGCCCCGCGCGCCGTCGAGGTCGCCGAGCGGTTCGATGGCGTCTTCGCCGCCGTCGGCGTTCACCCGCACGAGACGAAGGGGTTCGACGAGGACCGAGTGATCCGCGCGCTCGAGCGGCTCGCGGCCTCTTCGAAGGTCGTCGCGATCGGCGAGATCGGGCTCGACTACTTCTACGACCTCGCCCCGAAGGAGGACCAGAAGCGGGCGCTCGTCGCGCAGCTCAGGCTCGCGGAGCGGCTCGGAAAGCCCGTCCTCCTCCACAACCGGGAGTCGGAGGCGGACATGCTCCCGATCCTCGAGACGCATGCAAAGGGGAGCCCGGAGAAGCCGCGCGGCGTCTTCCACTCCTTCTGCGCCTCGAAGGCGACGGGGGAGAGGGCGATCGCGCTCGGCTACCTCGTCAGCTACTCGGGGATGATCACGTTCCGGATGGCCGACAACGTCAGGGTTTCCGCCGAGGCCCTCCCGCTCGAGTCGATGCTCGTCGAGACGGATGCGCCGTACCTCGCGCCGGCGCCGTTCCGCGGAAAGCCGAACGAGCCCGCCTACGTGACGCGGACCGCCGCGAAGCTCGCCGAGGTGAAGGGGGTCCCGGTGGAGGAGGTCGCGCGGGCGACGACGGCGAGCTTCCGGAGGCTCTTCGGGACGCCGTGAGACGCCGCCCGCCGCGCCCGCCACGTCTCTCGATGCTGGAGTTCGAGAAGCTCGTCGCCGAGGCCGTCGAGGGACTCCCCGCGGAGTTCCGGACGATGCTCGGCAACGTCGTCATCGCCGTGGAGGAGGAGCCCGAGGAGGAGGACTACGTCGAGACGGACACGCCGGACGGCGAGGAGCTCTTCGGGATCTACCGCGGTCCGATGCGAACAGAGGTCGCCTTCGACGGGCTGCCGGGGCTTCCGCCGCAGGTCGTCGTCTTCCGCGGTCCGATCCTCCGCTGCTGCGC
>JAKLER010000515.1 GCA_022711615.1 Acidobacteriota bacterium
CCACGGCCGTCCTCGCCGGCGTCGCCGGTCTCGCCGCCGGGGCGCTCCTCGTCCCGCACGATCCCGCGCGCCTCGCCCCGTTCGACCCGCTTCCCTACCTCTGGGCCTTCCTCGTCCTCGCGCTCCCCGGGGTCCTCTTCGTCTCGGCCTTCCTCTTCGCCGTCGCGGCGCTCACCCGGAGCACGCCGGCGACCTACGTCGCGGGCGTCCTCCTCTACCTCCTCTACTTCGTGGCCGCCCTCCTCGCGGACTCGCCGCTCCTCGCGGGGAGCGGGCCGCAGAGCGCGGGAGCCGCGTCGCTCGCCGCGCTCCTCGACCCGTTCGGACTTTCCGCCTTTCTCGCCGACACGCGCTACTGGACGGTCGCCGAGCGAAACGGGAGGCTCGTCCCGCTCGCGGGGACGTTCCTCGGAAGCCGCCTCCTCGGACTCGGCGCCTCCGCGCTCGCGCTCGCCTTCGCGTACCGCCGCTTCGCGTTCCGCCTCGCGCGCGGCGCGGCCCGCGTCGCGGCGGACGTCGGTCCGGAGCGGTCGGACGGGCCGCGGCTGCCCGTCGCCGCGACGACGACGCCCGGCCTCGCGGCGTTCGGCTCGACCCTCCGCGTCGAGCTCCGCGCGCTCTTCCGGAGCGCGCCGCTCGCAGCCCTCTTCGCGCTCTGGGTCGGCTACCTCGCGATCGAGACGGTCCAGAGCTTCCGATCGAGCGAGCTCGGGACGGCCGTCGTCCCGACCGCGGGGCTCCTCGTCGCCGACGTCGCGATCGCCCTGAACGTCCTCGGCATCCTCTTCCTCGTCTTCTTCGCCGCCGAGACGGCCTGGCGCGAACGGCTCGCCCGCGTCTCGGAGGTCGTCGACGCGACGCCCGCGTCGAGCGCCCTCTTCCTCCTCGCGAAGCTCGGGGCGCTCTCGGTCGTCCTCGTCGCGCTCGCCGCGGCCGGCCTCGCGACCGCGCTCGCCTTCCAGGCCGCCGTCGGCCGGTTCGAGCTCGCGCCGATCACGTGGGCCTCGCTCCTCCCCGTCGCGGTCCTCCCGCTCGTTCTCCTCGCGCTCCTCGTCCTCCTCGTCCAGGCGCTCGTCCCGAACCGGCACGTCGGGCTCGTCCTCTCGCTCGCCGCGATCGCGTTCCTTCACAAGGGCGCCCTCGGCGGCCCGGACCACCCGCTCCTGCGATACGCCTACGCGCCGCGCCTGACCTGGTCCGACCTCTCGGGGTTCTCCCCCGCGGCGGGGTCGCTCGCCTGGTTCGCGGCCTACGGGAGCGCCGTCGCCGCGCTCCTGGGCCTCGTGACCTGGGGCGTCTGGCCGCGAGGGACCGACCCGCGCCCCGCGCCGCGACTCGCGGCTCTCCCGCGGAGGTGGGGCCGGGGCGGGCGGCTCGGCGCGCTCGCCTGCGCCGCGGTCGCCCTCGCCCTCGGCGGCTTCGCGTTCCGCGGAACCAACGTGACGAACCGCTACGAGTCCGAGGAGGACCTCCTCGCCTGGAAGGCGGCGTACGAGCGGGCCTACCGCCCTCTCGAGGCCCTCGCCCAGCCCGTGCCGGCGCACCTCGACGCGGCGTTCGACCTCGAGCCGGAGGAGCGCCGCCTTCGGGTCCGGGGCCGCCTGCGGCTCGAGAACTGGACGCCGAACGCGATCGACTCGGTCTGGGTCGCTGCCCGGCGCGACGTCCGGGTCGCGTCGATGACCCTCGCGGGAGCGATCCCCGCGGACGTGGACGAACGCTTCGCGACGCGCCGGTTCGCGCTCGGCGCGCCGATGGCGCCGGGCGCCTCGCTCGACCTGGCG
>JAKLER010000516.1 GCA_022711615.1 Acidobacteriota bacterium
GCTCGAGGGAGCCGCCGAAGGCATCGCCCCTCCGGTTCGCGATCGGCGAGAGGAATTCGTGGAGGAGGTAGCCGTGCGCAGCGTGGATCTCGGCGACGAGGAACCCGGCGTCGGCCGCGCGTCGGGCGGCGGCGGCGAAGGCGGCGGCGAGGCGGGCCATCCCGTCGGCGTCGAGAGCCTCAGGAACCTGCCACCCTTCGTCGAACGGCACGGTGCTCGGTGCGAAGACCGGCTCCCACCCGCCGTCCGCCGGGAGCGCACGGCCTCCACCATCCCAGGGGCGCTTCGTGGAGGCCTTGCGTCCGGCGTGCGCGAGCTGGATGGCCGGTACGGCTCCCTGCGCCGCGAGGAAGGATGCGATGCGCGCGAGCGGCCCGACCTGCCCGTCGGCCCAGAGGCCGAGATCGCCGGGGCTGATCCGTCCTTCGGGCGAGACGGCGACCGCCTCGGTCATGACGAGGCCGGCGCCGCCGACGGCGCGCGCGCCGAGGTGGACGAGGTGCCAGTCGTTCGCGAGGCCGTCGACGGCGGAGTACTGGCACATGGGGGCGAGGCCGATCCGGTTCGGAAGGGTGATCGATCGAAGGGCGAGCTTCTCGAAGAGCACCATGCCCGAAGCCTACGGCAAGGACGGCCTGCTCCGACGGATAGGCCGACGGGTCGCGGCAGATCGCCGAAGCCGCCGCGAACCCGCGCGTCCCGGCGCCGTATCAGGGAGGGAGATGGTCAAGCTCCTCCTGTGGCTCCTCCTCCTCGTCGTCTGCTGGCCGCTCGCGGTCCTCGCGCTCCTCGCGTGGCCCTTCCTCTGGCTCCTGTCGATCCCGTTCCGGATCGTGGGCGCGCTCCTGGACGGCCTCGTCGGGCTCGTCCGGGCGCTCTTCCTCCTCCCGGCGCGCGTCGTCGGCGGGCGGGCCCGGGCCTGACGGGGAGCCTCGCGGCAGGCTAACCTCCGGACATGACCGACGCGCGAAACCGGCTCTTCCTCGTCTCGAGCTCCACGATCCACGGCCGCGGCTACCTCGACCACGTCGCGGACGCCCTCGCCTCGTTCCTCTCGGGCGTGAAGACGGTGACGTTCGTCCCGTACGCCCTCGCCGACCGCGACGGCTACGCCGCGAAGGCGCGCGAGCGCTTCGGAGCGCTCGGAATCGAGCTCCTGAGCGTCCACCAGGCCCCGGACCCGCGCGCCGCCGTCCGCGCCGCCGACGCGGTCTTCGTCGGCGGCGGAAACACCTTCCGGCTCCTGAAGTGGCTCCAGGACGAAGGCCTCCTCGGCCCGATCCGGGACCGCGTCGCCGAGGGGATGCCCTACGTCGGCTCGAGCGCGGGGACGAACGTCGCGTGCCCGTCGATCCGGACGACGAACGACATGCCGATCGTCCCGACGGCGAACTTCCTCGCGCTCGGTCTCGTCCCCTACCAGATCAACCCGCACTACCTCGACCCCGACCCGGCCTCCACGCACAAGGGGGAGACGCGCGAGGAACGGCTCCTCCAGTACCTCGAGGAGAGCCCGGTGCCGGTGGTCGGCCTTCGCGAGCCGGCGTGGCTCCGCGTCGAGAACGGCGTCTCCCGCCTCCAGGGCGACCGCGGAGCCCGCGTCTTCAAGCGCGGCGCGGCGCCGTTTGAGATCGAGGCGGGCGCGGAGCTCGAGGCGATCCTCCGATAGGAGGTCCTGGCCCGGGGGCCTCGAGGACCCTCCCGCGCCGGATGCGTCGTATCCCGTGTCACAGGCGGCGGACCGGTTCCGACCGCGGGAGCCTCGGGCGAACCGGGGG
>JAKLER010000517.1 GCA_022711615.1 Acidobacteriota bacterium
CGATCCTCCTCATCAAGATCCGGGTCATCCAGGAGATCGCGATCACGGCGAGCCTCGGCGTGGCCGTCATCATCCTGACGAACCTCTTCCTGATCCCGGTCGTCCTCTCCTACCTGCACTACCCCGCCGACTACAACGCCCGCCTCCACCGCCGGGCCGGGCACATGGCCGGCCTCTGGCGCCGGCTCGCGCAGGTCTCCGCTCCGAAGCCCGCGGCCGTGATCGTCGCCGTGGCGGTCGTCCTCTTCGGCCTCGGCTGGTGGAAGGGGCGCGACGTGAAGGTCGGCGACCTCCACCGGGGCGTCCCCGAGCTGCGCGCCGATTCGCGCTACAACGTCGACAGCGCGGTCATCACCTCGAAGTTCTCGATTGGCGTCGACATCCTGACCGCCATCGTCGAGACGAAGCCCGAGGGATGCGTCGACCATTCCATCATGACGACGATCGACGACTTCGCGTGGCACATGGAGAACGTCGAGGGGGTCCAGTCGACGATCGCCCTCCCCGCGATCGCGAAGATGCTGAACGCCGGCTGGAACGAGGGCTCCCCGAAGTGGCGCGTCCTCTCGCGCAACCAGTCCGTCCTCCAGCAGTCGGTCACCTACGTCCCGACGACCTCCGGCCTCCTGAACTCCGACTGCAGCGTCATGCCGGTGATGATCTTCACGGCCGACCACAAGGCCGACACGATCGGGAAGATCGTCACGGAGGTGAAGCGATTCGAGGCCGAGCACGGCCACCCCGACGTGAAGTTCCGCCTCGCGACCGGAAACGTCGGGGTGATGGCCGCGACGAACGAAGCGGTCTCCGCGGCCCAGTTCCCGATCCTCGCCTGGGTCTTCGGGGCCGTCGTCGTCCTCTGCCTGCTCTCCTTCCGGTCGCTCCGGGGAACCCTCTGCATCCTCGTCCCGCTCGCCCTCGTCTCCCTCCTCGCCTACGCGCTCATGGCGTGGCTTCAGATCGGCCTGAAGGTGTCGACGCTCCCCGTCGTCGCGCTCGGCGTGGGCGTCGGCGTCGACTACGGCATCTACATCTTCGCCCGGTTCCGGTCGCTCTACCGGGACGGCGTGCCGCTCACCGAGGCCTACCGGAAGACGCTCGCGATCACCGGCAACGGCGTCCTCTTCACGGGAATCACGCTCGGGCTCGGCGTCGCGACGTGGATCTTCTCGCCGCTGAAGTTCCAGGCCGACATGGGGCTGCTCCTCTGCTTCCTCTTCCTGATGAACATGGTCGGCGCCCTCGTCCTGCTGCCGGCCCTCGCGCGCGGCCTCCTCGGCGACACCCACCAGGAGCGCGGCTGAGGTCGCACCCCGCCGCCGCCTACCCCTCGACGCCGAGCCCCGCCGGGCAGGCGATTCCGATGCCGCCGAGGCCGCAGTAGCCGCCCGGGTTCTTCGCGAGGTACTGCTGGTGCGCCTCCTCGGCGAAGTAGAAGGGGCCCGCCGGCCGGACGTCGGTCGTGATCCGGTCGTAGCCCCTCGACAGGAGCACCTCCTGGTAGGCGTCGCGGACCGCGGCGGCGAGCCGGGCCTGCTCCGCGGAGTGCGTGAGGACCAGGGAACGGTACTGCGTCCCGACGTCGTTCCCCTGCCGCATCCCCTGGGTCGGGTCGTGCTTCTCGAAGAAGAGCTTCAGGAGGGTCTCGAACGTCACGGCGGCCGGGTCGAAGACGACGAGGACGACCTCCGCGTGTCCCGTCCTTCCCGTGCAGACCTCCTTGTACGTCGGGTTCGGCGTCAGCCCGCCCGAGTAGCCGACGGCCGTCGTGT
>JAKLER010000518.1 GCA_022711615.1 Acidobacteriota bacterium
GTTCGAGCTGGCCGTGCTCGTGAGAGAGCGAGATGAGGCTCTTCACGTCCTCCTCCGTGACGTCCGAGGCGGCGGTCGCCCGTCCTCCGAAGGGGCGGAGAAGGACGGCGGCGATGGCCGAGAGGAGCCCGGCGAGCGGCGCGAAGACCGTCATCAGGAGCTCGATGACGGGGGCGGCGAAGCAGGCCACGCGGTCGGCATTGCGCGCCGCCAGCGTCTTCGGCGTCACCTCGCCGAAGACGAGGAGCAGGAGCGTCGTGACGACCGTGGCGGCGAGGACTCCCCAGCGCGCGCCGAGGGCGTCGATCGCGAGGACGGTCCCGATCGAGCCGGCGGCGATGTTCACGAGGTTGTTCCCGATCAGGAGCGTCGAGATCGTCTGGGGAAGCCGCTCGCGGAGCCGCTCGAGGCGGGCCGCCTGGGGGTGCCGCCTCTCCCTCAGCCGGTAGACGGCGGCCTCGGAGAGGGTCGTGAGGGCGGTCTCCGAGGCCGAGAAGAAGCTGGAGAGGACGAGGCAGACGACGTAGAGGGAGAGGAGGAGGGCGTCGTTCACGCGCCGCCTCCGCGCGGCGCGGCCGGGAGGAGGCTCTCCTCTCCGCGGGCGAGCCGCTCGACGAGGCCGCGGTCGGCCGGGAGCAGCGGGAGGGCGAGCGCCTCGTCCGGCGAGGTCCATCGGACCTCCGCGACGCCGACCGGCTCCGGCTCGCCCCGCATCGAGGGAACGCGGAAGAAGAGGAGCGTGACGTGCCGGCCGTGCGGCGCGCCCGAGGCGAATGCGAGGGGCTCCACGCCGGCGAGGTCGACGTCGACGCCGAGCTCCTCCTTCCACTCTCTCCCGAGCGCCTCCTCGGGCGTCTCGCCCGGCTCCACCTTGCCGCCCGGAAGCTCCCAGAGGCCGGCGTGCGCGCCGCCGTCCGGCCGCCGTGTGAGCAGGAGGCGGCCGGCCCGCAGGGCGGCCCCGGCGACGACGAGAAGCGTTCCGCTCACCGGGCCGCCCCGAGCGCCGCGCGGGCGTTCCGGCGGAGCCCCTCCGGCGTCGCGCGGCGGATCGCGGAGCCGGCGAAGGAGCGCGCGAAGCCCTCGTCGTCGAGAGTCGCCGCGGCGGCCGGGTCGAGCGAGGCGGAAGGCTCGGCGGCCGGCTCGCTCCAGCGCGGCCCGGCGTTGTAGGGGCAGGCATCCTGGCAGTCGTCGCAGCCGAAGAGCCGGCCGCCGAGCCACGACTCCTCCTCCGGCGTGAACGGCCCCCTCTTCTCGATCGTGAGGTACGAGAGGCAGAGGCGGGCGTCGACGACGCGGGGGGCGAGGATCGCGGCCGTCGGGCACGCCTCGAGGCAGGCGGAGCAGCCGCCGCAACGCTCCCAGGTCGGGTCGACGGACGCGGCGGTCGGCGCGAGCGCCACGTCGGTCAGGACCTCGCCGAGGACGACGTGCGATCCCGCCCCGGGGACGATGAGCATCCCGTTCTTCCCGACGAACCCGAGGCCGGCTCGCGCCGCCCACTCCCTCTCGAGGACGGGGGCCGTGTCGACGCAGACGCGGAAGTGCGCGCCGGCAGGGGAGAGGCGCCGGATCGCGGCGACGACGGCTTTGAGGTCGCGACGGACCGCCTGGTGATAGTCCTCGCCGCGCGCGTAGCGGGCGACGTTCCCGGGGCCGCCGGCGGGGACCTCCCGGGCCACGCAGAGGACCGCCTTCGCGAAAGGAAGGATCGACTCGACGGTCCGGCGCGCCTCGGCGTCGCGGACGAGCCA
>JAKLER010000519.1 GCA_022711615.1 Acidobacteriota bacterium
CCGCACCTCGACGGCCCCCTCGACCTTCCGGACGACGAGGACGCTCTCCTCGGGCGTCACCTCGATCCCGAGCGGCTCCGGCGTGTCGAGGCCGTGGGCGAGGAGGTGGCGGGCGATCCGGAGGGAGCGCTCGGCGCGCGTCCTTCCGTCGGGCTGGCGGAAATCGCGCGGGATCCTCTTTACGACGACCGGGACCCTCTCGCCCCCCACGACGAGGTGGCCGTCCCTCACGTCGTGCCGGGCCGGATAGGCCGGCGTCTCCCGGCTCACTTCGATCCTGTCGGTGATCTCGCTCAAACGGGCAGAGGATACGATGCCGGCGCCGGTCCACCGGACCGGAACGCGGAGGTCCCGAGAAGACTATGGATCGAAAGTACCTTCACACCTTTCAGCTCGTCGTCGAGGGGCTCGCCGAACCGAGGGAGTTCCTGATGCCGTTCGAGTCCGACGACGTCATCCAGGCGACCGACGCCTGCTCGCGGTACATCGCGAGGCAGGAGGACAACTTTCTCCCGCTCGGCGCGGACCAGGCGGTCCGTGCGAACCGCGTCCTCCTCGTGAAGCACCTCTCCGTCGGGCCGTTCGAGGAGTGATCCGGTACACTCCGCTCCCGCCTCCCGAAGGCGTCGCCCTCCGGACGGGCCCGTAGCTCAGGTGGATAGAGCAGCGGTTTCCTAAACCGCGTGTCGGGAGTTCGAGTCTCCCCGGGCCCACCACTCCCCTTCGCCGCGCCGGATAGACTCCTCTCCCGATGCATGCCGTCTCTCCCCACCTCGCCGTCTTCCGCCTCGCCGACGTGGCCGAGGTCGAGACGCTCGTCGACGGAGAGCCCGCCGACATCCGGATCGAGGTCTTCGAGGACGCGGCGAACCCCGGGCAGTTCCGGTGCCGGACCTGGCGCCTCGTCGAGGTCGGGCTCCACCCTGCCGCTCCCGCCGACGAGGACGGCGGCCTCGACACCGAGTGGGAGACGCTCTTCGTGCCGTGGTGGGTCCCCGGCGGGTTCGTGACGGACGAGCCGTTCTTCGCCGGGTCGAAGGAGTCCGCCCTCGAGGCGGTCCTCGACGACCTTCGCGTCTACCTCGCCGTCACGCGCCACGCCGAGGACGGGAGCGAGCCGCCGGCGGGCTCGCCGCCGCCCGCGTCAGCCTGACCCCTACGGGTCCTCGTCGTTCCGGACGAGGCGAAGGCCGTGCTTCGGGGTCGGCGTCGGCCGGCCGGCCGTTCCCGCCGGCCGGAGGATCCGTCTCCCGCCCGTCGGCTCCCCGAACTGGTTCACGCCCGTCTCGTCCTTGATCGCCTGCACGGCGCGCCCGCGCAGCTCCGACCAGAACCATTCCCCCTTCTTCGGCGGCCGCTCCTCTCCGGTCCACTCGAATCCGGGCGGAGGCGGACCGAAGTCCTCGGGCTTCCTCGCGAGCTGGAGCCGAAAGACGAACGGACCCTCGGGCTCGAGCGTGCCGAAGACGAGGAGCTCTCCCCCGCGACGGCAGACGGTCGCCTCGACCTTCTCGAATCCGTCCGGAAGCTCCGGCCCGCCGTCCTCGTGATCTGTCATCGGCGTCTCCCCGCGCGGATCATCGCCCGAAAGCCCGGACGGCGCTCGGAGCGAGCGCGGGCTTCCGTCAGCGGCGATTCGCGGCTTCGGGCCGCCCGAGGAGGAAGCCCTGGCCCAGCGCGACGCCGAGCTCGCGGACGGCGGCGAGCTCCTCTTCGGTCTCGATCCCCTCGGCCACCGTCACGGCGCCGAT
>JAKLER010000052.1 GCA_022711615.1 Acidobacteriota bacterium
ACTTCGCCGCGCGCTTCCCGAGGAAGGCGGCGACGCCTTCTTTCATGTCGTCCGTCGCGACGCAGAGGCCGAAGAGGGCCGCCTCGTGGAGCTCGGCCTCGGCGAACGGGAGCTCGAGGCCGTGGTTTACCGCCTCGAGCGCATAGCGGACGGCGAGCGGCGCCTTCGCGAGGATCTTCGCCACGAGGGCGCGGCACGTCGGGATCAGGTCGGCCGGCTCGACCACGCGGTTCACGAGGCCGATCCGGTGCGCCTCCTCGGCCGGGATCGGATCGCCCGTGAGGATCAGCTCGAGCGCCCGCCCCTTTCCCACGAGGCGCGGGAGGCGCTGCGTACCCGCGTAGCCCGGGATCAGGCCGAGGGCGACCTCGGGCTGGCCGAAGCGAGCGTTCGTCGCGGCGACGCGCATCGAGCAGGCCATCGCGAGCTCGCAGCCGCCGCCGAGGGCGAAGCCGTTGACCGCGGCGATGGAGGGCTTCCCCATCGTCTCGAGGAGGTCGAGGACGGCCTGCCCCTTCCGCGCGAAGTCGCGCGCGTCGACCGGGGTGAGCGACGGGAACCCGGAGATGTCGGCCCCCGCGACGAAGGCCTTCTCCCCCGCACCTGTCAGGACGAGGGCCCCGACCTCGGCGTTCGACTTCGCCTCGTGGAAGACCCGGCGCAGCTCCTCGATCACCTCGGCGTTCAGGGCGTTCAGCTTCTCCGGCCGGTTGACGGTGACGGTGAGGATCCCCTCGGACAGCTCGGTCAGGACGACGGACACGCTCGCCTCCTCACTTGAACGGGTCGTCGTCGGCGCTCGGGCCGTAGAGGCCCGGGACCGGGACGTCGAGCAGCCGCAGGTAGACGGTGAGCTGCCCGCGGTGGTGGTAGGAGTGATTGAGGAGGATCGTCCGGACGAGCGCGATACGCGGCATCGAGAAGAGGGCCTGACCGCCCTTCGCGAGGGTCCACTCCCCCATCGCCTTCGCGTCGTCGAGCTGCGCCATCGCCCCCTTCGCCAGCTTCACGGAGGCGTCGAAGGCGGCGACGATCTCCTCCGGCGTGCCGAGCGGCGGGGTCGCCATTCCGGACGTCAGGTCGAAGCCGTCCGCGAGGAGCGCGCTGCCAATCCAGCCCGGGATCGTCGCCACGTGGCCGGCCAGCTTCCCGAGGCTCATCGACTTTTCGTGGGGCTTCCACGCGAGCTTTTCGCCAGGAAGGCGTTCGAGGCACTTGCGGGTGCCGGAGCACTCGCGGTCGAACTCGAGGAGGAGCGGATCGATGAGGCGCATGGTCGTTCTCCTCTGGGGCTTCGATTTCCGGTGACGGGAAGAACGAGTCTAGCAGCGCGTCGGGGCCCTACCGGCCCGTCGCGGGGGGAGCGGCGGCCTCGCGCCGGGCCGCGGCGTCCAGCTCGGCGAGCTCGTCCTCAATCGCCGAGATCCGCGACCGGTACGGGGCGAGGACCGCGAGGTTCGCGCGGACGGACTCCGGCTCCTTCTCGGCCGACTCGCGGCGCACCCGGGCCGCTTCCGCCTCGAAGCTCGCGACCTGCTCGTCGAGGAGGCGGCGCGAGGCCTCGTCGGGCGCGGCCGGCCGCCGGTCCCGCAGGGACGCGAGCGTCTTCTCCAGCAGGGCGAGGACGTCGGCGTTCAGCTTCGCGGTCATCGCCGCGGCCTCGGCCTCGAGGATCCGCTCCCGCACCCAGAAGTACTCGTCGACGCGGACCGAGAGCGAACGGGCCGCCCGGACCTCCGCGGCGCGCGCCTCCGAGGCGTCGGAGATCCCCTCCTCCCCCTCCAGCGGCGCGTTCCCCGCGGCCGTGGCCCGGACCCGGAGCGTCGCCTCGCGCACCTTGAGGAACGTCTCCACCTGGGGCGTCGTCAGGACGCCGTCGTCGGGAGGCCGATACGCCTCGCGCAGGGAGAGGCCCGGCCGCCGCGGCTCCGCCGATGCGGGGGCCGGGGCGGCGTCCCGGCACGCGCTCGCCCCGAGCGCAGCGGCGAGGAGGGCGGAAGCGAGCGAAGCCTTCACGGGAGAGGAATATACGCGAGCGCATGTTACCCTCGCCGGACGGGCATGCTCGCGAAGGTCGGCAAGTACGAGATCCTCGAGAAGGTCGGCGTCGGCGGCTTCGGGACCGTCTACAAGGGCCGGGACCCGTACATCAAGCGGACCGTCGCCATCAAGACCTGCCAGAGCGACGAGGACGAGCTCCGGAAGAGGTTCTTCCGGGAGGCCGAGTTCGCCGGGAACCTGCACCACAGGAACATCACGACGATCTACGACTTCGGCCTGAGCGACGACGGCCTGCCGTTCATCGTCCAGGAGTTCCTGACGGGCGAGGACCTCGACCGGAAGATCAAGCGGAGGGACGACCTCCCGCTCGCGTGGCGGGTCCGCGTCCTCGCCGACATCTGCGAGGGGCTTCACTACGCCCACACGGCCGGGATCGTGCATCGCGACGTGAAGCCGTCCAACATCCGGATCCTCGAGGACGGGACCGTGAAGATCATGGACTTCGGCATCGCCAAGTCGATGGTCTCCGAGTCGACGCTGACGCAGACCGGCATCACGCTCGGAACGGCGTCCTACCTGGCCCCGGAGCAGATCCGGGGCGAGGCCGTCGACGCCCGCACCGACGTCTTCTCCCTCGGAATCCTCGCCTACGAGCTCCTGACCCTCTCCCGCCCGTTCACCGGGGACCACATCTCGACGGTCCTCTACAAGATCATGAACGAGGCTCCTCCGTCCCCGGCGGACGTGACGCCGAGCCTTCCCCCGGAGCTCGTCCGGATCGTCGAGAAGGCGCTGCAGAAGGACCGGACGAACCGGTACGCTTCCTGCGCCGAGATGAAGGCGGACCTGGAGTCGGTCCTGACGGTCCTCTCGGGGCCGGTCGGCGCCCCTCCCCGTCCCGCCGCCCCCGAGGTCCCGTCCGAGGCCGGACCGCGCGGTCCCGGAAGCGCGCGGCTCGACGAGAGGGTCTTCCGGCCGGCCGGCGGACCGTCCGTCGCCGCCGACCTGCAGCTCCACACCGAGCGCTCGGACGCGGCCCCGCCCGTTCTGCCTCATCCCGAGGAGACGGGAAGCGCCCTCAAGGTGTTCCTCGGGGCGCTCGCGATCCTCGTCGTCGTCGGCGGAGGCCTCGCCTGGGTCCTGCTGGGACCCGGGGCGAAGAAGACCCCGTCGCCGGAGCTCGAGACCGATCCGGTCACGACCTCGACGCCGGCGCCCGCGGCCGTTCCGCCGCCTGCGCCCACGCCGGGGCCGACCGCGCCGCCGCCGCCCGCCACGGCGACTCCCTCGCCGACGACCGCGCCCCTCGGGACGGCCCTCGTCTCCTCGAACGTCTACGCCCAGGTCGCGATCGACGGGCGCGCCCAGGGCGGCGTCCTGGCCGCGAAGCCGATCCGCCTCGCCGCCGGCCGGCACGTCGCGTCGTTCGAGAGCGGGGGCTTCGGCCCGATCCGCGTCCCGTTCGAGGTGAAGCCCGGCGAGAGCGTCCCCGTCCGCGCCGACTTCCCGCCCCTCGGACAGCTCTGGATCCATGTCAACCCCGACGCCGTCGGGGCGGAGCTCTTCATCGACGGGGAACGGGTCGGGAGGGCCGGGAACGCGCCGCTCAAGAAGACGGTCGCCGCCGGAGAGCGGCGCGTCGAGGCGCGGCTGCCCGGCTTCGAGCCCGCGGAAGCGGTCGTCTCGGTCTACGAGCAGGAGAAAGAGGACGTCCGGCTGGAGCTTCGGCGAAAGTAGGAGCCCTTAGAATCGGCGCGTGACCCGCGTCCGACTCCTCCTCGCCGCCGCCGCGCTCCTCGCCTCCCTTCCCGCTCTCGCGCAGCCGGCGTCCGAGTCCCTGGAGAGGGACGCGCGCGCGGCCTCGCGGGCCGGGAAGTTCCGCGAGGCCGCCGTGAAGTTCGACCAGGCGGCAACCGCCGCGTCCGATCCGCAGCGGCGGGGCCGACTGCGGATGCAGGCGTCCTATGCCGCTCTGAACGCCGGGAACGCGGCAGACGCCCGGGAGAGCCTGACGGCGGCCTTCGCCGACGACCCCGCGCTCGAGATCGTCGAGCAGCTCTTCACCCCCGAGTTCCGGAAGCTCTGGCAGGAGGTGAAGGCCGAGGTCGCGAAGGCCGCTCCGGCCGCTCTCGCCGACCTCGCCGAGCTGAAGCGGACCTCGGAGGAGAAGCTCAAGGACGGCCGTTTCGCCGAGGTCGCCTACGACCTCGGCAACTACCCGCACGACAAGCTCGACCGGGACGCCTGGGCGCTCCTCGCGCAGGCCTACGAGCGGTCCGGTCGTTCCGACCAGGCCGCCCTCGCCCGGCGCCGCGCCCTCGGAGAGAACGTCCCCATCGCGCCGCTCCCGGCGGTCGCTCCGCCGAGCCCGGCCGGCCTTCCCGCCGCGGGTTCGTCGGCCACGGACCTCCTCGCGTTCGGACGCGAAGCGCTGAACCGCGGCGATGCCCTCACCGCCCAGGCCGCCGCAAACCGCGTCGTGGAGATGGAGCCCTCCTCCAGCGAGGGCTACCGGCTCCTCGGCGATTCGTACGCGCTCCGGAACGAGAGGGCCCTCGCCGACGCCATGTGGCGCCAGTCGCTCCGTCTCGACGAGCGCAACGAGGGAACGCTCCTCGCCCTCGCCGGCGTCGCCCTCGAGGAGAAGCGGTTCGACGAGGCGCTCGACTTCCTCCGGCGCGCCGTCGAGCTGAACCCCCGGAACGCGGACCGCCTGACGACGCTCGGGCGGAGGGCCCGGGCCGAAGGCGACACGAAGATGGCCCGGCAGGTCTTCGCCGCGACCGTCCGGGCCCTCCCGAGCGACGTCGCGGTCCTCTCCGAATACGGGGCCGTCCTCTTCGAGGCGGGTGACGTCGACGCCGCCCTCGAGCCGCTCATGACGGCGGCCTCGCTGGCCCCCGACCGGGCCCCCGTCCGGGCGAGCCTCGCGGCCGCGCTCCGGAGGAAAGGCTCTCTCCCCGAGGCCGAGCGGGAGTACCGGGAGGCGCTCCGGGCGGACCCCGCCTGGCTCCCCGCCCTGCGCGGGCTGGGCGTCCTCCTCCTCGCCACCGACCGGTCCGCCGACGCGGTGGAGCCGCTCCGGACGGCCCTCGCGGCCGCGCCCGCCGACTCCGACACGCTCCTCGCGCTGGCCCGCGCCCAGCGACTCTCCGGCGACCTCGCCGGGGCCGGAGCCACGCTGGCGGCCGCCGCTTCCGGAAGGGACGCGACGCTCCTGAACGAGGCGGGCGCGGTCGCCTACGCCGAAGGACGGTGGGGAGACGCGCAGGCCCTCTTCGAGAAGGCGCGGGCGGCCGACCCGGGCCTCGCCGTCGCCGCCGGGAACCTCGAGAAGGCGGCCGCGGCTGCGCGCGTCGTCGCGGCGCTTGCCGCCGCTCCTCCTCCGCCCGCCCCGGCGCCGAAGCGCTGAAGCGGCCGCCCCGCCGTCAGGCCGGCGGCCGCCCCTCGTCGACGAGCGCCTCGAGGAGGCTCGAGACGAGGAAGGCCGTCGCGCCCCAGATCACGTGCCCCTTCAGGTGGTAGACGGGGGTCGGGATCGATCGCCCCTTCCACGTCACGGCCCGCTCCTCGACGAGCGTCGGACCCATCAGCGCGCGGATGGGAACCTGAATCACCGAGTCGACCTCGCGCGGATCGTGCCGCACGTCGAACGGGTACGGGATCGCCCCGACGAACGCGCGGATCCGGAACCCCGTGAACGTCGTCACGCCCGGCAGCTCGCCGATCCGGAGGATCGCCTTCCGGGGCAGGCCGATCTCCTCCTCCGTTTCCCGGATCGCCGTCTCCCACGGGCCGGCGTCGTCGAGCGCCTCCATCCCTCCCGGGAACGCGATCTGCCCGCGGTGGCTCTCGACCGTCTCGCTCCGCTTCGTCAGGAGCGTCCAGAGCTCCCTCTCCCTCACGTAGAGAGGGACGAGGACGGCCGCGGGACGGGCGTCGGGTGTCCCCTCGGCGATCTCGCGGACCACGTCGGGGACAACCCGCTCGCGCTCGAGGCGCCGCCGGATCTCGAGGATCCAGGGAGCGGCCTCGGTCACGGCTCCTCCTCGAGGAGCGCGTCCGCGCTCTTCCTCTCGCGGGCGTGCTTCTCCCCCTTCTTCACGGCCATCTGGAGCCAGGCCTCCACGTAGCCGTCGAGGTCCCCGTCGAGGACCCGGTCGACGTCCCCCATCTCGAAGCCGGTCCGGTGGTCCTTCGCGAGGCGGTACGGGGCGAGGACGTAGGAGCGGATCTGCGAGCCGAAGCCGATCTCCATCTTCACGCCCGCCCGCTTCTCCTCCACCGCCCGCTTCTCCTCGACGGCGCGCTGGTAGAGGCGCGACTTCAGGACCTTCATCGCGAAGTCCTTGTTCTTGTGCTGCGAGCGCTCGTTCTGGCAGGCGACGACGAGCCCGGTCGGGAGGTGCGTCAGCCGGACCGCGGAGTCGGTCTTGTTGACGTGCTGGCCCCCCTTGCCGCCCGCACGGAACGTGTCGATCCGGAGGTCCTTGTCGAGGATCTCGATCTCGATCGTGTCGTCCACCTCGGGCGTGACGTAGACCGAGGCGAACGAGGTGTGGCGGCGAGCCGCCGCGTCGAACGGAGAGATCCTCACGAGACGGTGGACGCCGTGCTCGGCCTTCATGTGGCCGTAGGCGTACTCCCCCTCGAAGCGGATCGTGGCGCTCTTGATCCCCGCCTCGTCCGCGTAGGAGACCTCGAGGACGTCGGTCTTCCACCCCTTCCGCTCGCCGTAGCGGAGGTACATCCGCATCAGCATCTCGGCCCAGTCCTGGGCCTCCGTGCCGCCTGTGCCGGCGTTGATCTCGAGGAGCGCCGGGAGCTCGTCCTCCGGCTCCGTCAGCTTGAAGCGCAGCTCGCGCTCGCGCGCCCAGGACGCGATCGAGGAGAGCGCGGTGTCGGCGTCCGCTTCCACGGCCTCCCCCTCCCGGAGGAACTCCGCGAGGATCTCGAGCTCTTCGCGCTTCTGGCGGAACGCGGTGTCGTCCGAGAGGACCGTGTCGGCCCTCTTCAGCTTCTTCAGCGTCTCCTGGGCCGCGGGAGCGTCGTTCCAGAAGTCGGGCGCGCCGGCGCGCGCCTCGAGCTCGGCCTTCTCCTTCTCCGCCCGGTGGACGTCAAAGATACCCCCGGAGCGCCTCGACCTGCGTCGCGAGCGCCGTCAGCTTCTCGATCCGTTCCTCGTTCATGTGCGGGGGTCCTTCCTGGTCAGACGTGGGAGGGCGCGCGGCGAGCCGACGCCCGGGCGCGGAGGATAGCCACGAGGAGCGCCGCGGCGCAAACGACGGCCGGGGCGTCGCCGAGGCGCGTCGCGAGCGTCGTCTCGCCGCGGGGCGGGACGCGGAGCGTCCCCGCGATGCCGGCGCGTGCGCCGGGGCCGAGCCGGGCGAGGGTTCGCCCGCGCGCGTCGACCCAGCCGCTGATCCCCGTCACCGCCGCGCGGAGCATCGGGCGGCCCGTCTCCACGGCCCGGAAGACGGCCGCCTGCCAGTGCTGCTCCTGGGCGCCGCCGTCGCCGTACCAGGCGTCGTTCGTCAGCGTGAAGAGCGCGTCGGCGCCGGCGGCGACCTGCGCCCGCGTGATCCACGGGTAGACGACCTCGTAGCAGATCGCCCCGCCGAGGCGCACGCCGCCTCGCTCCAGCGGGATCGCCCGCGTCCCCGGAGTGAAGGCGCCGGGCGCCTCCCGGCTCACCTGGTTCACCCAGCCGAAAAGGGACGGCGCCGGCACGTACTCGCCGAACGGGACGAGGCGGAGCTTGTGGTACGGCTCCCCGACGGGGCCGTTGCCGTCGACGAGGAGCGCCGAGTTGAAGTACGGAGCGGCGGCGTCGAGGGGGGCGTCGGACCAGACCGTGTTGAAGAGGAGCGCGGTCCGCTCCTCGCGGCAGAGGCGCATGAGGTCTTCGCGCAGCCCGTCGGACCAGGGCCAGGCGAACGGCGTCGCGCTCTCCGGCCAGAGGACGAGGTCGGCCGGCGCCTTCCGAAGGAGGGCCCGCGTCAGGCCGGTGACGTCGAAGTGGATCCGCTCGGCGGCCCCCGGAGCGTACCTCACGTCCTGCGCCACGTTCGGCTGGACGATCAGGACGCGGAGCGCGCGGTCGCGCGCCTCCGGCGACGGACGGGAGAGCCGCCACGCCCCGAAGCCGGTCGCCCCGAGAAGGACCGCCGCCGCCACGGTGGCGCTCGCGAGCCGCGCTCGCCCCTTCGCGCGGATCGCCTCGGCGAGGGCGGCGTTCACGAGGACGACGAGGAACGAGACGAGCGCGGCCCCGCCGAGGGCCGCCGTCTGCGTCAGGACCGGCCACGGCGCGAGAGGGTAGGAAACGAGGGCCCACGGGAACCCGGAGAAGGCGTACGTCCGGAGGAGCTCCTGGGCGGCCCACGCGGCCGGGAGGACGAGGAGCCTCGCCGCGGCCGTACGCGGCGCGGCCAGGGCCGCGGCCCAGCCCATCGCGGCGAACGCGACGCTCGGGATACAGGCGGCGATCAGGAGCGCCAGGGAGGCGAGCGGCGCCGAGAGCCCGCCGAAGCGGTGGACGACGTGGAAGATCCACGGGAACGTCGTCAGCCAGAAGGCGACGCCGAAGAGCCCGCCGAGGAGGGCGCCCCGGCCGGGCGAGGCGCCGTGAAGGGCGAGGCCGAACGGGACGATCGCGACCGGCAGGAGGAGGACGAGCGAAGCGTTCGGGAACGTCAGGCCGAGGAGGAGTCCGGAGACGAGCGCCGCCGCGGCCCGCGCGCGAAAGGGTCCGAAGGGAAACCCCATCCCGCTCAGGAGAGGCGGCGCGCCGACTCGGCGAGCGCCTCCTCGGCCCGGTAGCTCGAACGGACGAACGGCCCGGCGAAGACGTACGAGAAGCCGAGCGCTTCGCCCGCGGCGCGGAGCGACTCGAAGCGCTCGGGCGTCGCGTACGAGACGACCGGGAGGTTCCAGGCCGCGGGCCGGAGGTACTGCCCCACCGTCACGACGTCCACGCCCGCGGCGCGGAGCGCGCGGAAGACCTCGAGGACCTCCGCGTCCTCCTCGCCGAGGCCGAGCATCAGGCCCGACTTCGTCACCGTCCCCGGCTGCCGCTCCTTCACGCGCGCCAGGAGCGCGACGGAGCGCTCGAAGACGGCCTTCGGCCTCACCGTCGGGTAGAGGCGCGGGACCGTCTCGACGTTGTGGTTGAAGACGTCGGGGCGGGCGTCGGCGACGAGGTCGATCGCGGTCTCGTCCCCCTGGAAGTCGGGCGTGAGGACCTCGACCGCCCTCCTCGGCTCGAGCGCTTTCACCGCCTCGATGACCCGCACCCAGTGGGCCGCCCCGCCGTCCGGGAGATCGTCGCGGTCGACCGACGTGAGGACGACGTGCTCGAGCCCCATCTCGGCGACGGCGCGTGCCACGTTCGCCGGCTCCTCCGGGTCGAGGGCGGCGGGCCGGCCCGACGCCACGTTGCAGAAGCCGCACGCGCGCGTGCAGACGTCGCCGCAGACGAGGAACGTCGCGGTCTTCCGCTCGAAGCACTCGGTCCGGTTCGGGCAGCGCGCCTCCTCGCAGACGGTGTGGAGTCCCCGCGTCCGCATCAGTTTCTTCAGCTCGTGGAGCCCGGAGAGCCGGACCTTCCGCTCGCGGATCCACGGGGGAAGCGCGGGCTCGCCCCGCACCGGGAGGGGGCGGCTCATTTCCCGGTCGAGAGGAACGGCTTCGAATCGAGCTTCTCGGCGGCGACGGCCTTCTTCATCGCGGCCTCGGCCCGCGCCCGGTCGGGGTAGGGTCCGATCCTGACGCGAAAGAGGCCCTTCTTCCCGGGGACGAGGGAGACGTCGGGACGGAACCCGTCGGCCTTCAGCCTCTTGGCGAGCGCGTCGGCCTTCTCGGCGCTGCTCGTGCCGAGGAGCTGGACCCAGAACGGCCCCTCCTCGCCGCGTGCGTCGGCCGGCGCCGCCTTCGGCACGGCCGTCGGCTCCGGCGAGAGCTCCTTCACGACCGGCGCCGGCGCAGGCTCCTCCTTCACGACCGGCTCGGGGCGCGGTGTCGGAGCGGGCTCTTTCGCCCGGGCCGGGCCGGGCGAGGAGAAGCCGAGCGGAGCCTCCGTCGGAAGGGGCGTCGGCGACGCGTCCGAGCCCTCGTCCGCCTCCAGCCGCACGGGAAGGTCCGACTGCGCCGCGAGCGCCGTTACGGCGTCCGGCCCCCGCTTCGCCGCCGCCCCCGTCTTCATCCCGAAGAAGAACGAGAGGCCGAGGGCGGCGAGGAGGACGAGGAAGAACGCCGCGGCCTGCCGGCCCGTCACCGAGACCTGGTAGTGGACCGGCCCGTCCTTCTCCTCGGTCACTTCACGTCCTTCGCCATCTTCTGGCCGAGGAGGGCCATCATCTCGATCGGCACCGGGAAGAGGATCGTCGAATTCTTCTCGGCGGCGATCTCGGTCAGGGTCTGGAGGTAGCGCAGCTGCATGGAGGCGGGCTCCGTGGCGATGACGTGGGCCGCCTCGGCGAGCTGCTTCGACGCCTCGAACTCGCCGGAGGCGTGGATGATCTTGGCTCGCTTCTCGCGCTCGGCCTCGGCCTGCTTGGCCATCGCCCGCTGCATCTCGATCGGGAGGTCGACGGCCTTCACCTCGACCATGGTCACCTTGATCCCCCACGGGTCGGTGTGCTTGTCGAGGATCTCCTGGAGGCTCTCGTTCAGCTTCTCGCGCTCGGAGAGGAGCTCGTCGAGGGCGGCCTGACCCAGGATGGAACGGAGCGTCGTCTGGGCGAGCTGCGAGGTGGCGTACATGTAGTTCGCGACCTTGACGATGGCTCGGGCCGGGTCCATGACGTGGAAGTAGACGACGGCGTTCACCTTGACCGAGACGTTGTCCCGCGTGATGACGTCCTGCGGCGGGACGTCGAGCGTGATCGTCCGCAGGTCGACTCGGACCATCGTCTCGAACGGCCAGAAGATGAGCGTCAGGCCCGGGCCTTTCGGCGCCGGCGCGAGGCGGCCGAGCCAGAACGTGACGGCCCGCTCGTACTCGTTGAGGATGTTCACCCACTTCGACAGGAAGAAGATGACGACGAAGATCGCCGCGATGAAGATCGGGTTCGGAAGCACGTTCATGACTTCTCGCTCCGTGCCGTGGGCTTGACGAGGACCGCCAGACCGTCGACGCCGGTGACCTCGACGAGCTGCCCGTCCGTGAGGGGTGCGGCGCTCCGGGCCTCCCAGAGCGCTCCGTCGACGAAGACTCTCAGGGCGCCCGCGGCGCCGACGCGGACCGGCGCCACCTGGCCGACGAGGACCGCAACGCCGGTCCGGTCGGGGAGGCGCTGGACGGAAAGGGCCATGAGGGAGAGGCCCGCGAGGATGACGGTCGTCACGACCGCCCCGCCCACCACGAACCAGAGCTCGGCCTTCGGCGCGAACTCGTCGCGGTGGAACAGCAGGACGGCCCCGAGGATGATCGAGACGCCGCCGGCGATCGCGAGGACGCCGTGGGTCGTGAACTTCACCTCGAGGAAGAAGAAGAGGACCCCGAGGAGGACGAGCCCGATCCCGACCCAGTTCGTCGGCAGTACGGACATCGCGAAGAACGCGAGGAGGAGACAGATGCTCCCGAGGACGCCCGGAAGGATCGCCCCGGGGTTCTGGAACTCGGAGTAGAGGCCGACGATGCCGATCAGGAAGAGGAGTCCCGCGACCATCGGGCTCGCGATGACGCCGAGCGCCTTCTCGAGCGGCGTCCTCGAAACCGTCCGCGAGGTGAACGCCCCGCTCGCGAGCGTCGCGTCGGGCTTCCCCACCCGCTTGATCGGCCTCCCGTCGAGCTGCTTCAGGAGGTCGGGGACGTCCCGGGCGACGATCTCGACGAGCCCCTTCGCCTTCGCCTCGGACTCCGAGTAGGAGAGCGCGTCGGTGATCGTCTTCACCGCGTCGTCCACGGGCCTCCCGCGCGGGACGACGAGCGACCGGACGAGGGCGGCGGCGTCCTCGCTCACCTTCTTGCCGATCGTCTTCGGAAGCTCCTCGCCCCCGCCGCCGACCGGAGAGGCGGCGCCGGCGTTCGTCCCGGGCGCCATCGCCGCGACGTCGCAGGCCATCAGGATGATGAAGCCCGCCGAGGCGGCCTGAGACCCGGGCGGGTGGACGAAGCCGACGACCGGGACCTCCGAGGAGAGGATCGACTTCGTGATCTCCCGGGTCGAGTCGAGCCGCCCGCCCGGGGTGTTGATCCGGAGGACGACGGCGGGGGCCCCCTCGGCGGCCGCCTCCTCCACGATCCGCTTCACGAACTCGGCGGTGACGGGGTTGATGTCCGTGTCGACGTCGACGACGACGACCTCCGTCCCCGCCCCGAGCGCGGCCGGAGCGAGCAGAAGGAGCAGGGTCGCGAGGCCGATCCGAAGCATCGGCCGATTATAGGTTCGGCGTGCTACAACGCGCCGTGCGCTTCGCGCTCGCCGACCTGCTGACGTGCGGGGCTGCGGCCCTCCTTCTCGCCGTCGGGCTCGCCGGCGGCGTCCCGGCCTCGGCGCCGGCCGCCTTCGCGAAGGTCGCGGCCGCGTTCTTCCTCCCGCTCGTCTTCGCCGCGGTCCGGGGCCGGCGCCCCGCCCCCGGGAGCCTCCTCGCGAGCGTCGCCGACTTCGGGCCGATCCTGCCGCTCCTCCTCGTCTTCGACAACCTCGGCCCGTTCGTCCTCGGTGCCGGCTCCGTCGACCTGGATCCCCTCCTCGTCGCGGCGGACCGGCTCCTCTTCGGCGGCGATGACCCGACGCGGCTCCTCGAGCCGTTCCTGGGGCCTCCCGCCCTCGAGGTCCTCACCGTCTGCTACGCCCTCTACTACTTCCACCCCATCGTCCTCGGTGCGCTCCTCTGGAAGGACGACCTCCGGGAGAAGAGCCCCGGCGCGCGCTTCCCCGCCTACGTCTTCGGGATGCTCCTCGTCTTCTACGTCAGCTACGCCGGCTACTTCGTCGTGCCGGCGATCGGACCCCGCTTCACGGTGCCGCACGACGGTCCCCTTCCCCGCGGGACGGTCGCGAAGGCGATCGACGACACCCTAGACCGTCTCGAGACGAGCCGGCGGAACTGCTTCCCTTCTGGGCACACGATGGTGACGGTCGCGGTCCTCGTCGAGGCGGCCCGGCGGTCGCGGAAGACGTTCCTCGCCTTCCTTCCTTTCGCGACCGGCCTCGTCCTGGCCACAGTCGCCTGCCGGTACCACTACGTCGTCGACGTCCTCGCGGGCCTCGTCCTCGCGTTCGCGGTCGGCGGCCTCGCCCGGGCGGTCGCCCGGAGGGTCCGTCAGGAAGCCGACGGGACGGTCCTGGCGACGAGCCGGTAGCGCCTGTAGAGCCTCCCCTCGAAGACCTCGATCGGCTTCAGCAGGTCGAGGTTGTCCTCGAGGATCCAGGAGAACTCGACCGTCCTGAAGCCGGCCGCCATCGCCGCCTTGTAGCCCTCGAAGTAGCAGACGGCGTCGAGCCCCTTCCGCCGGTACTCGGGCAGGACCCCGAACGCCATGAGGCGGACCCGGTCGACCTTCTTCCGGCCGAGGAGGAACTTCAGCCACCCGAACGGGAAGAGGCGACCGCCCATCCGGATCAGGACCTGGTTGAAGTCGGGCATGCCGAGCATGAACGCGACCGGCCTCTCGCCCGACTCGACGAACCAGACGATCGGCGGGTAGAGGAGGTCCTTCAGCTTCTTCGCCATCGCGTCGATCTCTTCCGACGTCATCGGCACGAAGCCCCAGTTCCTCTCCCAGGCCGCGTTGTAGACCTCCTTGACCTTCGCGAGCTCCGCCGGGAAACGGTCCATCCGGATCGTCCGAAACGTCAGCTCGGGATTCCTCCGGCGGACCGCGTCGGTGATCCGGCCGAGGCGGGCGAAGGAACGGTCGTCGATCGGCGCGAGGAGGGCGACGAGGTCTTTCTCCTTCTCGAAGCCGGCCGAGGCCACGAGGTCGAGGTAGTACGCCGGGTTCCAGGGCATCATCAGGACCGGCGGCCCCGGCTCGCTCTCGCCTGCGAGGAGGAAGCCGACTTCGTCGTTCATCGACGGGTTGACCGGCCCCCGAAGGCGGTCGCAGCCCGGCAGGAGCCTCCCCGCCGCCCCCTCGGCGGCGTGGAAGAGCGCCTTCGCCGCCCCCGGGTCGTCCTCGCATTCGAAGAAGCCGAAGAATGCCGTCCGGTCGCCGTGGACTCGGTTGTGTGCGTCATCGGCGATCGCGGCGACGCGGCCGACGACCCGGCCGCCGCGCCGGGCGAGGAAGAGGGTCCGCCGGGCGTGTCTCCAGAAGGGGTTCTTCGCCGGGTCGAGGACCCAGCGGACGTCCGACCGGAGCGGCGGCACCCAGTCGGGCTCGGACGCGAAGAGCCGGTACGGAAGCTCGACGAACTCCGCGAGGTCGCTCCGGGAGGAGACCTCGGCGACGGACAGCCCTTCGGCCACGCTCCGGTCCCTCCCGCTCCGGCCCGGCCCCGGTCGGCGCCTAGCCGACGAGACCGAGCTCGCGCCCGACCTTCTGGAACGCCTCGAGAGCCCGCGTCAGGTGCTCCCGCCGGTGCGTCGCCATGTACGACGTCCGGATGAGGGCGCGTCCCGGCGGGCAGGCGGGGCTGACGACGGGGTTCACGAAGACCCCCTCCTCCTCGAGGCGCTTGGCCATCTTGAACGCGAGGTAGTCCTCTCCGACGACGATCGGAATGACCGGCGTCTCCGACTCGCCGCAGTCGAAGCCGATCGCGCGGAGGCTCGTCATCATGAAGCGGGTGTTGTCCCAGAGGTGCTGCCGCCGCTCCGGCTCCGCCTCGATGATGTCGAGCGCGGCGAGGACGGCGCCGATCGATGCCGGAGGGGGCGCCGCCGTGAAGATGAGCGCCCGCGCCTTGTGCTGGATGTACTTGACGACGTCGGCGTCGGCCACGATGAAGCCGCCGATGGCCGCCAGCGACTTCGAGAACGTCCCCATGATCAGGTCCGTGCGGTCCTCGATGCCGAAGTGCTCCGCCGTCCCGCGTCCGGTCTTGCCGAGGACGCCGATGCCGTGGGCGTCGTCGATCATGAACGCCATGCCGTACTCGGCGCAGATCTCGGCGTAGGCCGGCGCCGGGGCGATGTCGCCCTCCATCGAGAAGACGCCGTCCACGACCAGCAGCTTCCCGCCCTTGTCGGGGTGGGCGTTCAGGAGCCGGACGAGGTCGTCGGGGTCGTTGTGCTTGAACTTCCGGACCTCCGCCCCGATGGCCAGGCGCGCCCCGTCGTAGATGCAGGCGTGGTCCTGGCGGTCGAGGTAGATCGTGTCGCCCTTCCCGGGGAGGGTCCCGATCGCCCCCAGGTTCGCGAGGAACCCGGTGGAGAACGTGATGCAGGCCGGTTTCCGCATGAACGCGGCCAGGCGCTCCTCGAGCTGCACGTGGATGTCGAGCGTGCCGTTCAGGAACCGGCTGCCCGCGCAGCCGGCGCCGTACTTCCTCACCGCCGCGATCGCGGCTTCCTTGACCTTCGGATGGGAGGCCAGGCCGAGGTAGTTGTTCGACCCCAGCATCACCATCTCGTGGCCGTCCATGGTGACCACCGGGTCCTGCCCCGATTCGAGCATCCGGAAATAGGTCCAGACGCCGGCCGCCTTGATCTCGTCGGGCACCGTGTACCGGCGCGTCTTGTCCAGGATCGAGACCCGCTCCCGAACAGGGGCGGCGACCGCGGGCTTGAGCGCGGAACTCCTCATACTCCTCCGCCAGCGTCGCCGCCCACCGGGGCCTTCCGGGCGACCCGCAAACGTCGCCGATCTTAGCACCCGCTCCTCCCCCGCCCCGAGGCGGTCCCCGGAGGCCCCGTTCCGGCCCACGGAAGCGGGACGGTCCCGCGGGGACCGGCTCGCGCCGCCCGGACGCGGCTCCGTCCCGGGGAGCCGGTCCGGTGGTGCGCTTCCCGCCCGGGGCGGGAACGCCTCCCCGCCGGTACAATCCGGCGTTGCCCTCGGCGTCGCGGAGCACGGCTCCAGCGGCCCACCGGCGAAAAGGGAGGTTCCCAACGACATGAGCGTAAGTCAGCTCGCGAAGTCCATCGCGGAGTCGCCGACGCTCCGCCTGAACGAGCAGGCCCGTCTCCTGCGCGAGAAGGGCGAGGCGGTCGTCCATCTCGGCGCGGGCGAGCCGAAGAACAAGGCTCCGATCGCCGCGATCCTCGCGGCTGCGTCGAAGCTGAACACCGGCGACGTGAAGTACACGCCGGCGGACGGCACGCCGGGGTTGAAGAAGCAGATCATCCGGTACACGGAGGAGAACTACGACCGCGTCGTCGCCCCCGAGAACGTCATCGTGTCGGCCGGGGCGAAGCAGTCGGTCTTCAACATCCTCTACTCGGTCCTGAACCCGCAGGACGAGGTCGTCATCCTCGCCCCGTACTGGGTCAGCTACCCCGAGATGGTGCGGATGTGCTACGGCGTCCCGGTGATCGTGAAGGCCGAGGACGGCGGTTTCGTGCCGCGGCCGGAGGACATCGAGAAGTCCGTGGGCTCCGCGACGCGCGTCATCATCTGCAACAGCCCGAACAACCCCTCGGGCGTCCTCTACCCCGAGAGCCTCGTCTCCTGGCTCGTCGACTTCTGCGAGCGCAAGGGGATCTGGCTGATCATGGACGACATCTACCACCGGCTCGTCTTCGACGGGAAGAGGTCGCCCAGCTGCTTCAAGTACACGAAGAAGGACACCGAGACCTCGAAGGTCATCGCCGTCAACGGCGTCTCGAAGCTCTACGGGATGACCGGGTTCCGGATCGGCTGGGCGATCGCGCCGCGGCCGCTCGTCCAGATCATGACGAACGTCCAGGGGCAGATCACGACGACCGTCTCCGTCCTCCTCCAGGCCGCGGCCGAGGGAGCGATGTCGGGGCTCCAGAGCGCCGTGGAGAGCCTCCGGCTGCAGCTCGAGAACAACCGGAACGTCATGCTCCAGGAGCTCGCCTCGTTCAACGGGGTGAAGACGATCAAGCCCGACGGCACGTACTACTGCCTTCCCGACTTCCGGGCCTACTCGCAGAAGTCGGTCGAGCTCTCCGAGTTCCTCCTGAAGAAGGCGCTCGTCGTCGCCGTACCCGGGCGAGAGTTCGGCATGGAAGGCTACCTCCGCCTCTCGTATGCGGGGACGATCAAGGAGATCCAGGAGGGGATCGCCCGGATGAAGTGGGCGCTCGACCCGTCCGCCCCCAACGAGATCTACGTTGGAGACAAGAAGCTCGTGAGGGACTGGCTGTGAAGAACCTGCTCGAGATCAAGACCCCGGCCGAGGGCGAGGCCTCGGCGCGGAAGGCCGACTACGGGCTCGCGAACCACGGGCTCTCGAACCTCCGGATGGTCTACTGGAACCTCCCGACCGAGGCGCTCTACGAGGAGATCTCCTTCCGCCGCGAGGCGCGGATCGTCGCGGGCGGCCCCGTCGTCGCCCACACCGGAAAGCACACCGGCCGCGCGGCGAACGACAAGGCCGTCGTGAAGGAAGCCTCCACCGAGGGGCACGTCTGGTGGGGCCCGTACAACCGCCCCTACGCCCCCGAGAAGTTCAACGACCTCTTCAACCGCCTCCAGGGCTACCTGCAGGGGCATGACCTCTTCGTCCAGGACGTCTACGCCGGCGCCGACCCGGCCTACCGCGTCCCGGTCCGGATCATCACCGAGAAGGCGTGGCACTCCCTCTTCGTGCGGAACATGTTCGTCCTGCCGCAGAGCCTCGAGGAGTACCGCCGGCACGTCCCGGAGTTCACCGTCATCGCGGCGCCGGGCTTCCAGGGCTTCCCGCCGATCGACGGGACGAACGCGCAGACGTTCATCGCCCTGAGCTTCGACCAGAAGGTCTGCCTCATCGGCAACACCGAGTACGCGGGCGAGATCAAGAAGTCGGTCTTCACCGTCCTCAACTACCTCCTCCCGCTCGACGGCGTCCTCTCCATGCACGCCTCCGCGAACGTCGGGAAGGAGGGCGATTCGGCCCTCTTCTTCGGCCTCTCCGGCACCGGCAAGACGACGCTCTCGGCCGACCCGAACCGGAGCCTCATCGGCGACGACGAGCACGGCTGGAGCGACGAAGGGGTCTTCAACATCGAGGGGGGCTGCTACGCGAAGGTCATCGCGCTCTCGGCGCAGGCCGAGCCGGAGATCTACTCGACGACGCACCGCTTCGGGACGATCCTCGAGAACGTCGTCTTCGACCCGGTGACGCGGAAGATCGACCTCGACGACGAGTCGATCACCGAGAACACCCGCGGCTCCTACCCGCTCGAGTTCATCGCGAACGCCGTCCCCGAGAAGAAGGCCGGCCACCCGAAGAACATCATCTTCCTCACGTGCGACGCGCAGGGGGTCATGCCCCCGATCGCGCGCCTCACCCCCGACCAGGCGCTCTACCAGTTCATCTCGGGCTACACCTCCAAGATCGCCGGCACCGAGGCGGGCCTCGGCAAGGAGCCCGAGCTGACGTTCTCCGCCTGCTTCGGCGGGCCGTTCATGGTTCACCACCCCTACTTCTACGCCGACCTCCTCAAGAAGAAGATCGAGCGCTACGGCGTCAGCTGCTGGCTCCTGAACACCGGCTGGGTCGGCGGCCCGTACAACGTCGGCAAGCGGATCTCCATCCGCTACACCCGCGCGCTCCTGAACGCCGCCCTCGACGGCACGCTCCACGGCGTCGAGTACGTCAAGGACCCCGTCTTCGGCTTCGAGGTCCCG